>NZ_JABSNQ010000002.1:819331-1292012 GCF_013266705.1 Rathayibacter sp. VKM Ac-2835 | reverse complement strand
TGTAGTGATTATCAAGTTATCGGCTTATTAGTACCGGTCAGCTCCGACAGTCTTTAGTCCTGTCTTCCACATCCGGCCTATCAACCCAGTCGTCTGGCTGGGAGCCTCTCCCCCGAAGGGATGGAAATCTCATCTCGAAGCCGGCTTCCCGCTTAGATGCTTTCAGCGGTTATCCGTTCCGAACGTAGCTAATCAGCGGTGCTCCTGGCGGAACAACTGACACACCAGAGGTTCGTCCATCCCGGTCCTCTCGTACTAGGGATAGATCTTCTCAAATTTCCTGCGCGCGCAGCGGATAGGGACCGAACTGTCTCACGACGTTCTAAACCCAGCTCGCGTACCGCTTTAATGGGCGAACAGCCCAACCCTTGGGACCTACTCCAGCCCCAGGATGCGACGAGCCGACATCGAGGTGCCAAACCATGCCGTCGATATGGACTCTTGGGCAAGATCAGCCTGTTATCCCCGAGGTACCTTTTATCCGTTGAGCGACAGCGCTTCCACAAGCCACTGCCGGATCACTAGTCCCGACTTTCGTCCCTGCTCGACTTGTCAGTCTCACAGTCAAGCTCCCTTGTGCACTTACACTCGACACCTGATTGCCAACCAGGTTGAGGGAACCTTTGGGCGCCTCCGTTACTCTTTAGGAGGCAACCGCCCCAGTTAAACTACCCATCAGGCACTGTCCCTGAACCCGATTAGGGTCCGAAGTTAGATATCCAGAGTGACCAGAGTGGTATTTCAACAATGACTCCACGAACACTAGCGTGCCCGCTTCACAGTCTCCCACCTATCCTACACAAGCCACACCGAACACCAATACCAAACTATAGTAAAGGTCACGGGGTCTTTCCGTCCTGCTGCGCGTAACGAGCATCTTTACTCGTAATGCAATTTCGCCGAGTTCGCGGTTGAGACAGCTGGGAAGTCGTTACGCCATTCGTGCAGGTCGGAACTTACCCGACAAGGAATTTCGCTACCTTAGGATGGTTATAGTTACCACCGCCGTTTACTGGGGCTTAAATTCTCAGCTTCGCCTTGCGGCTAACCGTTCCTCTTAACCTTCCAGCACCGGGCAGGCGTCAGTCCGTATACATCGTCTTGCGACTTAGCACGGACCTGTGTTTTTAGTAAACAGTCGCTTCCCACTGGTCTCTGCGGCCATCGAACGCTCCCGGAGCAAGTCCGTTCACGCCTCAGGCCCCCCTTCTCCCGAAGTTACGGGGGCATTTTGCCGAGTTCCTTAACCACGATTCTCTCGATCTCCTTAGTATTCTCTACCTGACCACCTGAGTCGGTTTGGGGTACGGGCAGCTAGAACCTCGCGTCGATGCTTTTCTTGGCAGCATAGGATCACCGATTTCGACTTGCGTCTACCCATCAGATCTCAGGCTGTATGAACGACGGATTTGCCTATCGTTCGCCCTACATCCTTAGACCGGGACAACCATCGCCCGGCTCGGCTACCTTCCTGCGTCACACCTGTTAATACGCTAAACGCACCAGCACGGGTTCGTACGCTAGGCCCAACGCTTCACCCCGAAGGGATCCATCAAAGGGATTCAGATACTTAGCACTACTGGATTGTCTTGGGCGGTTCTTCGCCGGTACGGGAATATCAACCCGTTGTCCATCGACTACGCCTGTCGGCCTCGCCTTAGGTCCCGACTTACCCAGGGAAGATTAGCTTGACCCTGGAACCCTTGGTCTTCCGGAGGACGGGTTTCTCACCCGTCTTTCGCTACTCATGCCTGCATTCTCACTCGTGTGGCGTCCACGGCTGGTTCACACCGCCGCTTCACTCGCCACACGACGCTCTCCTACCCATCAACACGGCTGGACCACGAAGGCCTACCACTAATGTCAATGCCACAACTTCGGTGGCGTGCTTGAGCCCCGTTACATTGTCGGCGCGGAATCACTTGACCAGTGAGCTATTACGCACTCTTTCAAGGGTGGCTGCTTCTAAGCCAACCTCCTGGTTGTCTGTGCAACTCCACATCCTTTCCCACTTAGCACGCGCTTAGGGACCTTAGTTGGTGGTCTGGGTTGTTTCCCTCTCGACTATGAAGCTTATCCCCCACAGTCTCACTGCTGCGCTCTCACTTACCGGCATTCGGAGTTTGGCTGACGTCAGTAAGCTTTTGGGCCCCATCGGCCATCCAGTAGCTCTACCTCCGGCAAGAAACACGCAACGCTGCACCTAAATGCATTTCGGAGAGAACCAGCTATCACGAAGTTTGATTGGCCTTTCACCCCTATCCACAGCTCATCCCCTCCATTTTCAACTGAAGTGGGTTCGGTCCTCCACGACGTCTTACCGTCGCTTCAACCTGGCCATGGATAGATCACTTCGCTTCGGGTCTAGACCCTGCGACTGAATCGCCCTATTCGGACTCGCTTTCGCTACGGCTGCCCCACACGGGTTAACCTCGCCACAGAGCACTAACTCGCAGGCTCATTCTTCAAAAGGCACGCCGTCACCCCAACATGGGAGCTCCGACGGTTTGTAAGCAAACGGTTTCAGGTACTATTTCACTCCCCTCCCGGGGTACTTTTCACCTTTCCCTCACGGTACTTGTCCGCTATCGGTCATCTGGGAGTATTTAGGCTTATCAGGTGGTCCTGACAGATTCACACGGGATTTCTCGGGCCCCGTGCTACTTGGGATACTCTTCACGCCATAACACCATTTCGACTACGGGGCTCGCACCCGCTCTGGCCAGGCATTCAAACCTGTTCGTCTATGATGCGCTGTAACGTTCAGTGCTCGGCAGAACACAACGAAAAGTCCCACAACCCCGACCATGCAACCCCTGCCGGGTATCACACATGATTCGGTTTAGCCTCTTCCGCGTTCGCTCGCCACTACTGACGGAATCACTGTTGTTTTCTCTTCCTGTGGGTACTGAGATGTTTCACTTCCCCACGTTCCCTCTACCCGCCCTATATATTCAGGCGGGAGTCACCAGGTCGCCACAAGGGGCCTGGCGGGGTTTCCCCATTCGGAAATCCTCGGATCACAGCTCGTTTATCAGCTCCCCGAGGCTTATCGCAGATTACGACGTCCTTCTTCGGCTCCAGATGCCAAGGCATTCACCGTTTGCTCTTAAAAACTTGAAAATCACATGAGTTTAAGAAACCACAACTCGAAAAGTTGCAGATCCAATGATTGGCAAGAACACAACCCGAAGGCTGCTCCTTGCGAATCTTGTCGACCCGAACAACCCGCAAAGGCTGCCCGAGTCTAAGATGCTCGCGTCCACTGTGTAGTTCTCAAAATACGGGCGGTATCCCTCCCCCACACACCCAGGCGTGGAAAAAGGATCCAGGAGAGTCGAGATCCAGCCACTCCCCGAAGGAAGCAGCCGGCCCGGTCCCTCAGGACCCAACAGCGTGCATGTGCAGTAGCCCACCCGCTCATGCGTTCCCAACCCGAAGGCTGTACTGACACGAGACGAATCTCTTCCTGCACCCAGTTCAATGTTCCACCCATGAGCTACCAGCAAAGACATTCGCTTTGATCTGGCGCCTGGAACAACCTCTACGTTCAAGAACGCATGGTGTCCAGATGCTCCTTAGAAAGGAGGTGATCCAGCCGCACCTTCCGGTACGGCTACCTTGTTACGACTTAGTCCTAATCACCGATCCCACCTTCGACAGCTCCCTCCTTGCGGTTAGGCCACTGGCTTCGGGTGTTACCGACTTTCATGACTTGACGGGCGGTGTGTACAAGGCCCGGGAACGTATTCACCGCAGCGTTGCTGATCTGCGATTACTAGCGACTCCGACTTCATGAGGTCGAGTTGCAGACCTCAATCCGAACTGAGACCGGCTTTTTGGGATTCGCTCCACCTTACGGTATCGCAGCCCTTTGTACCGGCCATTGTAGCATGCGTGAAGCCCAAGACATAAGGGGCATGATGATTTGACGTCATCCCCACCTTCCTCCGAGTTGACCCCGGCAGTCTCCTATGAGTTCCCACCATGACGTGCTGGCAACATAGAACGAGGGTTGCGCTCGTTGCGGGACTTAACCCAACATCTCACGACACGAGCTGACGACAACCATGCACCACCTGTATACCGACCTTGCGGGGCAACCATTTCTGGAAGTTTCCGGTATATGTCAAGCCTTGGTAAGGTTCTTCGCGTTGCATCGAATTAATCCGCATGCTCCGCCGCTTGTGCGGGCCCCCGTCAATTCCTTTGAGTTTTAGCCTTGCGGCCGTACTCCCCAGGCGGGGAACTTAATGCGTTAGCTGCGACACGGAGACCGTGGAAAGGTCCCCACATCTAGTTCCCAACGTTTACGGCGTGGACTACCAGGGTATCTAATCCTGTTCGCTCCCCACGCTTTCGCTCCTCAGCGTCAGTAACGGCCCAGAGAACTGCCTTCGCCATCGGTGTTCCTCCTGATATCTGCGCATTCCACCGCTACACCAGGAATTCCATTCTCCCCTACCGCACTCTAGTCTGCCCGTACCCACTGCAGGCCCGAGGTTGAGCCTCGGGTTTTCACAGCAGACGCGACAAACCGCCTACGAGCTCTTTACGCCCAATAATTCCGGACAACGCTTGCACCCTACGTATTACCGCGGCTGCTGGCACGTAGTTAGCCGGTGCTTTTTCTGCAGGTACCGTCAAGCCGAAGCCCTTCTTCCCTACTAAAAGAGGTTTACAACCCGAAGGCCGTCATCCCCCACGCGGCGTTGCTGCATCAGGCTTTCGCCCATTGTGCAATATTCCCCACTGCTGCCTCCCGTAGGAGTCTGGGCCGTGTCTCAGTCCCAGTGTGGCCGGTCACCCTCTCAGGCCGGCTACCCGTCGTCGGCTTGGTGAGCCATTACCTCACCAACTACCTGATAGGCCGCGAGTCCATCCTTGACCGAAAAACTTTCCACCCGCACCCGATGCCGGGGCAGGTCGTATCCGGTATTAGACGCCGTTTCCAGCGCTTATCCCAGAGTCAAGGGCAGGTTACTCACGTGTTACTCACCCGTTCGCCACTAATCCACCCAGCAAGCTGGGCTTCATCGTTCGACTTGCATGTGTTAAGCACGCCGCCAGCGTTCGTCCTGAGCCAGGATCAAACTCTCCGTAAAAAAATTACGAACACCAACCCCGAAAGGAAGGCACTCAAGTTTGACCTCTAGCAAATAAGACATCATTACTGACATCAATTTCCAAAGGAACCCAACCGGATCACAAGACCCGGACGGGGTTATAAATTTGGCATTGAACATAGTGCACGCTGTTGAGTTCTCAAGAATCGGACACATCCCGCCTCCACACCTCAAGAGGTGCTTCACAACGGAAGTGATCGAAGATGTTGTACCGAGAGCCGGCCTGATTTAGGCGGGCCGTTCGATTTGTTCGTGTCGCCGAGACCGGGTAGGCTTATCAGAACCGAAGTCCCGATCGCCTCCGTGGCAACTCGACTAACTTAGCACATCCGCAGGCCGTGTCAAGTCGGCGTCTTCGTCATGCTCGGCGTCGGATCCGGAGATCGTCTCGCCGTCATCGTGCGCAGCCGAGGCCGTGCACCGAAGCCGAGGACCTGGGTCCCGCGGAGGCTTTGCATCTTACGCTCGCGGTCCGCCGCCATCAAGAGACGAATCTCTAACAGGCTTGGGAGCGAGGGGATGGTCATCGCTTGAGGGGGGCCGGCGGGTCACGATGCTCTGCATCCGACTCTCGCTGTCCGCTCCTTTGGGCTGACGAGGAGTTACATTACGTCGAGGTTTCGCGGCCCTGCAAATCGCTCGTCGCCCGGGCGTGTCGCGATCCGGGCTCCTCGCGGGGCGGATCGGACTCCCGTCAGGAGACGAAGGCGCCGGCGAAGCTCTTCTTGCCGCGGCGCAGCACGGCGATCCCGTCGATCAGCGGGAGGTCGCCGAGCACGGCGGCGTCGTCCGACACCGCGGTGTTGTTCACCGAGAGACCGCCCTGGCCGATCGCCCGGCGGGCCTCGCCGAGACTCGCGACGAGTCCGGCCTCCACGAAGGCCTGCACCACCGGGGTCGACGCGGTCGCCTCGACCGTCGTCACCGCCTGGAGCGCCCCCCGCAGGATCCCCGCGTCGATGCCCTCCAGCGACCCGCGACCGAAGAGCGCCGAGGAGGCCGCGATCACCGAGGCCGTCACCGCCTCCCCGTGCACGAGAGTGGTGACCTCGCTCGCGAGCGCGCGCTGCGCCTCCCGCTTGAACGGTGCTTCCACACTCGCCTGCTCGAGCCGCTCGATCTCGGTGCGCGGCAGGTAGGTGAAGGTCTTCAGCCGGGCCGCCACGTCGCGGTCGTCGGTGTTGAGCCAGAACTGGTAGAACGCGTACGGGCTGGTGAGCGACGGGTCGAGCCAGACGGCGTTGCCCTCGCTCTTGCCGAACTTCGTCCCGTCGGAGTTCATCACCAGCGGCGTCCCGATGGCGTGCACCGAGACCCCCTCCGTCCGGTGGATCAGATCGGTCCCGCTGGTGAGGTTGCCCCACTGGTCGCTGCCACCCGTCTGCAGGACGCAGCCGTACTGGCGGTAGAGCTCGAGGTAGTCCAGCCCCTGCAGGATCTGGTAGCTGAACTCGGTGTAGCTGATCCCCGCGTCGGAGTTCAGGCGCGCGCTGACCGCGTCCTTCTTGAGCATCGTGCCCACGCGGAAGTGCTTGCCGATCTCGCGGAGGAAGTCGATCGCCGACAGCGGCGCCGTCCAGTCGAGGTTGTTCACCAGCCGCAGCGGGTTCTCCCCCTCGGTCGAGAGGAACCGCGACACCTGCGCCTGCAGGCGGGACACCCACTCGACCACCGTCTCGCGGGAGTTGAGCGTCCGCTCGGCCGTCGGCCTGGGGTCCCCGATGAGTCCGGTGGATCCGCCGACGAGGCCGAGGGGCCGGTGCCCCGCGAGCTGGAGCCGGCGGAGCACGATCAACTGCACCAGGTTGCCCAGGTGCAGGCTCGGCGCGGTCGGGTCGAAGCCGCAGTAGTAGGTGATCGGGTCTCCGGCGAGGAGCTCGCGCAGCGCTGCCGCGTCGGTCGACACATGGATCGCGCCACGCCAGACGAGCTCGTCCCAGACGTTCTCGAACGAGGGATCGAGCGACGGGATGGTCGCGGATCCGCGGGAGTCCTGATCGGTCACCCGTCCAGGGTAGCGCGAGGCCGACGGCGCGCTCGGCGCGGGATCAAGTCCGGGAGCTTGATCTCGAGGCATCAAGCCCTGATACTTGATTGAGGAGGTCATCGTGTTCGTCATCACCGCCGATCAGCGCGACAGTCGTCACGACGACGACCGGGTCGAGCAGGCGATCACCGCTCTGCTCGAATCGGAGGCGTCGTCCTTCGTGCTCCCTCCCGAGCGCACCGCGGGCGACGAGTTCCAGTTCGTGCTCGACCGCGCCGAGGCCGTCGTGTCCGTGGTCCTCGCGCTCCACCGCTCCGGGCACTGGAGCATCGGCCTCGGCATCGGCGCGATCGAGCGGCCGCTGCCCCGGACCACCCGTGCCGCCCGCGGAGCGGCGTACTTCGCGGCGCGTCGCGCGGTCGAGGCGGCGAAGGGACGGGCGACCCGCTTCTCCCTCGACCCCGACTCCCCCGGCGCGGACCACGCCGGCGCCGACTCCCCCGAGGACGTTTTCCCCTCGGTCGGCGACGCCCAGGCTCTGTTCGATCCGCTGCTCCACCTCCGGGACTCGCGGACCCCGGCCGGCTGGGAGATCGTCGACCTCCTGGACGCGGGGCTCTCGCAGAAGGAGGCGGCCGAGCGTCTCGCCGTCTCCCCCCAGGCGGTCAGCCTCCGGGTGCGGACCGCGAGCGCGCGCGCCGACGGACCGGCACGGGACGCCCTCGCCCGGCTGCTGATGGTGGTCGACCGTACGCTCGACCCCGACGCGGCGGCGAGCGCCGACCCGTCGGCGCAGGGCTCCACTGAGACCAGCGCCCCTTCCGCTTCCGCACCCGCTTCCGAGAGGACACCCCGATGACGGCACTCCGCGCCGCACTGCCCGAGACCTTCGCCGTCGCCGCCCAGTCCGCCTCCTGGACCGGCGTGCTCCTGGTGCTCCTCGCCGGAGTCGCGGGCGCCGTCCTCGCGGTGCGCCTGCGCCGCCCCTCGCTCGGCTGGATCAGCATCGGCGCCACGGCCGCCGCCTTCCTGCTGACCGGCGTGGCCGGTGCCTCCGCTCCCCCGGCGCTCGCTCTCGCCGTCGTGGTGCTCGCCTTCGCACTCGCGGTCCTCGGCGGCGGGCCGGTGGTCCTGCTCACCCTCGATCTCGCGACCACCGACTCCCGCAGCGGCGCGCACGGCGGCATCATGATCGCCGCCGCTCAGCGCCCCGGCACCCCCGGGGTCGCTCCGTCCGCGATCGGCCAGCCGATCGAGGTGCTGCGCGGCGGCACCACCATCGGCGTGCTCGAGCGGATCGCCACCGCCGGCGCCCTGCTCAGCGGTCTGCCGGAGGGCGTCGCCGTGATCGTCGCCGTCAAGGGCGTCGGCCGCTTCAGCGAGCTGGCGTCCCCGGAGGCACGGGAGCGCTTCATCATCGGCACGCTCGCCAGCCTCGCCTGGTCCGCAGCGCTCGGGATCCTCGCGCGCCTCTACCTCGCGGGCTGACCGCCGCCCGACTCCGCGCGACGGCGGACGACCGCACGCCGGTACGGCGAGACCGTCGGGTCGCCGGAGATCGAGAACCGCCAGGGGAAGGCGTCGCCCCCTCCTTCGCCGGAGACCCCGGTGCGCGCGGACGCCTCGATCGCCACCGGCGCCTCGCGCGGCAGCAGCTCGAAGGCCGCCGACATCGGATCGCCCGACTCCGCGAGGGTCACCCCGAGCGCCTTCGCGAGCCGCGCCGGACCGCGGGCGAGGTCCCTCGGGCGGACCGGACCTCGGCGGAGCAGCGCGAGCTCCTCCCCCGCGACGATCTCGCCGGCGCGCAGCAGCACCGCCGACGCCGTGCCCGCCGGCGAGCAGACCAGGTTCACGCAGGTGTGCATGCCGTAGCTGAAGTACGCGTAGACCGTGCCCGGCTCGTCGAACATCGGCGCGTTCCGCGGCGACCGGCGCCGGTGCGCGTGCGATCCGGGGTCCTCGCCGAGTCCGAGGTACGCCTCGACCTCGGTCAGCCGGACGCCGACGACGCCCTCGTCGGTGCGGTGCAGCAGCACCGCTCCGAGCAGATCGGGAGCGACCTCGAGGGCCGAGCGCGACAGGTCGAGCGGCTCCGGCATCCCTAGAAGAAGCTCTGGCCCGAGACCACGGTGACGATGATCACCGCGATGATCACGACCCCCGCGACGACGACGAGGGTCCGCTGCTGCCACGGCGGCAGCGGCGGACGGCCGTCGTCGCCGGGCGGGCCTTGGAGCGTCACGACGCCTCCCCGCGGAGGGCGGACCGGACGACGCGCACGCGCTCGGTCAGCTGCGCAAGCTGCTCCGTCACCCGGTCGGGTGCGGTGCCGCCGACGCCGTCGCGGCTGGCGACCGAGCCCTCGATGCTGAGCACCGAGCGGACGTCGGGCGTCAGCAGGGGCGACACCGAGCGCAGCGCCTCGTCGTCGAGGTCCTCGAGACCGAGGCCCCGGGTCTCGGCGAGCTTGACCAGCTCGCCGGTGATCTCGTGCGCGTCGCGGAACGGCACGTGCTTCTTGACCAGCCACTCCGCGACGTCGGTCGCGAGCGAGAAGCCCTGCGGGGCGAGCTCGGCCATCCGGTCGGTGTGGAAGGTCAGCGTGGCGATCATCCCGCTGAACGCGGGGAGGAGCACCTCGAGCGTGGTCACCGAGTCGAAGACCGGCTCCTTGTCCTCCTGCAGGTCGCGGTTGTACGCGAGCGGGAGCGCCTTCAGCGTCGCGAGCAGGCCTGTCAGGTTGCCGAGCAGCCGACCCGCCTTGCCGCGCGCGAGCTCGGCGATGTCGGGGTTCTTCTTCTGCGGCATGATCGACGACCCGGTCGAGTAGCCGTCGTCGAGGGTGACGAAGGCGAACTCGCGCGTGTTCCAGAGGATGATCTCCTCCGCGATCCGCGAGACGTCGATGCCGATCATCGCGCTCACGAAGGCGAACTCGGCGACGAGGTCGCGGCTCGCGGTGCCGTCGATCGAGTTGGGCACGCTCGCGGCGAAGCCGAGCTCGCGCGCGACCGCCCCCGCGTCGAGTCCGAGGGTCGAGCCGGCGAGCGCACCGGAGCCGTACGGCGACACGTCGGCACGGACCGCCCAGTCGCGGAGGCGCTCGAGGTCGCGCAGCAGCGCCCAGGCGTGCGCGAGCAGGTGGTGCGCGAGCAGGACCGGCTGCGCGTGCTGCAGATGCGTGCGGCCCGGCATGATCGCTGCGGGGTGCGCCGACGCCTGCGCGGCGATCGCATCGATCAGCTGCACCACCAGCTCGGCGATGACCGCGGCGTGGTCGCGGAGGTACATCCGCACGAAGGTCGCGATCTGGTCGTTGCGCGAGCGCCCGGCGCGCAGCTTGCCGCCGAGCTCCGGGCCCGCCTCGAGCATCAGGCCGCGCTCGAGCGCTCCGTGCACGTCCTCGTCGGCGTCGTCCGCGGTGAAGCGGCCCTCGACCACCGCCGAGCGCAGGCGCTCGAGCGCGTCGAGCATCCCGGCCAGCTCGGCGTCGTCGAGGTAGCCGGCGGTCGCGAGGGCCCGGGCGTGCGCGCGGGAGCCGGCGATGTCGTACTCGGCGAGCTGCCAGTCGAAGTGCGTCGACTTCGAGAGCGCGGCCAGCTCGGGTGACGGGCCGCCGGCGAACCGGCCTCCCCAGAGCGCGCCGGCCTCGCCCGCGCGGGCGGAGGGTCGTTCCGTCATGGTTCTCCTCGGGGTCGGCTGTCGAGTCTACTGAGCGGCGTCGGGGGTGCCGGCGCGCTCGAGGAGCCAGACCAGCAGGGCCTTCTGGGCGTGCAGGCGGTTCTCCGCCTCATCCCAGATCACGCTCTGCGGCCCGTCGATGACCTCGGCGGTCACCTCGTAGCCGCGGTCGGCGGGCAGGCAGTGCAGGAAGAGCGCGTCGGAGGCGGCGGCCGCCATCGTGTCGGAGTCGACCCGGTAGTCGCGGAAGGTGGCGACCCGTGCGGCCTTCTCCTCCTCCTTGCCCATCGAGACCCAGGTGTCGGTGATCACGATGTCCGAGCCGGCGGCACCCGCGGCCGGGTCGGTCGTGGTGGTGGCCGAGCCGCCGGTGGTGGCCGCGATGCGCTGGGCGTCCGCGAGCACGGCCGGATCGGGAGCGTAGTCCGCGGGCGAGACGATCCGGACGTGCATCCCCGCCGTCGCGCCGGCCAGCAGGTAGGAGTGCGCCATGTTGCTCGCGCCGTCGCCGAAGAAGGTCAGCGTGAGCCCGGCGAGGCGACCGCGGTGCTCGCGGATCGTCAGCAGGTCGGCGAGCAGCTGGCAGGGGTGGAACTCGTCCGAGAGCGCGTTGACGACGGGGACGCGGGTGCCCGCCGCCATCTCCTCCAGCCCGGACTGCGCGTAGGTGCGCCAGACGATGGCCGCGACCTGGCGCTCGAGCACGCGCGCGGTGTCCGACGCGGTCTCCTTGCCGCCGAGCTGGCTGCTCGCGGTCGAGATGATCAGCGGGCTTCCGCCGAGATCGGCGATGCCGACGGCGAAGGACACCTGGGTGCGGGTGGAGGACTTGTCGAAGATGACCGCGACGGTCTGCGGGCCGGCGAGCGGGGTGCGCGAGAAGCGGTCGCGCTTGAGCTCGAGGGCGAGGTCGAGGATCTCGGCCTGCTCGGCGGGGGTGATGTCGTCGTCGCGGAGGAAGTGGCGGGTCACGGCTGCGGTTCGCTTTCGATCGGGGAAGGAGGTCGGGTCGTTCAGGCGTCGAGCGCCTGCACCGCGCGGCCGAAGCGGGCGACGAACTCGTCGACGTCGGCGGCGGTGATGATCAGGGGCGGCGCGATCCGGATGCTGGACTCGTTCGGCGCGTTGACGATGAGTCCCTCCGCCATCGCGGTGGCGGCGAGCCGGGCGGCGACGGGTTCGCTGAGCGCGATGCCGAGCAGAAGACCGGCGCCACGCACGCCGGCGATCAGCGGTGAGCCGAGGCCGAGCACGCCCCCGGTCAGCTGCGCGCCGCGCTCCCGGGCGTTCCGGAGCAGATCGGCGCGCTCGATCTCGCCGATCACCGCGCCGGCGACCGCGGTCGCGAGCGGGTTGCCGCCGAAGGTGCTGCCGTGGTGGCCCTTCTGCAGCAGCTCGGAGGCCGCGCCGAAGGTGACCAGGGCGCCGACCGGGAAGCCGCCGCCGAGGCCCTTGGCCAGGGTGATCGCGTCGGGCAGGATGCCGGCCCGCTGGTAGGCGAACCAGCTGCCGGTGCGGCCGATCCCGGTCTGGATCTCGTCGACGATCAGCAGGACACCGTGCTCGAGCGTGAGCTCGCGGGCACGCTTCAGGAAGCCGTCCGGCAGCGGGATGACGCCCGCCTCACCCTGGATCGGCTCGACGATCAGCGCGGCGACCGACTCGTCGATCGCGGCCTCGAGGGCCTCGACCGTCGCCTCGATGTGCTCGACTCCACCGGGCATCGGCTCGAACGGCGCGCGCATCGCGGCCTTGCCGGTCATCGCCAGGGCGCCCATCGTGCGCCCGTGGAAGGCGTTCTGCAGCGCCAGGATGCGGTGCCGGCCGCCGGCCCCGTGCAGGCGGGCGAGCTTGAAGGCCGCCTCGTTCGCCTCGGTGCCGGAGTTCGCGAAGTAGACGCGGCCCGCCTCGCCCGCGCCGGTGAGCTCGCGGAGCTTCTCGGCCAGCCGGATCTGCGGTGCGGTGGCGAAGTAGTTGGAGACGTGCGCGAGCGCGCCGGCCTGGGAGGTCACGGCCTCGACGAAGACCGGGTGCGCATGGCCGAGGGAGTTCACGGCGATCCCGCCGAGGAAGTCGAGGTACTCGCGGCCGTCGACGTCCCAGACCCGGCAGCCCTCACCGCGCTCGAGCACGGCGAGCGGGGCGGCGAAGGTCTGCATCATCGCGGCGGCGTAGCGGTCGCGCCCCTCGGCGGTGCGGTCGGAGGCGGCCTCCACGGCCGGTGCGGAGGAAGGCACTTCGGGCGCGGAGGCGCTGGTAGCGGTGTCGGTGGACATGTCGAGCCTTTCGAGCAGAAGCGGTCCGGCCGGGAGGGCCGTCGGTGCGCGCACCCGGTCGGGGTGGCGCTCGGAGCCGGGGCCGCTGGTGGTCAGCGGCCCGACGTTCGCTCCCGGTCGCGAGGATCGGCTGAGGCGACGACCTCGGTGCCGACGCCCTCGGAGGTGAAGACCTCGAGCAGCATCGAGTGCGGGACGCGGCCGTCGATGATCGCGGCCTTCGGCACCCCGCCGAGCACCGCGTCGAGGCACGCCGTCATCTTGGGGATCATCCCCGACTCGAGCGAGGGCAGCAGGGCCGCGAGCTCGTCGGAGGCGATGTGCGACACGAGGGAGTCGCGGTCGGGCCAGTCGGCGTACAGCCCGGGGACGTCGGTGAGGATCACGAGCTTCTCGGCGCCGACGGCGACGGCGAGCGCTGCCGCGGCGGCGTCGGCGTTCACGTTCAGCGACTGCGTCGGGTCGTCGGAGTCGGGCGCGATCGAGGAGACGACCGGGATCCGGCCGGCGTCGAGCTGGGCGAGGACGGCGGCGGGATCGACGGAGATCACGTCGCCGACGAGGCCCAGGTCGTGCTCGACCCCGTCCAACACGACGCCGCGACGACGGCCGACGAAGAGCCCGGCGTCCTCACCGGAGATCCCGGCGGCCAGCGGCCCGTACTCGTTGATCCGCCGGACGATGTCGCGGCTGATGCTGCCGGTGAGCACCATCCGCACGACGTCCATCGCCTCGGGACTGGTCACCCGGTAGCCGCCGCGGAACTCGCTGGCGATGCCGAGCCGGTCGAGCATCGCCGAGATCTGCGGGCCGCCGCCGTGCACGACGACCGGACGGATGCCGGCGTAGTGCAGGTAGACGATGTCCTGCGCGAAGGCGCGCTGGAGCTCCTCCGACACCATGGCGTTGCCGCCGAACTTGATCACCATCGTCCTGCCGTGGAACCGCTGCAGCCAGGGCAGCGATTCGATCAGGGTGCCGGCCTTGACGGCCACGGCGTCGCGCAGCGCGAGGGTCTCGGCCTCGGTCGGATCGTCGGTGCTCACCGGGTTCTCGGCGCTCATCAGCTGGAGTACGCCGAGTTCTCGTGGACGTAGTCGTGGGTGAGGTCGTTGGTCCAGATCGTCGCCGTGGCGTCCCCGGCGTGCAGATCGATGTCGACCGAGACCTTGCGCGGGGCGAGGTCGACCAGGTCGCGGCTCTCGTCGGGTTCGCCGGCCCGGCAGACCTGCACGCCGTTCATCGCGACATCGATCCCGTAGGGATCGAACTGCGCGTCGGTGGTGCCGACCGCGGCCAGCACCCGGCCCCAGTTCGGGTCGTTGCCGAAGATCGCGGCCTTGAAGAGGTTGCTCCGCGAGACCGCGCGGGCGACGACGACGGCCTCGTCCTCGGTCGCGGCGTTCAGCACGCGGATCGCCACGTCGTGCGCGGCCCCCTCGGCGTCGGCCTGGAGCTGGAGCGTGAGATCGCGGCAGACGTCGGTGAGCGCGGCGGTGAAGTCGGCGTGCTCGGGAGTCGCACCGCTCGCGCCACTGGCGAGCAGCGCGACGGTGTCGTTCGTCGACATGCAGCCGTCGGAGTCGAGGCGGTCGAAGGTGACCCGGGTCGCCGCGCGGAGCGCGGTGTCGAGCTCGGCGGAGTCGAGGACCGCATCGGTCGTGATCACGACGAGCATCGTCGCGAGCCCCGGCGCGAGCATCCCGGCGCCCTTGGCCATTCCGCCGACGGTCCAGCCCTGCTCGGAGCGGACGCTCGCCTGCTTCGGCACGGTGTCGGTCGTCATGATCGCGCGGGCCGCCGCCTCGCCGGCCTCGGGGCCGGTCGCGCCGGGGAGCGCGGCCGACGCCTCGGTCACCCCGGCCGTGAGCTTGCCGAGGTCGAGCTGGTCGCCGATGAGGCCGGTGGAGCAGACCAGCACGTCGCCCGCGGAGACGCCCAGGCTCCCGGCCACGGCCTCGGCCGTGCCGTGGGTGACCTGGAAGCCCGCGGCACCTGTGTAGCAGTTGGCCCCGCCGGAGTTGAGCACGATCGCCGAGACGACGCCGTCGCGCATCACCTGCTCGCTCCAGAGCACCGGATTCGCCTTGCACCGGTTGCTGGTGAAGACCGTCGCCGCGTTCTGCAGCGGACCGAGGTTGTGCACGAGGGCGAGGTCGCGGGCGCCGGTCGACTTCAGGCCGGCGACGACCCCGGCCGCGGCGAATCCGGCTGCGGCGGTGATGCTCACGGCGCCACTCCGTTCGTGCTCAGGCCGAGGGTCTCGGGGAGGCCCAGGGCGATGTTGGTCGACTGGATCGCGGCGCCGGCGGTGCCCTTGACGAGGTTGTCGAGGGCGGTGATCACGACGACGCGGCCGGCGCGCTCGTCCACGGCGAGGCCGATCAGCGCGGTGTTGGCGCCGACGGTGTCCGCGGTGCGCGGGAAGGCCCCCTCCGGCAGCAGCTGGACGAAGGGCTCGTCGGCGTAGGCCGACTCCCAGGCCTCGCGCACGTCTCGCGCGGAGACCCCCGGTGCGAGGCGCGCGGTCGCGGTCGCGAGGATGCCGCGCGACATCGGCACCAGGATCGGCGTGAACGAGATCGAGACGGGGCCGGCACCGGCGAGCGCGAGGTTCTGCCGGATCTCCGGGTTGTGGCGGTGCCCGCCGCCGATGCCGTAGGCGTGGGCGGAGCCGAGCAGCTCGCTCGCCAGCAGGTCGGTGCGCAGGCTCTTGCCGGCACCGGACGGGCCGACCGCGAGGACGGAGACGAGGTCGGCGGCCTCGATCACGCCGGCGTGCAGGCCCGGCGCGAGGCCGAGCGTGATGGCGGTGACGTTGCAGCCCGGCACGGCGATGCGGCGGACCCCCGCCAGCACGTCGCGCTGCCGGCCGGAGCCGGCCAGCATCAGCTCGGGCAGGCCGTAGGGCCAGGCGCCGGCGAAGTCGCCGCCGTAGTACTCCGCCCAGTCCTGCTCGTCCGTCAGCCGGTGGTCGGCGCCGCAGTCGACGACGAGGACGTCATCGGGGAGCGTCGCGGTGATCTCGCCGGACTTGCCGTGCGGCAGGGCGAGGAAGACGACGTCGTGGCCCGCCAGGTTCTCGGTCGTCGTGTCGACGAGCTCGAGTCGGCGCAGCGAGCGCAGGTGCGGCTGCACCGCGGCGAGGGGCTGGCCGGCGTTCGAGTGCGCCGTGACCGTGCGCACCTCGAACTCGGGGTGATCGGCGAGCAGGCGGAGCAGCTCGCCGCCCGCGTACCCGCTCGCTCCGGCCACCGCCACGGAAAAAGTCATGCCCGAGAGCCTAGTCGCTGGCGGGACCCGCCCTCGCCCGATCGCGACGGGCGGCCGCCGGCCGGAACCGGCGGCCGTCCGCTCACTCGCGCGGCGACGCGCCGAAGCGCTCGGCGGCGAGCGCGGTGCCGCTCTCCTTCGCCGAGCTGGCCTCGGCGGCGGTCAGGGTGCGGTCGGCGGCGCGGAAGCGCAGCGCGAAGGTGAGCGACTTCGAGCCCTCGGGGACGCCCGCGCCGCGGTAGTCGTCGACCAGGCGGATCGCCTCGAGCAGCTCGCCGGCTCCCTCCGCCACGGCGGCCTGCAGGTCGGCCGCCGGGACGACCGCGGGGACGACCAGCGAGAGGTCCTGGGTCGCCGCGGGGAGCGCGCCGACCGGGCGCGCGACGACGAGGCGGCCGGCGCGGGCGATCAGCGGATCGAGGTCGAGCTCGACCACCGCCACGCGGTGCGGCAGGTCGAGGTCGTCGGCGAGCGACGGGAGCAGCTCACCGGCGTGGCCAACCACGGCGCCGTCGAGCAGCACCTCGGCCGTGCGTCCCGGGTGCAGGGCGGCGTGCGAGCCCTGGCGGATCTGCAGCTCGACGCCCGAGGCGGCCGCGACATCGCGCACGACGTCGAGTGCGTCGCGCCAGTCGAAGTCACGCGCGGCGACGCCGGGCTGGCGCTCGAGGGCCGAGCCCGTCAGCAGCGCGGCGACGTGCAGCGGCTGGCGCGGGATCCCCGCGTTCAGCGCCGCCTCGACCTCCGCGGACGGACGCGCGCCGGCGAGGGGCAGGCCCGCGGAGCCGAACGGGCGGTCGCCCTGCGGCAGGAAGACCGAGCCCATCTCGTAGACGGCCAGGTCGACGAGGCCGCGCGAGCGGTTGCGCGCCGCGACCTGCACGAGTCCGGGCAGGAGAGAGAGCCGCAGCTGCCCCGCGGTCGCGTCCAGCGGGTTCGCCAGCGACACCTGCTGCACCGGATCGCCGTCGACGGAGCCGAAGCGGTCGTTGATCGAGCGGGAGAGGAACGGGTAGGACAGCACCTCGGTGAGCCCGGCGGCCGCGAGCGACTGCGCGACCGTGCGGCGCAGGCGCTGCCCGGGCGTGAGGCCGCGGCCGGGAGGCGCCACGGGGAGGATCGACGGGATGCGGTCGTAGCCGGTGATCCGGGCGACCTCCTCCGCGAGGGTGGAGCGGTCGGTCAGGTCGGGCCGCCAGCTCGGCGGAGTGACGAGCAGGCCCGCTCCCCCGGCCTCGACGCTCGCGCCGATCTCGACCAGGGCGCCGCGGATCTCCTCGGGCGTGTACTCGAGGCCGATCAGGCCGGAGATGTAGCCGTCGGGCAGCTCGATCGCCTCAGCCGCGCCCGCGTCGGCGAGCACCGAGCCGAGCTCGTCCGCGGTGCCGCCCGCGAGCTCGACCAGCAGCTGCACCGCGCGCGCGGCGGCGACCGGCGCGACCAGCGGGTCCACGCCGCGCTCGAAGCGGCGCGACGCCTCGCTCGGCAGCTTGTGCCGGCGGGCCGTGCGCGCGATCGACACCGGGTCGAAGTTCGCGGCCTCGATCAGCACGTCGGCGGTCGTGTCGGTGATCTCGGTGCGGGCGCCGCCCATCACGCCGGCGAGCCCGATCGGACCGCCGTCGTCCGTGATCAGGAGGTCCTCGTGGTGCAGGCGGCGGGTCTGGCCGTCGAGCGTCTCGAGCGTCTCGCCGGCGCGGGCCCGGCGGACGACGATGCCGCCCTCCAGGCGCTCGAGGTCGTAGCCGTGCAGCGGCTGCCCGAGCTCGAACATGACGTAGTTGGTGATGTCGACGACCAGCGAGATCGAGCGCACGCCGGCCAGGCGCAGTCGCGCGATCATCCACGGCGGGGTCGGCAGCGAGGGATCGATGCCGCGGACGACGCGGGTGACGAAGACGGACGAGCCGACGCGGCCGCGGATCGGAGCCTCGTCCTCGACCGCGACGGGGAAGACGGGCGCGGACTCGAGCCGCTCGGGCGCGGTGATCGCGAGCGCGGGGTCGCGGAAGGCGGCGCCGGTCGCGTGGGCGTACTCGCGGGCGATGCCGCGGATCGAGAAGGCGTAGCCGCGATCCGGGGTCACATTGACCTCGACCGCGGCGTCGTCGAGCCCGAGGAGCGCGATCGCGTCGGTGCCGACCTCGGGGTCGATGCCGAGGCTCGCCAGGCGGAGGATGCCCTCGTGGTCGTCGCCGAGGCCGAGCTCGCGGGTGGACGCGATCATCCCGTCGGAGACGTGCCCGTAGGTCTTCCGCGCCGAGATCGGGAACGGCCCGGGCAGCACGGCTCCGGGCAGCGAGACCACCACCTTGTCGCCGGCCGCGAAGTTGTGCGCACCGCAGACGATGCCGCGGACGTCGTCGCCGCCGTCGGCCGCGCGCTCCCCCTCGGGCGCGACGCGGACGGTGCACCAGTTGATGGTCTTGCCGTTCTTCTGCGGCTCGGGGAAGAGGTCGAGGACCTCGCCGACCACGACGGGGCCGGAGACGTCGAAACGGTGGACGTCCTCCTCCTCCAGGCCGACCGACACGAGCGCCGCGTGCACGGCCTCGGTCGTGACGCCCTGCTCGAGGTCGACGTACTCGCCCAGCCAGCTCAGCGGGATGCGCATCAGATCACCATCCCGTACTGCTTGCTGAAGCGGACGTCGCCCTCGACCATGTCGCGCATGTCCTTCACGTCGTTGCGGAACATCAGGGTCCGCTCGATCCCCATCCCGAACGCGAAGCCGGAGTACTCGTCCGGGTCGATGCCGACGGAGCGCAGGACGTTCGGGTTCACCATCCCGCAGCCGCCCCACTCGATCCAGCGGGCACCGCCGACGAAGGTGGGGTGCCAGATGTCGAGCTCGGCGCTCGGCTCGGTGAAGGGGAAGTAGTTGGGGCGCAGGCGGATCTTCGCCTCGTCGCCGAACAGGAGACGGGCGACGTGCTCGAGGGTGCCGCGCAGGTGCGCCATCGTCAGACCGCGATCGACGGCGAGGCCCTCGAACTGCGTGAAGACGGGGGTGTGCGTGGCGTCGAGCTCGTCGGTGCGGTAGACGCGGCCGGGCGCGATCACGTAGATCGGCGGGGTGCGCTCGAGCATCGAGCGGATCTGCACCGGCGAGGTGTGGGTGCGCAGCACGAGGTGCGATTCGACCGGATCGACGAAGAAGGTGTCCTGCATCGCGCGGGCCGGGTGGTCCTCGTCGAAGTTGAGGGCGTCGAAGTTGAACCACTCGTTCTCGAGCTCGGGTCCCTCCGCGATCTCCCAGCCCATGCCGACGAACACGTCGGCGATCGACTCCTGCAGGAGCGAGAGGGGGTGGCGGGCGCCCTGGCGCACGAAGCTGGCGCCGGCGGTGACGTCGACGCGCTCGGCGTCGAGCGCCGCGGCCTGCTCGGCCTCGACGAGCTCCGCCTCGCGCTCGGCGTACGCGTCGCCGACCTCCTTGCGGGCGCCGCCCACGAGCTTGCCGGACGCCGCCTTGAACTCCGGGGGCACGGAGCGCATCAGCGCGTTCAATCGGGCGAGGGCCGAGCCCTCGCCGAGGTGGGCGGTGCGGGCCGCCTTCAGAGCGGCGGAATCGGCGGCCGCGCGGATCGCGGTGAGCGCCTCCGCGGTCGCCGCCGAGACGGCCTCGTCGGTGATCGGGTTGCTGTCAGACACGATCCCCCAGTGTAGGGATGCCTCGCGCGGCCCGCTCGCCCGGGCGGGCGGACGTCTGTGCCCGTCAGCGCGGCCGATCCCGGATCCGGCCGGTCTCCATGCTGATCGAGTAGCCCGCGGCGCGGTCGTATCGAGATCCGCCCGAGCCAGAGCCGGCGGCCGCCAGTCCTCCTCGCGGAGCGGTGGGTCTCGATACGCCCCTGCGGGGCTACTCGACCAGCATGTGCACGGATATCGAACAGGAACCCTGCAGATCGCCGACCGCCCGCAAGGCGAACGTGTGAATCGCGTGCCAGCGATTCGCGCTAGGCGGACGCAGGACGCTCTGCGGAACGCGACCGTCTCAGAGAGCCGACTGCGGTCGACATCGCCGCGGGCGATGCCGACGAATCGACACCGCATCGCGTGACAGCGATTCGCGCCAGCCGGACGCGGGACGCTCTGCGGGACGCGACCGCCTCGGCAGCCGACCGCGGTGGGGATCGCCGCAGGCGATTCCCACAATCGGGTTCAGTCCTGCGCGGCGAGCAGGGCGGTGTCGGTGGTCGCGCGGGCCGCCGGGTGGCCGGTGCCCTTGCGGCCGCCGTTCTTCGTGCGGATCTCGACCCACTTGGCGATGCCGGAGAGGATCAGGCAGATGCCGATGTAGATGGCGCCGACCACGATGGCCGCGGGGATGATCGGGCTGTCCAGGCTCGGCTGGTTGCCGAGGTAGCGGGCGTAGTAGAGCAGCTCGTTGTAGGTGATGATCGAGCCGAGCGCCGTGTCCTTGAGGGCGACGACGAGCTGGGCGATGATCACGGGCAGCATCGAGCGGATCGCCTGCGGGAAGAGGATGAGGCGCATGACGCCGGCCTTGCTCAGGCCGATGGCGTAGCCCGCCTCCTTCTGGCCGCGCGGGAGGGCCTCGATGCCGGCGCGGAAGATCTCGGAGAAGACGGAGCCGTTGTAGAGCGTCAGCGCGATGACCACGGCGAGGTACGGCGTCAGCTTGAGCCCGACGAACGGGAGCCCGTAGTACATCAGCATCATCAGGATGAGGACCGGGATCGCGCGGAACAGCTCGATGAAGAGCGTGACCGGGAGGTTGATCCAGCGACGGTCCGAGAGGCGGCCGATCGCCAGCAGCAGGCCGAGCACGATGCTCGCGACACCCGCGGTGGCGAAGGCGGCGAGCGTCTGCCCGAGCGCCGCGCCGATGCTCTGCCAGACCAGCGGGTAGCCGAACGCCCGCCACTTGGCCGGCGAGAACTGCCCGGACTCGGCGAAGCGCCAGAGCACGAAGGCCAGCAGCGCCACGAGGACGAGGACGACGACGGCGCCGATGACGCGGTTGCGGGCGACCGCGCGGGGTCCGGGGTTGTCGAAGAGGACGGAGCTCATCGGGCGACCCTCCACTTCTTCTCGAGCTGGCGTTGGAGGAGGGAGAGCGCGGTGACGAGGACCACGAAGACCAGGGCGACCCAGAGCACGACGATGAGGCTGTTCTCGCCGCGCTCGTTGAGCACGCGGACGATCGTCCCGGCCTCGGCGACCGAGAAGCCGGCGGCGACGGTGGTGTTCTTGAGGAGGGCGATCAGCACGCTCATCAGCGGCGGGATGACCGAGCGGAACGCCTGCGGCAGCACCACCTGGGTCATCGTGAGGCCGAAGTCGAGGCCGATCGCGCGGGCCGCCTCGGCCTGGCCGATCGGCACGGTGTTGATGCCGGAGCGGAGCACCTCGGCGACGTAGGTCGCGGTGTAGATGCTCAGGGCGGCGATCGCGAGGTTCGTGTACTCGACGTCCGGCAGGTCGAGCTTGGGGTAGCCGAAAGCGAAGAAGAACATCAGCAGCGTCAGCGGCGTGTTCCGGATGGTGTTGACGTAGACGGTGCCGACCGCTCGGGCGATCGGGACGGGCGAGACGCGCATCGCTCCCACCACGGTGCCGAGGAGGAGGGCGAAGACGAGCGACACGGCGAACAGCAGCAGGGTGTTGCCGAACGCGGGGACGAACACGTCGAGGTTGTTCAGGAGAACATCCATGCTGCGTGCCCTTTCATCGGGGAGGTGGGAGCGGTCGCCGGTTCGGCGTGGAGCAGGAGAGGTCCCGGGGCGGTGCGCGACGCGCCGCCCCGGGACTCCTCAGGGGTGTCGGCCTAGTAGGCGTCGACCGCGGGCTGCTCGACCGTGGTGCCGGACTGGCCGAGGGTCTCGTCGTAGATCGTGCTCCAGGTGTCACCGCCGTCGGTCAGCATCTCGTTGATGAAGCCGCGCAGGGCGGTGTCGTCCTTCGCGAGGCCGATGCCGTAGAGCTCGGTGCTGAAGGGCTCGCCGACGACCTTGAGGTCGTCCGGGCGCTGGGCGGCGTAGCCGATCAGGATCGCGCCGTCGGTGGTGACGGCGTCGACCTGGCCGTCGGCCAGGGCGTCGACGCACTGCGAGTAGGTGTCGAACTCCTCGGTCGGGACCTCGGGGTAGTTGGTGCGGATGTTCTGGATCGGGGTCGAGCCGGTCGCGGAGCACACGGTGGTGTCGGCCGAGAGGTCGTCCGGCCCGGTGATCGTGTCGTTGTCCGCGGCGACGAGCAGCTGCTGCCCGGTCTCGAAGTAGGGTCCGGCGAAGCCGACCTGCTCCTTGCGCTTGTCGGTGATCGAGTAGGTGCCGACGTAGTAGTCGATGTCGCCGTTCACGATCGAGGCCTCGCGGTTGGCCGAGGGGATCGGCTGGTACTCGATCTGGTCCTCGGAGAAGCCGAGGGAGGCGGCGACCCACTTGGCGATCTCGATGTCGAAGCCGGAGCGCTCCCCGGTCGCGGCGTCGAGGTAGCCCAGACCGGGCTGGTCCTCCTTGACGCCGATGGTGACGGTGTCGTCCGCCGACATGGCGTCGAAGGTCGGGCTGCCCTCGAGGGTGACGTCGGTGGCGACCTCGTAGGCCGCTCCGCTCCCCTCGGAGCCGGAGTCGGAGCCGGTGCCGGTCCCGGAGTCACCGGCGCAGCCGGCGAGGGTGAGGGCCGCTGCGGCGAGTCCCGCGGTCATGAACATGAGCTTGGTGCGCATGATCGTCCTTCCTGGGGTGTGGCCCGCTGGAGCGGGCGATGTCGGGTCGCTCCCCGCGGTTCGGGGCACGACCTGTCGAACGGCGGCCGAGGCGGAGTCCGTCCGCGGCGCCGGGGACCTAGTGGGTGATCAGCTTCGAGAGGAAGTCCTTGGCCCGGTCGGTGCGCGGGGCGGTGAAGAACGACTCGGGGTCGGTGTCCTCGAGGATCTCGCCGTCGGACATGAAGACGACCCGGTGGGCGGCCTTCCGGGCGAAGCCCATCTCGTGGGTGACGACGATCATCGTCATGCCCTCCTCGGCGAGTCCGACCATGACGTCGAGGACCTCGTTGATCATCTCCGGGTCGAGTGCCGAGGTCGGCTCGTCGAAGAGCATCACCTTCGGCTTCATCGCCAGGGCGCGGGCGATGGCCACGCGCTGCTGCTGACCGCCGGAGAGCTGGGCGGGCGTCTTGCCCGCCTGGTGCCCGACGCCGACGCGGTCGAGCAGCGCCTGCGCCTCCGCCTCGGCCGCCTTCCGCGAGAGCTTGCGGACCTTGATCGGCCCGAGCGTGACGTTCTCGAGGATCGTCTTGTGCGCGAAGAGGTTGAACGACTGGAAGACCATGCCGACGTCGGCGCGCAGCGCGGCGAGCCCCTTGCCCTCCTCCGGCAGCGTTTGACCGTCGATCGAGATCGTGCCGCCGGAGATCGTCTCCAGGCGGTTGATCGTGCGGCAGAGCGTCGACTTGCCCGACCCGGAGGGACCGAGGACCACGACCACCTCGCCGCGGTTGATCGTCAGATCGATGTCCTTCAGCGCCTGGAACTCGCCGTAGTGCTTCTGAACCCCGTCGAGGACGACGAGGGGCTCGCGGGCGGCAGCGGACGATCGCCCGGCCTGGGAGGGTGCTTCCATTCCGTCAGAGAATCACACGGGCATGGGCGGGTCAAATCATGAGCGGATTCTTAACCGGAGCGCAACAACTCAGGCTCGCTCCCAGCCTCGCACCACGCCGAGGTGGTGTTCTCTCAGTCCGGGGCTGAAACGTCTCAGACTGCTGACGCGCGGATGCGTCAGGAGCGGAGCGCGAAGGCGCTCTCGTAGAGGCAGACCGAGGCGGCGGTGGCGAGGTTGAGCGACTCCGCGGCGCCGTAGATCGGCACGGCGACGACACCGTCCATCAGCTCGAGCGACTCGTCCTCGAGGCCGCGCGCCTCGTTGCCGAAGACCCACACCGTGGGCTGCGCGAGGTCGCCCCTGGCGCGCACGTCGAGCAGGCCCTCGCCCTTCACATCGGCCGCGACGGCCCTGAGCCCGGCGGAGCGCAGCCGCTGCAGCACGTCGGGCAGTTCGGCGCCGACCGCGACGGGCAGGTGGAACAGCGAGCCCGTGGTGGAGCGGACGACCTTCGGGTTGTAGAGGTCGACGGAGCGGCCGGTCAGCACGACGGCGTCGGCGCCTGCGGCGTCGGCCGCGCGGATGATCGTGCCGAGGTTGCCCGGGTCGCGGACCTCCTCCAGCACGGCGACGAGGCGCGGCTCGGAGGCGACGACGTCCTTGAGCGACGTCGGGAACTGCCGGCAGACGGCCACGAAGCCCTGCGGCGTGACGGTGTCGGCCATCGAGTCGAGGACGTCCTCGGTCACGTACTCGATCTCGACCTCGGCCTCCTCGGCCGCGGCGACGATCTCGGGGTGGCGCTCGAGCGCGGTGGGGGTCGCGAACGACTCCATCAGCAGCTCGGGACGGTAGCGGAGCGCCTCGGACATGGCCTGCGGGCCCTCGAGGAGGAAGAGCCCCGACTCCTGCCGTGCCGGACGCCGGGTGAGCTTGGCGACGGAGCGGACACGGGGAGAACGGGGGTTGTCGAGCATGCGGCGAGCCTATCGGCGCTCCGTCGCGGGGCCCGGTCGACACGTCGCCCGCCCGGAAGGCGAGCTGAGGGAACGAGGACCCGCGGGAACGACGAAGGGGGCCGCGCCTCTCGGCGTGGCCCCCTTCGGAGACGTGCTGCGGACTACGCGGCCTTCGGGGCCGAGGTGTCGGCGGGCAGGGCGGCCTTCGCGCTCGCCACGAGGGCGGTGAAGGTCGCCGGCTCGGTGATCGCGAGGTCGGCGAGGATGCGGCGGTCGACCTGGATGCCGGCCAGGGCGAGGCCCTGGATGAAGCGGTTGTAGGTCAGGCCGTTCGCGCGGGACGCGGCGTTGATGCGCTGGATCCAGAGGCGGCGGAACTCGCCCTTCTTCGCGCGGCGGTCGCGGTACGAGTAGACGAGGGAGTGGGTGACCTGCTCCTTGGCCTTGCGGTACAGACGCGAGCGCTGGCCGCGGTAGCCCTTGGCGCGCTCGAGGATGACGCGACGCTTCTTGTGGGCGTTGACCGCCCTCTTGACTCTTGCCATTTCTCTTTCTTCCTTACGATCCGGGTCGGTTGTCGAGGACTACGACGGCAGCGGGCTGCCGTGGTGGTCGACTACAGGCCGAGAAGCTTCTTGGCGACCTTGGCGTCCTGCGGGGCGAGGACCTGGTCCTGGTTCAGGCGACGGGTGCGGACGCTGGACTTCGACTCCAGGTTGTGACGCATACCGGCCTGCTGCTTCATGAGCTTGCCGGAGCCCGTGACCTTGAAACGCTTCTTGGCACCCGAGTGGGTCTTCATCTTGGGCATGTTCTCTCCTTGTCGACGTCGCACGCGCACTCGGCGGGCGAAACTGGTGCCCCGCGAGCGGGGCGTCCACCGGCCCCGAGGACGGGGCGGCGAAGTATCAGACGGATTCGGACTCGGCCGTTTCCTCTTCGGGGGTGTTGGCCTCGCGACGAGCGGCGCGGACGGCGTTCGCCTCTGCCTTCGCCTCGGACTTGTTCTTCAGCGGGCCGATGACCATCACCATGTTGCGACCGTCGATGGTCGGGGTGGACTCGACCTGGCCGAACTCGGACACGTCCTCCGCGAAGCGCTGCAGGAGTCGCACGCCCATCTCGGGGCGGGACTGCTCGCGACCGCGGAACAGGATCATGGCCTTGACCTTGTCGCCGGCCTTCAGGAAGCCCTCGGCGCGCTTGCGCTTGGTCTCGTAGTCGTGCTTGTCGATCTTCAGGCGGAAGCGGACCTCCTTGAGGATCGTGTTCGCCTGGTTGCGACGGGCTTCCTTGAGCTTCTGGGCCTGCTCGTACTTGAACTTCCCGTAGTCCATGATCTTGGCGACGGGAGGCTTGGAGTTGGGAGCAACCTCGACCAGATCCAGGTCTGCGTCCTGCGCGAGTCGCAGGGCGACCTCGATTTTCACGACGCCGACCTGTTCTCCGGCGGGACCCACGAGGCGGACCTCGGGGACGCGGATTCGGTCGTTGGTACGGGGATCGCTGATTGCGTTTCTCCTCTGATCTCGGTGAGTTGCTGCTCTGCGGCCGGAGTGTTCGTCCGGCGCATCCCGAGAGAGGTGATTCCCTGTGCGAAGCGCGTCTACCGCGCTGCGCTGCACCCTTCGACGCGCTCCCCGAGACGTGTCTCGAGGACCGCAGCCCTGCCCCCGTTGCCGGAGGCGGAGTGCTTCTGACCCGGTAACCTAGTGAAGCGGTCAAGCGCGGGTGGGAGAATCTCCACTTTCGAACCGAGGACATGCCTCGGAGCCCGCATCACCATAGCAGACTTCCGGCCGGAAGGGCAGCAGGCGGCATCCGCCACTCCCCCTCCACCGCGGGCGCCCCGCTCCAGCACCGCCTCGGGGCACCCGCGTGCGCCGGTCCCACCGAACGAAGGACCCATGGCTCAGCACGACGACGACTACGCCCGACGGTTCGGCGACGACTCCTCCGATGTGGAGGCCGCCCGCGACATCGCCGAGGTGCCTGCGGTCGAGATCATCACGACCGCCGCGGTGCACCTGATGAGCGCCGCCGCCGTGAAGTGCGGTCTCGCCGATGAGCCGGGCGCCCAGGTCGACCTCGACGAGGCGCGCAAGCTGATCAACGCCCTCGCCGGCCTCGTCACCGCTGGGGCGCCCGACATCAGCGACATGCACGCGCGCAGCCTGCGCGACGGGCTCCGGACGCTGCAGCTCGCCTTCCGCGAGGCCTCGCCGATCGCCGACCCGATCGGCAAGGGCCCGGGCGAGAAGTGGACCGGCCCGGTCACCTGAGCCCGGAGGGCCGGCTCAGGCGGCGGGAGCGGACGCCAGCTGGAGGGTCATCGAGTCGACCCTCGCGGCGACGATCTCGTCGGCGGCCCAGCGCTCGCCCAGCCGCGCGACCAGCGCTCCGAGCGCCGCGCGATCGAGACCGGGCTGCAGCTCCAGCACGATGACCAGCTCCGGACCGGTGAGCCGCTGACCGGGATCGCCCGGCCGCACGTCGAGAGAGACGACGGCGTCCTCCGCGGCGGCACCGGCGCGCAGAGCGGCCAGGACCTCCGGATCGGCCGGGCTCGGCCGCCACGGCGACCCCTCGGCGATCGCCCAGAGCGCGGGGCGGCGGACGGCGAACTCGTGCGGCGAAGCGGGGTCGAGGACCATCAGCTCGGTCTCCTCCGCCACCGCGGCCAGCGCCGCCCGCCGTCCGTCGACGGGGACGGGACGTGCGAGCCGGTCCCAGCGGCGCATCGCCTCGACGTCGCTGAAGACCGGGAGCACGGTCCGGCCGTCTGGACCCGCGACCGTCACGATCGACAGCTCCTGCGACTTGTCGGCGCGCAGGCCCGCGACGCCCTCGGCCTCCTCGCCGAGCTTCGCGACCAGGGGGATGAGCAGGCGCGACTCGCGCAGCGCGTCGACCACCGCCTCCGGGCCCGCGTCGCCCGCGCCGAACGCGCGCAGCGCGCGGACCAGGCCCTCGGGTGCGCTGCCGTCGTCGTCGGTCGACGCGCTCTGCTCGAAGTGGCGGCCGGCCCACGGGGTGCCGGCCGAGTCGCTCAGGTGCGCGGGGAGCGCGCGTCCCTCACCCGAGGACGAGCCGGTCACTCGGAGGCGACGTCGAGCGCCTCGGCGAGCGTGAAGGCGCCGGCGTAGAGCGCCTTACCGACGATCGCGCCCTCGAGGCCCTGCGGGACGAGGTCGCGCAGCGCCGCGATGTCGTCGAGGTTCGAGATGCCGCCCGAGGCGATGACGGGGCGGTGCGTGCGGGCCATGACCTGCTCGAGCAGCTCGAGGTTGGGTCCCTTGAGGGTGCCGTCCTTCGTCACGTCGGTGACGACGTAGCGGGTGCAGCCGGCCTCCTCGAGGCGCTCGAGGACCTGCCAGAGGTCGCCGCCCTCCTTCGTCCAGCCGCGGGCCGCGAGGGTGGTGCCGCGCACGTCGAGACCGACCGCGATCTGGTCGCCGTACTGCGCGATGACGCTGGCGGCCCACTCCGGGTTCTCCAGCGCGGCGGTGCCGAGGTTGATGCGCTTCGCACCGGCGTTCAGCGCCGACTCGAGGCTGCGGTCGTCGCGGATGCCGCCGGAGAGCTCGACGTTGACGCCCTTCACCTGGCGGATGACCTTCTTCATGATGCCGTGGTTGTCGCCGCGGCCGAAGGCGGCGTCGAGGTCGACGAGGTGGATCCACTCGGCGCCCTGTTCGGCCCAGTCGCCGGCCGCGTCGATCGGGTCGCCGTAGTTGGTCTCGGTGCCCGCCTCGCCCTGCGTCAGGCGGACGGCCTTGCCGCCGGCCACGTCGATCGCGGGGAGAAGGACCAGGCCCGGGGCCTTGGTGAACTCGCTCATCGTCATCCTCAGTCTCGGAGCTGGTGCGGCCGGGGCGCCTGGGGCGCCGCCGACCACCGGCCGATCCTAGTTCGTGCGGAGCCCGCCCAGCCAATTCGAGAGCAGCCGCAGGCCCGCGGCGCCGGACTTCTCCGGGTGGAACTGCGTCGCGGAGAGCGGCCCGTTCTCGACGGCCGCGATGAACGGACCGCCGTGGTCGGCCCAGGTGACCGCAGGACGCGGGAACGGGGGCATGACGTCCAGCGTCCACTCCCGGGCGCCGTAGGAGTGCACGAAGTAGAAGCGCTCGTCCTCGATGCCGTCGAACAGGCGGGAGCCCGCCGGCACGTCGACGGTGTTCCAGCCCATGTGCGGCACGACCTCGGCGGGCAGCAGGTCGACCGTCCCCGGCCACTCCCCCAGGCCCTCGCTCTCGACACCGCGCTCGACGCCGCGATCGAAGAGCACCTGCATCCCCACGCAGATCCCGAGCACCGGGCGGCCGCCGGCGAGGCGCTTCTCGATGATCTCGCCGCCGCGCGCCGCCGTCAGTGCCGACATCACCGCGCTGAAGGCGCCGACCCCCGGGACGAGGAGTCCGTCGGCCTCGAGGGCGCGGGTGCGGTCCGAGGTCAGCTCGACGTCGGCGCCCGCGAGCTCGAGCGCCTTGACGGCCGAGTGGACGTTGCCGGAGCCGTAGTCGTAGACGACGACGGACGGCCGGGCGCCGGTCACAGGGCGCCCTTCGTCGAGGGCACTCCGGCGACCAGCGGGTCGAAGGCCTTGGCCTGGCGGAACGCCCGGGCGAACGCCTTGAACTCGGCCTCGGCGATGTGGTGCGGGTCGCGGCCGCCGAGCACCGTGACGTGCACGGTCAGGCCGGCGTTGAAGGCGATCGCCTCGAAGACGTGGCGGACCATCGATCCGGTGAAGTGGCCGCCGATCAGGTGCAGCGCGAAGCCCTCGGGCTCGCCGCCGTGCACGAGGTAGGGGCGGCCGGAGATGTCGACGACCGCCTGGACGAGCGCCTCGTCGAGCGGCACGAGGGCGTCGCCGAAGCGGGAGATGCCGGCCTTGTCGCCGAGCGCCTGCTTGATCGCGGTGCCGAGCACGATGCCGATGTCCTCGGCGGTGTGGTGGATGTCGATCTCGATGTCGCCGGTCGCGCGGACGGTCAGGTCGGTCAGCGAGTGCTTCGCGAACGCCGTCAGCAGGTGGTCGAAGAAGGGCACGCCCGTGGAGAGGTCCGCGACACCGGTGCCGTCGAGGTCGATCGACAGCTCGATGCTCGACTCGCTGGTGGCACGACGGAGGGAGGCGGTGCGCCCGGGAGCGGCGCTCGAGGAGGTCATGGTCTCCAGTGTATTCGGGGTGCCGCCGCCCCTCCGAGCGGCTACTCGCGGGCCAGGGCGACCGCGGGGTCCGCCTCAGGGGCGGGCAGCGCGGCGACCGCCTCGAGGAAGGCGGTGGTCTCCGCCTCGGTTCCCGCGCTCACCCGCAGGTGGTGCGGGATCCCGACGTCGCGGATCAGGATGCCGCGGGCGAGGAGCGCCTCGAACATCGCTCCGGGGTCGGCGACGCCGCCGAAGAGGACGAAGTTGCTGCCGGTCTCGTGCGGGGTGTAGCCGAGCTCGCGCAGTCCGTCGATCATCCGGTCGCGCTGGACGATGATCTCGCCCACCATCGCGAGCATCTCGTCGGCGTGGGCGAGCGCCGCGGTGGCGGCCGCCTGGGTCAATGCGGAGAGGTGGTACGGCAGGCGCACCAGGCGGAGGGCGTCGACGACGGCCGGGTCGGCGGCGAGGTAGCCGAGGCGGACGCCGGCGAAGGCGAAGGCCTTGCTCATCGTGCGGGAGACGAGCAGGCGCGGGCGGCCCTCGAGCAGGCTGAGGGCGGTCGGCGCCTCGCGACCGGCGAACTCCGCGTAGGCCTCGTCGACGACGACGATGCCGTCGGTCGCGTCGTACACCGCGGCGATCGTCTCGAGGTCGAGCGGCGTGCCGGTGGGGTTGTTCGGGGCGCAGAGGAAGACGATGTCCGGGCGCTCCCGGCGCACCGCGTCGGCGGCGTGGGCGGCGGACACGCGGAAGTCGGCCTCGCGGTCGACGCTGATCCAGCGGGTGCCGCTGCCGGAGGCGAGGATCGAGTACATCGAGTAGGTCGGCGAGAACCCGAGCAGCGAGCGGCCAGGGCCGCCGAAGGCCTGCAGGACGTGCTGGAGGACCTCGTTCGAGCCGTTGGCGGCCCAGATCGAGTCGGCCGCCAGGCCGTGGCCGAGGTAGCCGGCCAGCGAGTCGCGCAGCTCGCGGAACTCGCGGTCGGGGTAGCGGTTCACCGTCCGGAGGGCGACGGACACCCGCTCGACGATGTCGGCGATGACGTCGTCGGGGACCGGGTGGGTGTTCTCGTTGACGTTGAGAGCCACGGGGACGACGGCCTGCGGAGCGCCGTAGGGCTGCTGACCGCGCAGGTCGTCGCGGAGGGGGAGATCGTCGAGAGTCGTCACCCCGGAATGGTACCGGGGCGCTCGACGCGCTCGATCAGCCCGCGATCTCGTACTGCGCGGGGATGGCGAGGCGCTGACCGGGCTCGAGGCCGGCGTTCGCCAGCTGGTTGAGCGACTGGATGTCGTAGACGACGTCGCGCGGGTCGGACTGCGGCGCGAGCTCCTCCGCGAGGGACCAGAGGGACTCGCCGGCGCGGACGGTGACGTACTGGAACTCGATGTCGGCGCTCTCGCCCGAGGCGACGGCTCCGCCGCCGTTGAGGCCGAAGACGAAGGCTCCGGCGACGAGCGGCAGGGCGCCGAGGGTCGCGAGCACGGCGCGGCCGCGACGGGTCAGGCGCAGCCGGGTGCGCGCACCGGGCTGCTCGGCAGCAGTGACGTGCTGTGCGGGAGTCTGGTGCAACGCGGTGGTGGAGAGCTGTGCGGTCATGGTGATCGCTCCTTTCAGCAGGGGTTCGGGCCGGGTCCTCGGCCGGGAGGACCCGGTCCGAACCTCTGTTCCGAATATATCTTCGAATACCGCGTCGGGCAAGACCCGGTCGCGCCGCATCCGTTGCTGGATCGCGCGACACACTCGAACGAATGTTTCGAACGCGGACCCCCGCCGGATACAGTTTCGAGAGTCCGCAGTCAGTACAGCAGCGACCACCGACATCGGTGCTCGACTCGGGCGGAGAGGGCGCGCACGCGGCGTGCGCACCGAGAGAGGGACGATCGTGAGCGACGCGCAGACGGCCGGAGCGAGGCCGGCCAGGACGACGACTCCGGCGCCGAAGGCGAAGGCGGCGGCCAAGCCCGCGGCCGGCCGCCGCCGGAAGAACCTCAGCGCGAAGCAGCTCGCGATCCTCGACGCCATCCAGCGCTCGGTGTCCAGCCGCGGCTATCCGCCGAGCATGCGCGAGATCGGCGACGCCGTCGGGCTCGCCTCGCTCTCCAGCGTCACGCACCAGCTCAACCAGCTCGAGCTCAGCGGCTACCTGCGCCGCGACCCCAACCGCCCCCGCGCGCTCGAGATCCTCATCGACGTGCCGAGCTCCACCGAGGACGACGGCTCGTTCGAGTCGACGGCGACGGTCGCCGACGCGGCGATGGTGCCGCTCGTCGGCCGGATCGCGGCCGGCGTGCCGATCATGGCGGACCAGCAGATCGACGAGGTCTTCCCGCTCCCCCGCCAGCTGGTCGGCAAGGGCGAGCTCTTCATGCTCAAGGTGGTCGGCGAGTCGATGATCGACGCGGCCATCTGCGACGGCGACTGGGTCGTCGTCCGCTCGCAGCGCACCGCGGAGAACGGCGAGATCGTGGCGGCGATGCTCGACGGCGAGGCGACCGTCAAGGTGCTGCGCCAGCGCGACGGCCACACCTGGCTGCTCCCCCGCAACTCCAACTTCGAGCCTATCCTCGGCGACGAGGCCGAGGTCCTCGGCAAGATCGTCGCGGTGCTCCGCTCGGTCTGACGCGGCGGCGCAGCACGCGCAGGAGGGGCGGACGGCATCGAGCCGTCCGCCCCTCCTGCGTCTCCGGGCCTGGCAGCCCGAGGGTCTAGCGGGCGGCGTCCTCCAGCAGCGACCGGCGCGCGGCCGTCGCCGCGCTCACCAGATTCCGCAGCGACGCGACCGTCTCGTCGTAGCCGCGGGTCTTGAGTCCGCAGTCCGGGTTGATCCAGAGCTGCCGGGCGGGGATACCGTCGAGCGCGGTGCGCACGAGCTCGGCGACCTCCTCCTCGCCGGGCACGCGCGGCGAGTGGATGTCCCAGACGCCGGGGCCGATCCCGCGGGCGAAGCCGGACCGCTCGATGTCGGCGACGACCTCCATCCGCGAGCGCGCCGCCTCGATGCTCGTGACATCGGCGTCGAGCCGGTCGATCGCGTCGATGACGACGCCGAACTCCGAATAGCAGAGGTGGGTGTGGATCTGCGTCGCCGTCGCCGCCCCCGCGGTCGCCAGGCGGAACGAGCCGACCGACCACTCGAGGTACGCCGGCTGGTTGTCCTTCTCGAGCGGCAGCAGCTCGCGCAGCGCCGGCTCGTCCACCTGCACGATGCGGATGCCGGCGGCCTCGAGGTCCGCGATCTCGTCGCGGAGGCTCAGCGCCACCTGCTCGGCCGTCTCCTTCAGCGGCTGGTCGTCGCGGACGAACGACCAGGCGAGGATCGTGACCGGCCCGGTCAGCATCCCCTTCACCGGGCGGTCGGTCAGCGACTGGGTGAAGCTCGACCACTCGACGGTGATCGGCGCGGGGCGCGAGACGTCGCCCCACAGCAGCGACGGCCGCGTGCAGCGGCTGCCGTAGGACTGCACCCAGCCGTTGCGGGTCACCGCGAAGCCGTCGAGGTTCTCGGCGAAGTACTGCACCATGTCGTTGCGCTCGGGCTCGCCGTGCACGAGGACGTCGAGACCGATCTCCTCCTGCAGGCGCACGACCCGCTCGATCTCGTCGCACATGCGGGTCGCGTACTGCTCCTCGGTCAGATCGCCCCTGACCACGGCTGCTCGCGCCGTGCGGATCTCGCGGGTCTGCGGGAACGAGCCGATGGTCGTCGTCGGCAGCGGCGGCAGGCCGAGGGCCTCCTCCTGTGCCGCGAGACGCGCGTCGTAGGACGCGCGCCGGTAGTCCTCCGGCCGGAGGGCCGCCGCTCGCGTGCGGACGGCGCCGTCGCGGACACCGGGCGCCGAGCGCCGGTCCTCGAGGGCGGCGGTCGCGGCGCGCAGCTCGGGCTCGATCGCGTCCCGGCCGGAGTCGAGCCCGCGGGCGAGCGCGGCGACCTGCTGCACCTTCTGGTCGGCGAAGGCCAGCCAGGTGACCAGGCGCTCGTCGAGATCGGGCTCGTCGGTCACGTCGTGCGGCAGGTGGAAGAGCGAGGTGGAGCTGGAGACGGCGACGCGCGAGGTCAGCGAGCGCAGCGCCTCCGCCTTCGCGAACGCCGCGGCGAGATCGCCGCGCCAGACGTTGTGCCCGTCGACGACCCCCGCGACGAGCACGGTGCCCTCGAGCCCGGGAGTCGTCGCCGGCGTAGCGCCTTTCACGAGGTCGACGCCGATCGCCTCGATCTCCGCCGCCGCGAGGACGGGCAGCGCGTCGCCGAGGTCGCCGTACGGTGCTGCGACGAACAGGGCCGGCCGATCCGCCGCTCCGCCCAGCACCCGATAGGCCTCCTCGGTGGCGGCGAGCACGCGGGCGCGATCGACCTCGATCGACTCCGACACCAGCGCCGGCTCGTCCAGCTGCACCCACTCCGCCCCCGCCGCACGCAGGCGGGCCAGCAGCTCGGTGTAGACGGGCAGCAGGTCGGCCAGGCGCGACAGCGGCTCGAAGCCGGCCGGGGCCGACTCGCTCGGCTTGGCGAGCAGGAGGTAGGTCACCGGCCCGACCAGGACGGGCCGCGTCGTGAAGCCGGCCTCCCGCGCTTCCGCCACCTCCCGGATCCGGCGGGTGTCGGCGAGCGAGAAGACCGTCTCGGGACCGATCTCGGGCACCAGGTAGTGGTAGTTGGAGTCGAACCACTTGGTCATCTCGAGCGGCGCGCGCTCGCCGTCGCCGCGGGCGAGCGTGAAGGAGCCGGCCAGGTCGACCGCGCCGTCGACGACGAGATCGGCGAAGCGCTCCGGGATCGCGCCGACGGCGAGCGTGGTGTCGAGGACCTGGTCGTAGAAGGAGTGCGCCTCCGGGATCGACGAGTCGTCGCGGCCGAGGCCGAGGGCCACCAGACGCTCCCGGGTCGCGGTGCGCAGCCGGGCGGCCGCGGCCTCCAGCTCGGCGGCGTCGATCGTGCCGGCCCAGAAGGCCTCGACCGCCTTCTTCAGCTCGCGGCGGCGCCCGATGCGCGGGTAGCCCAGAACGGTTCCGGTCGGGAAGGCGGGTGCGGTCGTGCTCATGATGATCTCTCCGTGCTCGGGGTCGGGTCTGGGTCAGGGCGTGCGGGCGGGCGTGGGCGCGTCCGTGGACGGCTCGGCGGCAGGCAGGAGCCCGCTCTCCGCGAGGACCTCCAGCACCGCTTCGTGCCGGTTGAAGGCGTAGAGGTGCACGGCGGGGGCGCCGCCGTCGACGAGGGTGCGGACCATCGCCGCAGCGTGCTCGACGCCGATGCGGATCCGAGCGTCGTCGTCGGGCTCGACGTCGAGGGCGATCGCGAGGTCGGCGGGCAGGTCCTCCCCGCTGAGCTCGAGCATCCTGCGCAGGCGCTCCGGACTGGTCACCGGCATCACCCCCGGGATGATCGGCATGGTCACCCCGGCCGCGCGGGCGCGCTCGACGAAGCGCAGGTAGTCGGCGGGGTGGAAGAAGAGCTGGGTGATCGCGAAGGCCGCCCCCGCCGCCTCCTTCGCCAGCAGCGCGTCGATGTCCTGCGACCGGGAGCGCGAGCGCGGGTGCCCGTTCGGGAACGCGGCGACCGCCACCTGCGCACGCGGCCGGCGGGCGACGTCGACCCGCTGGGCGTTCGGCAGCACCGTCACCGCGCCGTAGGGCTCGCGCTCGGCCTGCACCCGGTGGATCAGCTGCACCAGCTCGGCCGCGCTGCCCAGCTCGCCGAGGAACGGCGCGTCCTCGGCGGCGTCCGTCGGCGGGTCGCCGCGCAGAGCCAGGAAGCGGGTGACGCCCGCCTCGAGGAACTCGTGCACGAGGCGGTTCGCCTCGGCGTGCGTCGAGCCGACGCAGGTGAGGTGCGCCAGGGGCTCCGCCGCGGTGTGCTCGCGGAGGTAGCGGAGGATGTCGAGCGACGCGCTGCGCGAGGAGCCGCCGGCGCCGTAGGTCACCGAGACGAAGGACGGCCGGACGGCCGCGAGCCGGTCGACGGTGCGCTCGAGCGCGCGGGCTCCGGTGGCGGTCCGCGCCGGGTAGATCTCGAAGGAGAACGGGACGGCCCGACAGTGGCTCTGCGGAGCGGTCTCCGCGTGGTTCGTCAGCACGGCACAGCCCTCCGTTCCTCGACGCGGCCGGGACGTCCGGCCGCGATGACGCGGTCTGGGCGGGTGCCGGGCTCGGCTGTCGCTCACAGCGCCGGGTGGCGCCTCGTCGTCCACAGTAGGAACGGGCGCCCGGCACGTCGAGGAGCGTGACGGGATGTGACCGGCCGTGACGCCGCGTGTCGCCGGAGGTGGCGGCCGACGCCCGGGACACACGACGAAGCGCCCGCCGGCACGGGGTGATCCGTGCCGGCGGGCGCTCCGACGTCGGTGCTACGCCTCGACGGCCGCGGCCGGAGCCGCGAACTCGCCGAGCGAGCCGGCGAGGTCCTCGTGCACGAGCGCGTGGACGTGAGTGCCGCCCTCGACGTACTGCGTCGAGAGGATCCGCCCGTTGCGGTGCAGCGAGGAGACCACGTCGCCGCGGTCGTACGGCACGAGCAGGTCGATCTCGATCTGCGGCTCGGGCAGGATCTCGGCGATGCGCGCCTGGAGCTCGTCCATCCCCTCGCCGCTGCGGGCGGACACGAAGACCGCGCCGGGAGCGAGACCGCGCAGCACGAGCCGCTGCCCCTCGTCGACGAGATCGGACTTGTTGAACGCGATGATCTCGGGGATCCCGCGCGCGCCCACCTCGCCGATGACGTCGCGGACGGTCGCGATCTGCCCCGCGGGGTCCGGGTGCGAGGCGTCGACGACGTGGACGATGACGTCCGAGTCGGCGACCTCCTCCAGCGTCGAGCGGAAGGCCTCGACCAGCTGGTGCGGCAGGGCACGCACGAAGCCGACGGTGTCGGCGAGCGTGTAGCCGCGCCCGTCCGGGGTCTCGGACTTGCGGATCGTCGCATCGAGGGTCGCGAAGAGCGAGTTCTCGACGAGCACGCCCGCGTGAGTCATCCGGTTGAGCAGGCTGGACTTGCCGGCGTTGGTGTAGCCGGCGATGGCGACCGACGGCACGGCGTTGCGCTTGCGGTTGGCGCGCTTCGCCTCGCGGGCGGGCTTCATCGCGGTGATCTGCTTGCGCAGGCGCGCCATGCGGGTGTGGATGCGACGGCGGTCGAGCTCGATCTTCGTCTCACCCGGTCCGCGGGAGCCCATGCCGGCGCCCGCGCCCACCTGGCCACCGGCCTGGCGGGACATCGATTCGCCCCAGCCGCGCAGGCGCGGCAGCAGGTACTCGAGCTGCGCGAGCTCGACCTGCGCCTTGCCCTCGCGGCTCGTGGCGTGCTGGCTGAAGATGTCGAGGATGACGGCCGTGCGGTCGATGACCTTGACCTTCACCACGTCCTCCAGCGAGCGGCGCTGGCTCGGGACCAGCTCGGTGTCGGCGACGACCGTGTCCGCGCCGAGCGCGGCGACGAGGCCGGCCAGCTCCTCGGCCTTGCCCTTGCCCAGGTAGGTGCTGGGGTCGGGATGCGGCCGGCGCTGCAGCAGTCCGTCGAGGACGGTCGCTCCCGCGGTCTCGGCCAGGGCGGCGAGCTCGTGCAGCGAGTTCTCCGCGTCCTCGATCGAGCCCTGCGAGTAGACGCCGATCAGCACCACGTTCTCGAGGCGCAGCTGGCGGTACTCGACCTCGGTGACGTCCTCGAGCTCGGTGGACAGTCCGGCGACGCGCCGCAGCGCCTGCCGATCGGCACGGTCGAACTGGTCGCCGTCACTGCTCTGCTCGCCGTCGCGCTCGACGTCCTGCCCATCGCTCTGCAGCGCCTGGGCTCCGCCCGCGACGAACCGCGAATATCCCGACGAACGCGACTGCGCGTTCGCCAGGACCCGCGAGACGACGTCCACGGCCTCGGTCGTGTCGGTCTCGTTCAGGTCTTCCGTCATCCGGATAACACTAACTCCTCAGCTGTTGATAAGTTCACTTCTCATGGCCGCCGAGCACTACTTCACGAGCACTCCCGACGGCGACCTCCGACCCCGCAGGATCAGCGCGCGGATCGCCGGCCGCGACCTCGAGGTCACGACCGCCGGCGGGGTGTTCAGCCCCGGCCACGTCGATCTCGGCACCCGGGTCCTGCTGGACGCGGTCCCCGACGCCCCCGCGAGCGGGGACCTCCTGGATCTCGGCTGCGGCTGGGGACCGATCTCGCTCGCCCTGGCGCTCGGCTCCCCCGACGCCCGGGTGTGGGCGGTCGACGTCAACCAGCGGGCGCTCGAGCTCGTCCGCCGCAACTGCGCAGAACTCGGTGTCTCCAATGTCAACGCGGTGCTGCCCGAGGATGTTCCCGAGGACGTCCGCTTCGCCGCGATCTGGTCGAACCCGCCGATCCGGGTGGGCAAGGCCGAGCTGCACGCGCTGCTCGAGCGCTGGCTCCCCCGCCTCGAGCCCGACGCGGAGGCCTGGCTCGTCGTGCAGCGCAACCTCGGCGCCGACTCGCTGCTCACGTGGCTGACCGAGACGTTCGAGGGCCGGCTCGACGTCGACCGGATCTCCTCGGCCAAGGGCTTCCGGGTCATCCGGACCACGCGCACGGCCTGACCGCCTGAGACTTCCCGTTCGCCGGACCGGGCCAGTGCCGCGCTGGTCGATCGGTCCCGCGCTAGTCGATCCGGATCGTGCCGGTGTAGACGAGATCGGCCGGGCCGGACACGCCGACGTGCTCGCCCTCCTCGGTCGGGAACATCGTCACGCCCAGCGTCCCGCCGGGGACCTCGACGCGCCAGGACTGCGGTGCGCGCGCACCGGCCCAGTAGCGGACCGCGAGGGCCGCAGCGGCGGCGCCTGTGCCGCAGCTCAGCGTCTCACCGCTGCCGCGCTCGTGCACGCGCATCCGGATCCGGCCGATGCCGTCGTGCACCAGGGGCTCACCGGGCACGACGAACTCGACGTTCGCCCCGTCGGCCGGCTCAGGCTCGATCTGCGGGATGTAGCTGAGGTCGGCCTCGTCGAGCTCCTCGTCGTTGCTCAGCGCCACCACGATGTGCGGGTTGCCGAGGTCGAGGCCGAGACCGGGGCGCGGCACCTTCAGCTCCTTGGCGCGAACGAGCGGCTCGCCGCCCGCGAGCTCCCAGCGACCGAGATCGACCTGGAAGCCGGCGCCGCTGCGGGTCACGTCGCGGACCCCGGCGCGAGTGCCGATCGGGAGGGTGTCGCCCTGCTCGAGCGTCGCGAGACCGCCGGCGAGCAGGAACGCGGCGTAGACGCGGATGCCGTTGCCGCACATCTCGGCGATCGAGCCGTCGGCGTTGCGGTAGTCCATGAACCACTCGGCCTCCGGCTCCTGCTCGAGGGCGGCCGCGCCGTCGGCCAGGGAGCGCGAGCGGACCGCGCGGATGATGCCGTCGGCGCCGACGCCGAAGTGGCGGTCGCAGATCATCGCGATCTGCGCGGGCGACAGGTCGACCTCACCGTCCGGGTCGCTGAAGAGCACGAAGTCGTTGCCGGTGCCCTGGCCCTTGGTGAAGTGCAGCTCGATCGTCATGGCGGACAGCCTAGCGAGGCGCCGGAGCGCCGACCTGGGCGAGCGCGAGCGCCCGCTCGACGAGGTCCGGAGCGTCGAACGGCAGCCAGTGCGCCGCCTGATAGCGGCGGAACCAGCTGTTCTGCCGGCGCGCGTAGCGGCGGGTCAGCGCCTGGGTGGAGGCGATCGCCTGCTCCTGGGTCAGCTCGCCGGCGCGCTGCGCGAGGGCCTGGGCGTAGCCGATGGCGCGGCTCGCTGTGACGCCGCGCTCGATGCCCAGCGGCACGAGGCGCTCGACCTCGTCGAGCATGCCGCCCGCCCACATCCGCTCCACGCGGTGGTCGAGGCGCTCGACGAGGACCTCGCGCGGCGCGGACAGGGCGAGGACCGTGCTCGGCCGCCACGGCACAGGGGTGTCCGACATCAGTGCACTGTTCGGCGAGCCGGTGAGCTCGGTGATCTCGAGGGCGCGCACGATCCGGCGGACGTTGTGCGGGCCGATCCGCGCGGCGACCTCGGCGTCGACGGAGCGGAGGCGCTCGAAGAGCACGGCGCAGCCCTCGCGCTCGGCCGTTTCCTCCAGGGAGCGCCGGATCGCGGGGTCGGTGCCGGCGAAGGAGAACTCGAAGATCACGCTCGACACGTAGAGGCCGGAGCCGCCGACGAGGATCGGGGTCGCACCGCGCGCCAGGACGTCGTCGACGACGGCGCGCGCCTCGGCCTGGTAGCGGGCGACGGACGCGTCCTCGGTGACGTCGAGCACGTCGAGCAGGTGGTGCGGCACGTCCTGCCGCTCCTCCGGCGGGAGCTTCGCGGTCCCGATGTCCATGCCGCGATAGAGCTGCATGGCGTCGGCGTTGACGACCTCGGCGGCGCCGCCCGACGCGCGGATCGCGGCGGCGAGAGCGAGCGAGAGGTCCGACTTGCCGGTGCCCGTGGCGCCGACGACGGTGAGGAGGGCGGGCGCCGCCCGCTCAGCGCTCGCCATCGAGGGTGTCGTAGATCGGAGTGGTCAGCGTCTCCGGCGCAGCCGGCGTGATCGGGCGGAGCCGGAGCGAGGGCAGGCCGAGCGAGACCTTCGGCGCGCCGGTGGCACCCGGCGCGGAGGGGACGCCGCAGGACTCCGTCTGCGCTCGGTCCCAGGCGTCGCCGGCCCGGGTGCGGCGAACCTGCAGCGGTGCGCCGTCCACCGAGTCCGCGATCAGGTAGAAGGGCGCGGCGCGGGTGACCTCGACGCTGACGACGTCGCCGGGGCGCGGCTGCTCGGAGCCGGCCGGGACGTCGAAGTGGACGAGCCGGCTGTCCTCAGCACGCCCGCTGAGGCGGTGCGTCTCGCTGTCGCGGCGGCCCTCGCCCGTCGCGACGAGCACCTCGACCCGGCGCCCGACGACCGCGCGGTTCTCGCTCTCGCTGATCGAGTCCTGCAGGGCGGCCAGGCGCTCGAAGCGCTCCTGCACGACGGCCTTCGGGATCTGATCGGGCAGCGTCGCCGCGGGCGTCCCCGGGCGGATCGAGTACTGGAAGGTGAACGCGGAGGCGAAACGCGCCGCTTCGACCACGCGCAGGGTGTCCTGGAAGTCGGCCTCGGTCTCACCGGGGAAGCCGACGATGATGTCGGTGCTGATCGCGGCGTGCGGGATGCGGTCGCGCACGCGGTCCAGGATGCCGAGGAAGCGCTCGGAGCGGTAGGAGCGGCGCATCGCCTTGAGGACGCGGTCGGAACCGGACTGCAGCGGCATGTGCAGCTGCGGCATGACGGCCGGCGTCTCGGCCATGGCGTCGATGACGTCGTCGGTGAACGCCGCCGGGTGCGGACTGGTGAAGCGGATCCGCTCCAGGCCCTCGATCGTGCCGGCGGCGCGGAGGAGCTTCGAGAAGGCCTGCCGGTCGCCGAACTCGACGCCGTAGGAGTTCACGTTCTGCCCGAGGAGGGTGACCTCGATCGCGCCGTCGTCGACGAGCGCCTGGATCTCGGCGAGCACGTCGCCCGGACGGCGGTCCTTCTCCTTGCCGCGCAGCGAGGGGACGATGCAGAACGTGCAGGTGTTGTTGCAGCCGACCGAGATCGACACCCAGCCGCTGTAGGTCGAGTCGCGCTTGGTCGGCAGCGTGGAGGGGAACACGTCGAGCGATTCGAGGATCTCGAGCTGGGCCTCGTCGTTGTGCCGCGCCCGCTCGAGCAGGCTCGGCAGAGCGCCCATGTTGTGCGTGCCGAAGACGACGTCGACCCACGGTGCCTTCTCGAGGATGACGTTCTTGTCCTTCTGCGCGAGGCAGCCGCCGACCGCGATCTGCATGCCCGCGTGCCGGCGCTTCACCGAGGCGAGATGGCCCAGGTTGCCGTAGAGCTTGTTGTCCGCGTTCTCGCGCACGGCGCAGGTGTTGATGACGACGATGTCGGCCTCGGCGCCGTCGGCCGAGACGTAGCCGGCCGCCTCGAGCGAGCCGCTGAGCCGCTCGGAGTCGTGGACGTTCATCTGGCAGCCGAAGGTGCGGACCTCGTAGGTCCTCGGCCGCGCATCGACGAGGGGGGAGGTGACCGGACCGAGCGTGCTCATGGTGTGCGATTCTACGCGCCGCTCCGGCCGCCTCTCGGCGACCGGGCGGCGGACCCGCTCAGCGGAAGCGGACGCTCGAGCCGGGCTTGCGCACCGTCTCGCGGACGACGCGCTGGACGAGCGCGCCGGCGTAGCCGCGACGTGCCAGGAAGCCGGTCAGGCGGCGCTCCGCCACCTCGTCGGACAGCGAGCGGAGGCTCGGCAGGCGCTTGCGCGCGAGCTCCATCGCCGTGCGGTACTCGTCGTCGCCGTCGAACTCGTCGAGCGCGGTCGCGATCGCGTCGGGGTCGAGCTTGCGAGCGCGCAGCTCCTGCATGATCGACGAGCGCCCGAGCTTCTTGCGCTCGCGCAGCTGGAGGACCAGCGACTCCGCCATCTTGTAGTCGTCGAGGTAGCCGAAGCGGGTGAAGCGCTCGAGGATGTCGAGAGCGTCCTTCTCGGCGACGCCCTCGGTGTAGAGACGGGCCTCGACCTCGGCGACCGAGAGGCTCTTGCGCGAGAGCCCGCGCACGATGCGGTCCGCGATCTGCTCGGGATCGGGCTCCTCGGGGACGTCGTCCGCGAAGGAGTCCTCCTCGGCCGACTCGTCCTCGAGCGGGTCAACCGCCGGCGCATCGGCGCCCCGACCGGTGCGCCCGGGCACCGGTGCCGGCGCGGCGTCCCGGCGCGCGACATGCGCCGACAGCTCGGCGATCGCGTCCACGGCCGTCTCGGCCTGCTCGGCGTCCGCGCCGTCGTCCTTCACCCAGGGGAGGAAGGCCACGGGCCGACCCTGTGCCCCCTCCGCGGCCTTCTCCCCCACGGGCTAGGCGCCCTTGCGGACGGGCGGCTTGGTCTCGCGGACCGGCTGCTTGGTCTCGATCGCGACCGGAGCGGCGTCGACCACCGCGTTCGGGTCGGCGACGACGCCGAGCTTGATCAGGATGCGCTTCTCGATCTCGGCCGCGATGTCGGGGTTGTCGATGAGGAACTGGCGCGCCTTCTCCTTGCCCTGGCCGAGCTGGTCGCCGTCGTAGGTGTACCAGGCGCCCGACTTGCGGACGATCTCATGCTCGACACCGAAGTCGATCAGGCTGCCCTCGCGGGAGATGCCGATGCCGTAGAGGATGTCGAACTCGGCCTGCTTGAACGGCGGCGCCATCTTGTTCTTGACGACCTTGACGCGGGTGCGGTTCCCGACCGCGTCGGTGCCGTCCTTCAGCGTCTCGATGCGGCGGATGTCGAGGCGGACCGAGGCGTAGAACTTGAGCGCCTTGCCGCCCGCGGTGGTCTCGGGGCTGCCGAAGAAGACGCCGATCTTCTCGCGGAGCTGGTTGATGAAGATCATCGTGGTGTTCGTGGTGTTGAGGCCACCGGTCAGCTTGCGCAGCGCCTGCGACATCAGGCGCGCCTGGAGGCCGACGTGCGAGTCGCCCATCTCGCCCTCGATCTCGGCGCGCGGCACGAGGGCCGCCACGGAGTCGATGACGATGAGGTCGATGGAGCCGGAGCGCACGAGCATGTCGGCGATCTCGAGCGCCTGCTCACCCGTGTCGGGCTGGGAGACGAGCAGCGAGTCGATGTCGACGCCGAGCTTCTTCGCGTACTCGGGGTCGAGCGCGTGCTCCGCGTCGATGAAGGCCGCGATGCCGCCGTTGCGCTGGGCGTTGGCGATCGCGTGCAGGGTCAGCGTGGTCTTTCCCGAGGACTCGGGGCCGTAGATCTCGACGATGCGGCCGCGCGGGAGTCCGCCGATCCCGAGCGCGACGTCGAGCGCGATCGAACCGGTCTGGATCACCTCGACCGGGGCTCGGTCGTCGCTGCCGAGGCGCATGACGGCGCCCTTGCCGAACTGGCGGTCGATCTGGGCGAGTGCTGTCTCGAGGGACTTCTCGCGGTCTGAGGAACTGGGCATGGCCGTCTCGCTCTCGTGTCGTGGTGGTATCGCCTACAGGCTGTCGTGTCGTACCGGAACCGTTCGCGGGCGAGTGCCCCTGAATGCGGTCCCGGCCGGTTGCGACAAGGCGGTGAAGCAGTCCGAATGACTGATGTCGACGGTAGGCCCGACCACCGACATCGGTGGCGAGCCGGACCTCTTCCGTGGAGACGGAGGCGATCCTGCTTCTGGTGAGGAGCTTAGACCCGTTCGAACAGGGATTCGAGGGTGGCACGCCCGGCGTGTCGAACACGACTTCGGCCGTGCGGCGACGGCGCGGGTCAGCGCGTGCTCAGCGCCGGCGCTTCGCCGGGTCGATCCCGTGCCAGCGGCCCTCGGGGACGTCGTTGGCACGGCAGAGCGCGATCCAGACCTCGCGGGGCTCCGCGCCGTCGCGGAGCGCCTTCTGCGCCGTCCGGCCGCCGAGCTCGGTCAGCACGAGATCGGACACGAGCACGCGCGCGTAGGCGGCGCCGAACTCGTCGTCGACCAGCTGCTGGAACTCGCTCAGGCGCATGCGTCCACGGTAACAAGCCGCGCCGGATGGGAGGCGAGCGAGCGGAAGCGGGCGGCCCCCGGGAACGACGAAGGGCGCCGGAGCCGGAGCTCGGGCGCCCTTCGCGAGGTGCGGGTGCGGTGGGTGGGGGGACGGGCCCGCTACTGCGAGACGAGGTCCGCGTCGAATCCGGCGACCATGTCGGCCGGGATGGTGTCGGGGATCGTGTCGATCCCCTCGATGACCGCGAGACGGTCGCCGACCTCGCGCATGATCACCGAGATCGGGGTGTCGAGCGCATCGGCCACCGAGGCGAGGATCTCGGACGACGCCTCCTTCTGACCGCGCTCGACCTCGCTGAGGTAGCCGAGAGCGACACTCGCCTTGCTCGCCACCTGGCGCAGGGTGCGACCTTTCTGCAGGCGAAAGTCCCTGAGGACATCGCCGATCTCCTGACGAACTAGAACCACTGGACCCTCCTTCTCCACGTCAACCGCTTCTCGCGCACCGATTCGAGAGATGCGAGAGCATCGGATTCGAAGGGGATGTGTACGAGAGAGCCGGATAGCTGTTCACTACCCGGCTCGTGTGAGTCGACTCTAATACCGGATGACTGGACTTTGCGTGTGAGCGACGTCAGATGTAACCGGGCCGAAACCCTGTGCATTCCACGATTCCGCGCCGCTTCCTGGGCTTCCGCTGTCAGGGCGACGACGCGACGAGCTCCTGGGCCAGCGCGAGCGCCGCGGCGACGGATGCGGCGCGGATCCCGGCCCGTCCGCCGTCGAAGCGGTGCTCGCGCACCAGCTCGGCGTCGTCCAGGACGGCGGCGACGAACACGGTGCCGACGGCGGCCCCGCCCTGCGGCTCCGGGCCGGCGACCCCGGTCGTCGCGATCCCGACGGTCCGCGACCCCGCCTCCCCGAGCCGTCGGGCGGCGCCGCGCGCCATCTGCACGGCGACGACCGGGTGGACGGGTCCCTCCCGGTCGAGCAGCTCCGCGTCGACGCCGAGCAGGCGGTGCTTGAGGTCGGTCGCGTAGGACACCACTCCCCCGCGGTAGACGGCGGAGGCGCCGGGCACCTCGACGAGCGCGGAGCTCAGCGCCCCGCCGGTCAGCGACTCCGCGACCGCCAGCGCGAGACCGCGCCGCCGGAGCTCTGACAGCAGCGCCTCGGCGGTCATCGCCGGCCGCGCGCGGCGCGGCTCTGGCGCGCCGCGTCGGCGAGGTAGTCGATGCCCGTGACGACGGTGAGGATCACCGCGGCCGTCATCGTGACCCCGTTCAGCCAGTGCACCCACTCGCCGAGGAAGGTCCAGAGCGGCAGGAGCGCGAGCGAGATCGCGACGGACTGCACGATCGTCTTCAGCTTGCCGCCGCGGGACGCCGGGATCACGCGGTCGGAGAGGACGGCCATCCGGAAGACCGTGATGCCGATCTCGCGGACCAGGATGACGATCGTGACCCACCAGGGCAGCTCGGCGAGGATCGAGAGCCCGACCAGCGCCGCTCCGGTGAGCACCTTGTCGGCGATCGGGTCGAGCAGCTTGCCGAGGTCGGTGACCAGCCCGCGGCTGCGCGCGATGTGGCCGTCGATCCCGTCGGTCGCGATCGCGACGATGAAGAGCAGCGCCGCGGCGATGCGCACGCCGCCGTCCTCGCCGCCGTCGGCCAGGAGGAGCCAGAAGAACACCGGGGCGAGCAGGATGCGCACCACGGTGATCGCGTTGGGCAGGTTCCAGTTGCTCGGGGCGGCGCCGGCCTGCGCGGTGGGGCTGGTCATCGGAGTCCGCCGTTCCTCGTGGTCGGTCGATTCGGCGGGACGCTCGTGCTCGTCGAGGTCATCGCTCAGTCCCGCCCGGTGAGCGCCCAGGCGTCGTCGTCGGAGCCCTCGTCGTCGTCGTGGTAGTCGGTCGCGACCGGGCCGGAGGGCTCGGCCAGCGGGTCGGCGTAGGCGTCGGGCGCGGTCGGCGACGGCGTGGCGGCGTGCTCGCCGGGCTCCTCGCCGCGCATCCGCGAGAGCACCCCCGGCAGCTGCTCGGCGGTCACCAGCACGTCGCGCGCCTTCGAGCCCTCCGAGGGGCCGACGACCTCGCGCGATTCGAGCAGGTCCATCAGGCGGCCCGCCTTGGCGAACCCGACGCGGAGCTTGCGCTGCAGCATCGAGGTCGAGCCGAACTGGGTGCTGACCACGAGCTCGGCCGCCGCCATCAGCAGCTCGAGGTCGTCGCCGATGTCGGAGTCGATCTCCTTCCGCTGCGCCTGCACCGTGATGTCCTGGCGGTACTCGGGCTGCGCCTGGCGGGTGACGTGCTCGACGACCTTGGCGATCTCCTCCTCGCGCACCCAGGCGCCCTGGACGCGCATCGGCTTGTTCGTGCCCATCGGCAGGAACAGGCCGTCGCCCTGGCCGATGAGCTTGTCGGCGCCCGGCTGGTCGAGGATGACGCGGGAGTCGGTGACGCTCGTCACGGCGAAGGCCAGGCGGCTGGGCACGTTCGCCTTGATCAGGCCGGTGACGACGTCGACGCTCGGGCGCTGGGTGGCGAGCACGAGATGGATGCCGGAGGCGCGGGCCAGCTGGGTGATGCGGACGATCGAGTCCTCGACGTCGCGCGGGGCGACCATCATCAGGTCGGCGAGCTCGTCCACGACGACCAGGAGGTAGGGGTAGGGCCGGAGGACGCGGTTGCTGCCCGCGGGGAGCTTGATCTCGCCGCTGCGCACCGCCGCGTTGAAGTCGTCGATGTGCCGGTAGCCGAACGACGCGAGGTCGTCGTAGCGCATGTCCATCTCCTTCACGACCCACTGGAGCGCCTCGGCGGCCTTCTTGGGGTTCGTGATGATGGGCGTGATCAGGTGCGGGACGCCGCCGTAGATCGTGAGCTCGACGCGCTTGGGGTCGATCAGCACCATCCGGACGTCCTGCGGGCTCGCGCGCATCAGCAGGCTCGTGATCATCGAGTTCACGAAGCTGGACTTGCCGGAGCCGGTCGAGCCGGCGACCAGGAGGTGCGGCATCTTGGCGAGGTTGGCCACCACGTAGCCGCCCTCGACGTCCTTGCCGACGCCGATCGTCATCGGGTGGGTGGACGTCGTCGAGGCGGCGGAGCGCAGGACGTCGCCGAGCGAGACGATCTCGCGGTCGGTGTTCGGGATCTCGACGCCGATCGCGCTCTTGCCCGGGATGGGCGAGAGGATCCGCACCTCGTTGCTGGCGACCGCGTAGGAGAGGTTCTTGCTCAGGGCCGTGACGCGCTCGACCTTGACGCCCGGGCCGAGCTCGATCTCGTAGCGGGTGACCGTCGGGCCGCGGGAGAAGCCGGTGACCGTCGCATCCACGTTGAACTGCTGCAGGACCTCGGTGAGCGCGCGCACCATCTCGTCGTTCGCGGCCGAGCGGGCCTTCGACGGCGTGCCGGTGGAGAGGGCGGACGCGGACGGCAGTCGGTACGGGGTGTCCTCCTCGAAGGAGGAGTCGAAGTCGGCGGTCGGGTCGGCGGCGACCGGGGCGATCGGGCCGGTCTCGATCACCGGCGGCAGCGGGACGGCGGGGGCGACGTCGAGGTCGTCGAGCGCGATCACGCCCGTCGCGTCGTCGTCCACCACGCCCAGCGGGATGCGGGTGGTCGCGCTCTGATCGTGGCGGGCCAGGGCGGCCTCTGCCGACTCGGCCTCGGAGATCACCTCGGTGGCGTAGGAGCGGGTGGGCGGGTCGGCCGGCTCGTCGCGGTCTGCGGTCGTCGGCTCCTCGAGCGCGGTGTCGAAGCCCTTCGCGCGGCCTCGGCCCTTCCGGCCCTTCGGCGCCTCGTCCTCGTCGCCGAGCGCATCGATCGGCAGCTCGGCCTGGACGGTCGGCTCGTCCTCGCGACCGGAGTCGGTGCGGCGCCACCAGGGCAGCTCGCCGCCGTCCTCCTGCTCGTCGTCGGCCTTCTCGCCCTCGGCCTTCGCGGCCGCCTTGCTCGCGGCCTTCTCGGCCTTCAGGCGCGCGCGCTCCTCGTCGTCGAGGACGGGGGCGCCGAAGAGGTAGCCGTAGAGCTCGCGCGAGCGGGCCGCGATCCGGTTCGGCGGGGTCTTGGTGATGATGAAGAGCGAGAGCAGGACGACCAGGGAGAGCAGCACCGTGGCGCCGGGCACGGTCGCGAGCGCCACGAGAGGCGCTCCGACGAGCCAGCCGAGGACACCGCCGGCCGCGGCCATCTGCTCGATGCCCGACCCCGGCGCCGGAGCACCCAGGTGCGCGTGGCAGAGCCCGGCGGAGGAGATCAGCAGGACGGCGAGGCCCACGCCGATGCGCCCGTTGTCGTCGACGGAGCGCGGGTGCCGGAACAGCCAGAGCGAGAACAGCAGCAGCACGACCGGCAGGACGTAGGCGACGCGGCCGAACAGGCCGCCGAAGCTCCAGGCGTCGAGCACGAGCGCGACCGGATCGGTGGCGAGGAACCACTCCACCACCGCGCCGGCGACGGCGAGCAGCAGGAGCAGGAAGGGGACGCCGTCGCGGCGCTCCTCCTTCGCGAGGCGCTCGGGACCGAGGGCGCGCGCAGCGCCGCCGGCCAGGTGCGCGAGCGCCATCCAGACGGTGACGAGCGGGTTGGTGCGCGGAGCCGAGCTGAACGCGACCGTGCTCTTCTCGGACGATCCCCGCCCGGAGCCGCGGCCGGAGCGCGGAGTGCTCGAGCGCGCGGGGGCGCTCGCCTTCGCGCGGGAGGTCGTCTTCGGAGTCGTCGCCATAGGGCCACCGTACCCGCCGCCTCCGTCATCGCCGCGGACCCGCGCCGGGCGGGCTGAGGCCGTGACCGGCCCGTGCCCGGCCGCCGCCGGGTCCGCTCAGCGCAGGGTCGCGACCATCGTCTCCGCGTCGCCGCGGTCCTCGACCGCGCTGAAGCCCTCGCTCCGGTAGAGCCGGCGGGCGAAGTTGTCCGTCGAGACGTTCAGCGAGATCCGGGCGTAGCCCGCGGCCCGCGCCTGCCCCAGGGCGGCGCGCAGCAGGCCGCGGCCGATGCCCTGCGCACGCCAGACCGGGCGCACCCCGAGGGTCAGCTCGGGCACGCCGGGGGCGACGAAGCCGCGGCCCGGCGTGGTGGCGCTGAAGAGGCGGAACCAGCAGGCGCCGATCCGCTCGCCGTCGGCGGTCTCGGCGACGGAGCCGAGATCGCCCGGCCGGGGCCAGCCCGCGACGTACCGGCGGGTCGACTCCTCCTCGAGGACGTCGATGCGGGTGCGGGCGGTCGTCCAGTTCCAGTTCGCCGCCTCGACGAGCATGTCGGCGAGGAAGGGGGCGTCCTCGCGGCGGGCGGGGCGGATCGAGTGCTCCATGCGCGGTCTCCGTGGGGGCTCGGGTCTGGCATGAGGTGCGGACGGGGGCGCCCGCGAACGGGCGGTGGAGCGGGAGCGGGCCGGCGCGTCGGGGGTGCGCCGTCCGGCGGATCAGGCCTCGATGACGAGGGGCACGATCATCGGGCGGCGGCGGTAGGTCGTGTTCACCCAGCGGCCGACGACGCGGCGGATGCTCTGCGAGAGCGCGTGCTGATCGCTCACTCCGCTCTGCACCGCCTCCTCGAGGGCCTTCGCGATGCGCGGCTTCACATCGTCGAAGACGCGGTCGTCCTCCGCGAAGCCCTTGGCGTGGATCTCGGGACCGACCACGATCCGGCCGGTGCCGGCCTCCACCACCACGATGATCGAGATGAAGCCCTCCTCGCTGAGGATTCGGCGGTCCTTGAGGTCGGCGTCGGTGATCTCGCCGACGGACGAGCCGTCGACGTAGACGAAGCCGAGGTCGAGCTGACCGGCCACGGTCACCACGCCGTCGAGGAGGTCGAGGACCGTGCCGTCCTCGGCGATGATCGTGTTCTCCTCCGCGATGCCGGTGGCCTGGGCGAGCTTCGCGTTCGCGACCAGGTGGCGGTACTCGCCGTGCACCGGCAGCACGTTCAGCGGCTTGAGGATGTTGTAGCAGTAGATCAGCTCACCGGCGGCGGCGTGACCCGAGACGTGCACCTTCGCGTTGCCCTTGTGCACGACCGTCGCGCCCAGCTTCGTCAGCCCGTTGATCACGCGGTAGACGGCGTTCTCGTTCCCGGGGATGAGGCTCGACGCGAGGATGACGGTGTCGCCCTCGCCGGGCTGGATCTGGTGGTCGAGGTTCGCCATCCGGCTGAGCACCGCCATCGGCTCGCCCTGCGAGCCGGTCGACATGTAGACGATCCGGTCCTCGGGGATGTCGCCGGCCTTCTTGACGTCGATCAGGACGCCCTCCGGCACCCTGAGGTACCCCAGGGTGGCGGCGATGCCCATGTTGCGCACCATCGAGCGGCCGAGCAGCGCCACGCGGCGCCCGTTGGCGTGCGCGGCGTCGAGCACCTGCTGCACCCGGTGCACGTGGCTGGAGAAGCTCGCCACGATCACCCGGCGGGTCGCCTTCGCGATCACGCTCTCGATGACCGGGCCGATGTCGCGCTCGTTCGGCGTGAAGCCGGGCACGTCGGCGTTGGTGGAGTCGACCATGAACAGGTCGATGCCCTCCTCGCCGAGGCGGGCGAACGCGCGGAGGTCGGTGATGCGGCCGTCGAGCGGGAGCTGGTCCATCTTGAAGTCGCCGGTGTGCAGCACCGAGCCCGCGTCGGTGATGATCGCGACCGCGAGCGCGTCCGGGATGGAGTGGTTGACCGCCACGAACTCGAGCTCGAAAGGGCCGAGGTTCTCGACGTCGCCCTCCTTCACCGCGAGCGTGTACGGCTTGATCCGGTGCTCCTTCAGCTTCGCCTCGACCAGCGCGAGCGTCAGGGTCGAGCCGATCAGCGGGATGTCCCGCTTGAGCTTGAGGAGGTAGGGGACGGCGCCGATGTGGTCCTCGTGGCCGTGGGTCAGCACGACGCCGACGATGTCGTCGAGGCGGTCCTTGATCGGGGTGAAGTCGGGGAGGATCAGGTCGACGCCCGGCTGGTTCTCCTCCGGGAAGAGCACGCCGCAGTCGACCACGAGGATCTTGCCGTCGATCTCGAAGACCGTCATGTTGCGGCCGATCTCGCCGAGGCCGCCGAGCGGGATGATCCGCAGCGTGCCCGCCTCGAGCGCGGCAGGAGTGATCACGGGACTGGGCATGCGCCCTCCTCTTCCTCGGTCGGGAGTCGTCCGTGCCGCTCGTGCGGCGTCAGCGTGTGGTGCCGGCGACCTTCGGCAGCGCGCCGCCCGCGGCGGCGTTGCGGTCGGGCCGGAAGTTGCGGAAGTCGACGCCGGGGATGTCGCGGACGAGGCCGAGCTCGTCCTCGATCAGGGCGGCCTCCGACTCCTCGGGGCCGACGAGCGGCAGGCGCACGCGGGGCGAGGAGATGCGGCCGAGCCCGTGCAGGATGTACTTCGCCGCGACGGTGCCGGGGACGTGGGTCATCACGGCGCGCACGAGCGGCTCGAGCTGCTGGTGCGCGAGCGTGGCGGCCTTGAGGTCGCCGGAGTTCACGGCGTCCACGATGGTGCGGTAGGGCGAGGCGGCGATGTTGGCGGTGACGCCGATCAGGCCGGTGGCACCGATCGCCAGCTCGGGCAGGACGTTGGCGTCGTCGCCGCAGAAGTACATCAGGTCGGTCTGGTTGAGGACACGGCTCACCTCGGAGAGATCGCCCTTCGCGTCCTTCACGGCGAGGATGTTGGGGTGCTTGGCCGCGCGGAGGATCGTCTCGTAGCGGATGGGCACGCCGGTGCGGCCGGGGATGTCGTAGAGGATGACCGGGAGATCGGTCGCGTCGGCGATCATCCGGAAGTGCGTGAGGATGCCGGCCTGGGTGGGCTTGTTGTAGTAGGGCGTGACGATCATGTTGCCGTCGGCGCCGGCCTTCTCGCTCTGCCGCGCGAGCTGCATCGCGTGCGCGGTCTCGTTGGAGCCGCCGCCGGTGATGATCTTCGCGCGGCCCGCGGCGACGGACTTGCCGACCTCGACGAGGCGGATCTTCTCCGGGTCGGTGAGGGTGCTGGTCTCGCCGGTGGTGCCGGTGACGACGATGCCGTCGGCGCCCTTCGAGATGCAGTCGTCGATGTGCTTCTCGACGCCGGGCCAGTCGACCTCGCCGTCGGCGGTGAACGGGGTGACCAGGGCGACCAGGACCTGGCCGAAAGGATTCTCCGGAGTTGACACGAGCCCAGGGTATCGGGTCGGCGGTCGCGGGCCGTGGCGGGCGCCGCCCTCCCCCGCTGATCGAGGAGCTCGGACCCGTCCTGGTGAGGACGGTGGGTCTCGATACGCCCCTCCGGGGCTGCTCGACCAGCATGAATCGCCGGCCCTTCGGGCCTACTCGACCAGCATGGATGCGGGGCTAGGGGGCGACGCGGCCGTTCGCGGTGAAGGCGGCGGCGGTGAGGGGCATCAGCTGCTCGAAGTGCTGCTCCATCTGCTCGGCGGCCATCTCGATCTCGCGCTGCGGGAAGGAGGGGAACGTCGAGTCCTCGCGCTTGGTGCGGAGGGAGAGGAAGTTCATCAGCGAGCGGGCGTTCAGCGTCACGTACATCGAGGAGTAGATGTTGAGCGGGAGGACGATGCGGGCGACCTCGCGGGCGACGCCCTCGCGCAGCATCCGCTGGTACGCCTCGAAGGCCTGGGTGCTGGCGCGACGGGTCTCGGCGACGACGAGCTCGGTCTGCTCCGGGGTGCCGGGCTCGAAGGAGTAGGCGCCGGGCTTGCCCACCTGGACGAGGTTGCGCTGGGGTCCGGGCACGTAGAAGACCGGGCGGAGCTCGCGGTAGCGGCCCGACTCCTCGTTGTAGGAGGCGATGCGGTGCCGCATGAACTCGCGGAAGACGAAGATCGGCGCCTGCACGTAGAAGGTCATCGAGTTGTGCTCGAAGGGCGAGCCGTGGCGGTCGCGCATCAGGTAGTTGATCAGTCCGCGGTCGCGCTTGCCTTGCAGCTCGGCGTCCGCCGACTCCTCGTCGAGGGCGGCCGAGAGGGTCTTCTCGCCCTGCGTCGAGACGCGGGCGGCGAAGAGCACGTCGGAGTCGTGGGCACTGGAGCGGACGAGCTCGACCACGACGTCGGAGCGGAAAACGGGGCTGTCGGGTTCGCTCTGCTCGGTCACGGCTTCGACGATAGAGCACGGTCCGTCGACGCAGAGCGCAATGAACGAGCGTGCAGGGCGTCCGGCGCCTAGCGTGATCGCGTGGACCCTCTCCAGATCGCGGCCGCTCTGCTGGGCCTCGTCGTGCTCGGGACCGCCCTCGGGCTGCTGCGCCGGCGCGCGGCCGGGCGTGTCCGCGCGCGGCCCGCCGCCTCCGCCGAGCGGATCGATCCGGCCGCGCTGGTCGACGGCGCGGTCCTCGGCCCGCGAGCGACGATAGTGCAGTTCTCCACCGAGTACTGCGCCCGCTGCCCGGCGGTGCACCGGATGCTCGCGGACGTCTCCGCCGGTCGCGAGGGCGTCGTGCACCTCGACGTCGACCTCACGCGCCGAGCGGACCTCGCCGATCGCTTCCGCATCCTGCAGACCCCGACCCTGCTCGTGCTCGACGCCGACGGGGTGGCCCGCAGCCGCATCGCCGGCGCTCCGGCCCGGGCCGTCGTCCTCGCCGAGCTCGACCGACTGGAGACAGCATGACCACCGCCCCGCCCGCCGGCTCCGTCGATCCGCGCGGACCGCGCTTCGCCGCCTCCGTCACCGCCGTGCTGCTGCTCGCTGCCGTGGGGCTCGGGCTCGCGGCGCCGGCGCCGGCGGACTCCGTCACCCGGCTCGTCCAGCCCGGCTTCCTGCTGCTGGCGGTCCTCGCGGCGCTGTTCGCCTGGTCGGCCGCCCGCGGTGCCGGCTCCGGGCCCTGGGCGGTCGTCTTCCGCCGGCTGATCCGGCCCCGCCTCGCGCCGCCGACGGAGTGGGAGGACGCCCGCCCGCCGCGCTTCGCCCAGCTGGTCGGACTGATCGTCACCGCCGCGGGAGTCGTCCTGCACCTCGCGGGAGTGCCGGGCGCGGTCCCGGTCGCCGCGGCGATCGCCTTCCTCGCCGCCTTCCTCAACGCGGCGTTCGGCCTCTGCCTGGGCTGCGAGCTCTACCTGCTCCTGGTGCGCGCCGGGGTCCTCGGCCGCACGGCCGGCTCCCGGGCCTGAGGCCCTAGGCTGAATCCCGCTTCGCGGGCGGCCCGCGACGGGCCTCGGGAGGCACCATGAGCGATTCGACCGCACGGCACTCGGACCAGGACGGCACCGGCAGCGCCGGCGACTCCCCCCGGCGCTCCACCCGGACCGCGGCACCGCGACCGGCGGTCCGGCCCGGCGACGTGCCGAGCCCGGCCACCGCCCCGCGCACGCAGGAGGAGCCGCCTCGGGCCCTGCGGGTGCTGATCTCGGGTGCGAGCGGGATGATCGGCTCGGAGCTCGTGCGCCAGCTGCGCGCGGACGGGCACCAGATCTTCCGCCTCGTCCGCCACGCTCCGACCAGCCCGGACGAGTTCCACTGGGCACCCGCCTCGCACATGCTCGACTTCAGCGTGCTCGACCGCGTCGACGCCGTGATCAACCTCTCGGGCGCTTCGATCAGCCGGCTGCCGTGGACGTCCTCCTACAAGCGGGAGATCCTCGACTCGCGGGTGCAGGCCACCCAGACCATCACCGACGCGATGCGGATGGCCTCCACTCCCCCATCGATCCTGCTCAACGCCTCCGCGGTCGGCTACTACGGCGACCGGCCGGGCGAGGAGCTGACCGAGGAGTCCGCGCGCGGCGAGGGGTTCCTCGCCGACGTCGTCGAGCGCTGGGAGCAGGCGGCGCTGCTCGCTCCCGAGACCGCGCGCGTCGTGACGGTGCGCACCGGGCTCGTCCTCGGGAACGGCGGCGCTCTGAAGCCGCTGCTGCCGCTGACGAAGCTGGGGTTGAGCGGCCCGCTGGGCGGGGGCCGGCAGTACTGGCCGTGGATCAGCCATTACGACGAGGCCGCCGCCATCCGGCACCTGCTGACCTCGTCGCTGTCCGGCCCGGTCAACCTCGCGGGGCCCGAGGCCGCGACGGCGAACGAGGTCATGAGCACACTGGCCGAGCTGCTGCACCGGCCCTTCAAGCTGCCGGTGCCCGAGAAGATCATCGAGCTCGCGCTGCGCGACGCCGGACACGAGCTGCTGCTCTCGAGCCAGCGGCTGGTGCCCCAGCGGCTGCTCGACGACGGCTTCGTCTTCTGCCACCGCACGGTGGCCGAGGCGCTGCAGGCGGTGCTGGCGGACTGAGCGGCGCCGCTCAGGCGGGCTGCTCGTGCTCCAGGGCGATCGAGCGGCGGATCGCCCCGCGGGCCCGCTTGCGGTCGCCGCTGGCGTCGTAGGCGAGGCCGAGCCGGTACCAGGCGCGCCAGCTCTCGGGGTTCTCGTCGACGTCGGCCGCGTAGCGCGGGAAGAGCGCGTCGGCCTCCGCGCGATCGAGCCGGCCGTTGGCGCTGGACTCGAGCACCTCGGACGGCAGGGCGTCCTCCGCCTCGAGGCGACGGGCGAGCTTCTCGGCGCGGACGCCGAACGCGACCTCGCGCACGAGGCCCCAGACGCCGACTCCGCCGAGGATGAGCAGACCGACGCCCATGACGATGCCCGGCACGGTCCCCGCGGCGAAGGCGACGAACGAGTACTGCAGGCAGACGAAGAGGTACAGCGCGAGGAGGACGGCCATCAGGCCGACGCCGATGCGGGTCCTCACGGGGTGCTCGTCGCGGCCGCGGCCTGGCCGGACGGCGCGTCGTCGCTGATCGCCGGCTCCTCGCGGACCTGCTCGGCCAGGGGCGCGGCGTCGAAGGCCGCGCGGAGGTCGATCAGCGCATCGAGGCCGACGACGACGCCGGTGGTGCTGCGGACGGCGTGGAGGGCGCGGAGGATGCCCGCCTCGTAGGACGCGGACGACGTGGTGTCGTGCCGGATGGTGACCGTCTCGCCGGTGCCGCCGAAGACGACCTCCTGGCGGGCCTCGACGCCGGGCAGCCGGAGGCTGTGCACAGGGACGCTCGCCACCTGCTGGCCGCGGGCGCGCTGGTCGGTGTGCGGCGCCTGGACGGGGCCCAGCTCGGCGCGGGCGCGCAGCAGCAGCTCGGCGGTGCGCACGGCGGTGCCGGAGGGCGAGTCGACCTTGCGGGCGCCGTGGGTCTCGATGATCTCGACCGCGTCGAAGAAGCGCGCCGCCACCGTGGAGAGCGCGGTGGCGAGGACGGAGCCGAGCGAGAAGTTGGGGATGATCACGACGCCGGCGCCGGGCTGGGCGTCGACGCTGCGGCGGAGCGCCGCGATGCGGTCGCCGGTCCAGCCGGAGGTGCCGACGAGCACCTTCCTGCCGTTGGCGACGGCGAGATCGACGATCTGCTGGCTGACCGCGGGGAGCGTCATGTCGACGACGACGTCCGCCGCGAGCATCTCGCGCGGGTCGCTGCGCGAGCCGAGCCGGGCGACGAGGTCGAACTCCTCCGAGGCCTCGAGGAGCGAGCAGGTGAGGGAGCCGAGTTTGCCGGTTGCACCGACGACGGCGACGGAGGTGGTCACCGTGCCAGCCTAACGACCGCGGCTGACGGCGGTGGATCTCGATGCGCCCGCTGCGCGGGCTGCTCGATCAGCATGAGGGGGCGACCCATGCCGGTCGAGTAGCCCCGGAGGGGCGTATCGAGACCCACCGTCGCCAGCACGGCGGATCTGCAGTCTTCTGCTCTGACGCTGGTGGATCTCGAGACGCCCGCTGCGCGGGCGTCTCGATCAGCATGCAGGCGGCGTCAGTAGGACTGGGCCTCGGGGAGGCCGGTGCGCAGCTCCACGGGGAGGTGGGCGAGGTCGTTGTGCACGACGAGGACCGGGGGCTTGCGGGAGCGGACGCGGATGATCGTGAGGCCGCAGTTGGCCTGGTTGACGCCCAGCCAGCGCCAGTCGGGCGCGTCGAAGACGTGCCGGACGAACCAGCCGATGACGAAGTTGTGGGTGATCAGCAGGTCGTGGCGGTCCTCGCGGGAGGGGGCGAGGAACTCGGCCACGGCGTCCTGCATCTGCGCGTGCCCGGCGTCGATCTCGGCGGGGGTGACGCTGCCGAAGAACGGCTCGAAGGCGCGCGGCATGTCCGGGGTCGGGCCGGAGGGGATGCAGTCGAACAGCAGCGAGGACGGCTCGATCGACAGACCCGGCAGGACCGCCCGGAACCGCGCGGCGGTCTCCTCCGCCCGGCGCAGCGGCGAGTGCCAGGCGCCGGTGAAGGGGACGCCGCCGAGCCGCTCGGCGATGAGCCGGGCCTGGCGCTCGCCCCGGGCCGACAGCGGGCCGTCGGGCATGCCGTGCTCGGCGTCCTGCTGCTCGCCGTGGCGGACGAGGTAGATGTAGTGGGACACGGAGGTCCTCCCTGGTGCGGCGCGACGGTGCGCGGTCAGCGGGCGTTCGTGGAGCGGATCAGGCCGCGGGAGTGGTCTCGATCTCGGCGATGCCGGCGAAGGTCGACTCGTCGACAGCCCCGACGGCCGAGATCGACGACGGCCCCCTGGCCAAGTCTGCCGCGAGTGCCTGGACGTCCTCCGCGCCGACGAGGGCGAGTCGGCGCAGGCTCTCGTCGAGGTCGACGAACTCGCCGAAGGTCAGCTCGGAGCGCCCGAGGCGGGACATGCGGGTGTCCGAGTCCTCGAGGGCGAGGGCCGCCGCACCGGAGAGCTGGCCGCGGGCCCGGGCCAGCTCGTCGGCGGTGACGCCGTGCTCGGCGAGCCGGGTGAACTCGGCCAGCAGCAGCTCGGCGACGGTGCCCGCCTTCGACGGCGTGCAGGCCGCGTAGAGGCCGAAGAGACCCGCATCGGAGTAGGACGGGGCGAAGGAGTAGACGGAGTAGGCGAGGCCGCGCTTCTCGCGCACCTCCTGGAAGAGGCGCGAGGACATCCCGCCGCCGAGGATCGAGTTCAGCACGCCCATCGTCATCCGGCGGTCGTCCACGGCGGCCAGCCCCGGGAAGCCGATCAGCAGATTGGCCTGCTCGGTCGGGCGGTGCGTGATCGAGAGCGGGGTGCCGCGGCGGAAGGCCGCCGAGCCGCCGACGCGGCGCTCGACCGGCGCGGACGGGGTGCTCAGGTCCCAGCCGTCGGCGGCGAGGACGCGCTCGAGCTGGGCGACGAGCACCTCGTGGTCGACCGCTCCCGCGACCGTGACGACGAGGTCGCGCGGGCGGTAGGCGGCGCGGTAGTGCGCCCAGACGGCGTCGCGGGTGGCCTCGCCGATGATCGCGGGCGTCCCGCCGATCGGGCGCCCCAGCGGGTGGTCGCCGAAGACGGCCTCGAAGAGCCGCTCGCTGGCGACGTCGGCCGGGTCGTCGTCCGCCATCGCGAGCTCCTCGAGGATGACGCCCCGCTCGGTCTCGAACTCGGCCGGGTCGAGCAGGCTCGAGGTGACCATGTCGCCGATGACCTCGACCGCCATCGGCAGGTCGCGGTCCTGCACCTTGGCGTAGTAGCAGGTGTACTCCTTGGCGGTCAGCGCGTTGTGCTCGCCGCCGACCGAGTCGAAGGCCACGGCGATGTCGAGCGCCGACCGGGTGCCCGTGCCCTTGAAGAGCAGGTGCTCGAGGAAGTGCGTGGAGCCGAAGTTGGAGGGCACGGCGGGCCGGCCGTCGACCGCGGGCAGGGCCGGCGCCTCGTCGCGCGAGCCGGCCGCGACCCAGAAGCCGATCGTCGCGCTGCGCGCTCCGGGCATCGACTCGCTCAGGATGCGGACACCGCTGGAGAGGACCGACCGGCGGACCAGCGAGCCGCCGGCGGCTCCGATGGTCGTCTCCGGCTGTTCGAGAGGGAGTGCGACGCCGTGGTTCATCCGGCACAGCCTAGGCCACCCGCCCGGGGTGATCCCTGCGCAGCCCGTCAGCGGCGGGCGCGCTCCAGGGCCGCCAGGTGGCCGTCGTCGAGCTCGAGCGAGACGGCGCGGACGAGGGCGTCGACCTCGGCCGGGGAGCGCGGGGCGACGGCGGCCGCGGTCACTCCGGGCCGGGAGAGCAGCCAGGCCAGCGCGACGGCCGCGGGGGCGGCCGAGAGCTCGGCGCCGATGGCGTCGAGGGCGACCAGCACGCGCCTGCCCCGCCGACCGATGTGGGCGGCGGCGAGAGCGCCGTCGGGGAGCCTGCCGAGCTGCCTGCGGCCGCGCGCGACGCCGTCGAGGAAGCCGTGCGCCAGCGGCGCCGTGCAGAGGAGCGAGAGGCCCTGACCGGCCGCGACCAGACCGACGTCGCCGTCTGCGCGAGAGCTCTCGAGCAGGCTGTAGGGCAGCTCGACGCCGGCGAACCGGGGGTGGCCGTGACCGGCGAGCACGCGCGCCTCGAAGAGCTCCTCAGCCGCGAAGCCCGAGGCGACGGCGGTGCCGACGAGACCGCGGGCGAGCAGCACCTCGACCGCGCTGAGCAGCTCGTCGAGCCGGCCGGCGCCGTCGGAGCGGACGGCCAGGACGTCGAGGCGCTCGGCGCCGAGCCGTCGCAGCGACTCCTCGACCCGGGTCACCAGGGCGCGCGGGGTGGCGGCCTCGGCGGGGGGCGCGCCGAAGCGGCCGAGCAGCCGGAACCGGTCGCGGTCGCGGTGACCGGCCAGCCAGCCGCCGATCCGGTCCTCCGCGGCGGCGGGAGCGGCGGTGTCGGCGACGACGACCCCGTCGCCGCCCCAGGCCGCGAAGCGCTCGAGCAGCTCGGGCCCGCCGAGGTCGTGACGAGCGAGCACGACGGCGTCGAGGACGAGCGGGAACAGGGTCTCGGCGGTGCCGCCGAGAGTGCGCTTGAGCGAGGCGGGAGCCACGACGGGACGGGTGTCCGCCAGTGGCGGACGGAGAGCGGTGCCGCGCGGACTCCGCGCGGCCGACACGGCCTTCACCCTCGCCACTCGCCCACTCCCCCGCGGCGGTCCGGGTCCGCCAGCACCGAGAGTATCCGAGCGCGGTCGGCGCCCCGCGGGGCGCTCGGGAACGCTTAACCCGATCGTTACACGGTGTTCCCCGGCGGGCTCCCGGGGGTCGCTCGCGCCGGTGCGGCGACCGCGTCCGAGTCGGTGGCGGCGGCTAGATTCGGGCCATGGAGCCCCTCACCCCGACCCCCGCGACGCCCTGGTGGACGAGCGCGGTCGTCTACCAGATCTACCCCCGCTCGTTCGCCGATTCGAACGGCGACGGGATCGGCGACCTCGGCGGCATCCGCGCGCACCTCGACCACCTCGCCGACCTCGGCGTGGACGTCGTCTGGCTGTCGCCGGTCTACCCGTCGCCGCAGCACGACAACGGCTACGACATCTCGGACTACCAGGACATCGATCCCCTGTTCGGCTCGCTCGAGGAGTTCGACCTGCTGCTCGCCGAGGCGCACGAGCGCGGGATCAAGCTGGTGATGGACCTCGTGGTGAACCACACCAGCGACGAGCACGCCTGGTTCGTGCAGTCGCGCTCCTCGCAGGAGGACGCGAAGCGCGACTGGTACTGGTGGCGCCGCGGGCGGGAGACGGCCGGGCAGGAGTCCGCGCCGATCGAGCCGGACGCCGAGCTCGAGGCGACCGCGGACGCGGGCCTCGACGTCGCCGAGCCCAACGGCTGGCGCTCCTACTTCTCCGGGCCGGCCTGGACGCTCGACCCGGCGACGGACGAGTACTTCCTGCACCTCTTCGCGGTGCAGCAGCCCGACCTCAACTGGGAGAACCCGGAGGTCCGGCACGCGGTGCACGCGATGATGAACTGGTGGCTCGACCGCGGGGTCGACGGCTTCCGGATGGACGTCATCAACCTCGTCTCGAAGGACGTCGACCAGATCGACGGCGAGGGCGGCGGCTCCGGGATCGTCGGCGGGGTCGGTCCCCGGCTGCACGAGTACCTCCGCGAGATGAACGAGGCGGTGTTCGCCGGGCGCGACGCCGCGCTGATGACGGTCGGCGAGATGCCGGGCGTCACCCTCGAGGAGGCGGTGCTCGTCACCGACCCGGAGCGGCGCGAGCTCGACATGGTCTTCCAGTTCGAGCACGTCGGGATCGACCACGGCGTCGACAAGTTCCACCCGGTCCCGCTCGATCTCGTCGCGCTGAAGGCGAATCTCGCCCGCTGGCAGGACGGGCTCGCGGAACGCGGCTGGAACAGCCTCTACCTCGGGAACCACGACCAGCCCCGGCTCGTCTCGCGCTTCGGCGACGACGGCGCCCGGCGCTACGAGTCGGCCACGCTCTGGGCGACGCTCCTGCACCTGCAGCGCGGCACGCCGTACATCTACCAGGGCGATGAGATCGGCATGACCAACGTGCCGTTCGCCGGCATCGAGGACTTCCGCGACGTCGAGTCGCTGAACTACTACGCCGAGGCGGTCGAGGAGCGCGGCGAGGACGCGGAGCAGGTGCTCGCGGGGCTCCGCGCGCAGAGCCGCGACAACGCGCGGACGCCGGTGCAGTGGGACGGCGGACCGCAGGCCGGCTTCACGACCGGCGAGCCGTGGATCCCGGTGAACCCGAACCACGTCGAGGTGAACGTGGCGGCCGACCGCGCCGCGGAGCGCTCGGTCTTCGAGTACTACCGGGCGCTGATCGCGCTGCGGCACGAGGACGAGACGGTGCGGCTCGGCCGCTTCGCCCTGCTCGAGCCGGAGCACCCGACGCTGTTCGCGTACACCCGCACCGGGGCGAGCGAGCTGCTCGTGGTCGGCAACGTGTCGGGCGAGCCGCTCGAGGTCGCGCTGCTCGAGGAGTGGGCCGGCGCCGAGACGGTGCTCGGCAACGTCGCCGGGGCGTCGGGGTCGACGCTCGGGCCGTGGGAGGCGCGGATCCTGCGTCGCTGACGCCCGGCCCGGCCGCGCCCCAGCTCTCGCGGGGCACGGCCGGGCCGTCCTTCGGCGCCGGTCAGGCGGAGGCTCGGTCGAGCTGGGCGATCTCGCTGCGGGTGATCGGCAGCGTCGCGGCGCCGAAGATCGACGCGAGCTCCTCGGCGCCGCGGGCGCGCACGATGACGGCCGAGACCTCCTGGTGCGCGAGCACCCAGGCGAGCGCGGCGGTGCCGGGGTTGCTGCCGTGCGCCTCCGCGACCTCGTCGAGCGCCGCGAGCACCTTGTTGCCGTGCCGGCCGACGTAGTCGAGCGCGGCCTCAAACATGACCGACTCGGGCTCGTCCGAGCGGTGGCGCAGCCTGCCGGTGAGGTAGCCGCTCGCGAGCGGCAGGCGCGCGAGGGTGCCGAGACCCTGGCGGAGCACCTCGGGGGCGACGTCGGCCTCGTACTGCTTGCGCTCCATCAGGTTGTACTCGGCGATCACCGCGGTGAAGGCGGGCAGTCCGAGCTCGCGGGCCGCCTCCTCCGCCTCCGCCAGGGCGGCGCCGCTGAAGTGCGCCGCGCCGAGGGCGCCGACCGAGCCGTCCGCGATGAACGGGGCGACGGCCGCGAGGCTCTCCGCGATCGGGACCTCCGGGTCCTCGCTGTCGAAGGAGAGCAGATCGATCCGGGTGCCGAGCCGCTCGAGGCTGCCCTCGATCGCGATCCGCACGTCCTCGGCGGCGAGACCGGGCGCGTCGGGGTGCCGGCCGACCTTCGTGGCGACGAGCAGCTCGTCCCGCCGGCCGCTCTGCTCGAGCCAGCGGCCGATCATGTACTCGCTGCGTCCGGTGGCGTAGTGGTCGGCGGTCGAGATCAGGGTGCCGCCGAGCTGCGCGAACGCGTCGAGCACCTCGGTGGTCTCGTCGATGCTCGCGGCCCAGCCGAAGACGGAGCCGTCGAGGGCGACCGGGTGCACGGGCAGACCGGTGGCTCCGAGGAGGCGGGGCGGAAGGGGCGTCTCCGGCGCGAGGGCCGGGGGCGTCGAGTCGGTCACGGGGTCCTCCGGTCGGGGCGGTGCGACGGCACGGTCCCGCCACCGTACCCCACGGACGACAGGCGGCCGGCCCACCGGAGGTGCGGCCGGACCCCGGGAACGACGGACGCCCGCCCCACGCGAGTGGGACGGGCGTCGGTCGCGCGGGAGGGATCAGCTCTCGGCGGGGACCTCGACGGGCGCCTCGGCGTCCTCGGCCACGACGGGCGCGAGGGACAGCTTGCCGCGGTCGTCGATCTTGGTGATCGAGACGAGCAGCTTCTGGCCGACTCCGAGGACGTCCTCGACGTTCTCGACGCGCTTGCCACCGGCGAGCTTGCGGACCTCGCTGATGTGCAGCAGGCCGTCCTTGCCGGGGAGGAGCGAGACGAACGCGCCGAAGGTCGCGATCTTGACGACGGTTCCGAGGAACTGCTCGCCGACCTCGGGGTTGGTCGGGTTCGCGATGGCGTTGACCTGGGCGCGAGCGGCCTCGGCCGACGGTCCGTCGACGGCGCCGATGTAGACGGTGCCGTCCTCCTCGATGGAGATGTCGGCGCCGGTCTCGTCCTGGATCGCGTTGATCGTCTTGCCCTTGGGGCCGATCAGCTCGCCGATCTTGTCGACGGGGATCTGGACCGAGATCACGCGGGGCGCGGTCGGGGCCATCTCGTCGGGCTGGTCGATGGCCGCCGTGAGCACCGCGAGGATCGTGGTGCGGGCGTCCTTGGCCTGCTTGAGCGCGGCGTCGAGGACCGACGACGGGATGCCGTCGAGCTTCGTGTCGAGCTGGATGGCCGTGACGTACTCGGAGGTGCCGGCGACCTTGAAGTCCATGTCGCCGAGCGCGTCCTCGGCGCCCAGGATGTCGGTCAGCGCCGCGTAGCGGGTGTGACCGTCGACCACGTCGGAGACGAGGCCCATCGCGATGCCCGCGACCGGGGCGCGCAGCGGCACACCGGCGTTGAGGAGCGACAGGGTCGACGCGCAGACGGAGCCCATCGAGGTGGAGCCGTTGGAGCTGAGCGCCTCGGACACCTGGCGGATCGCGTAGGGGAACTCCTCGCGGCTCGGCAGCACCGGCACGAGGGCGCGCTCGGCGAGGAAGCCGTGCCCGATCTCGCGACGCTTCGGCGACCCGACGCGGCCGGTCTCACCGGTCGAGTAGGGCGGGAAGTTGTAGTGGTGCAGGTAGCGCTTCTTCGTGACGGGCGACAGCGAGTCGATCTGCTGCTCCATCTTGAGCATGTTCAGCGTGGTGACGCCCAGGATCTGGGTCTCGCCGCGCTGGAAGATCGCCGAGCCGTGGACGCGCGGGATGACCTGCACCTCGGCGTCGAGCGGACGGATGTCGGCCAGGCCGCGGCCGTCGATGCGGACGCCGTCGCGGAGGATGCGGCCGCGGACGACCACCTTCGTGACGGACTTGTACGCGGCGCCGACCTGCGAGTAGGCCTCGGCGGAGAGCTGACCGGACGCGATGCGCTCGGCGATCTGCTCCTTGACCCGGGCCTTGAGCGCGTCGTCGGCGTCCTGACGCTCGACCTTGTCGGCGATCTGGTAGACGCGGACGAGCTCGTCGTAGCTGAGCTCGGCGACGTTGTCGTAGGTCTCCTGCGCGTAGGGCAGGAAGACCGGGTAGTCCTTGACCGGCTTCGCGGTCTCGGCGGCCAGCTTCGACTGCGCCTCGACGAGCGCGCGGAGGAAGGGCTTGGCGGCCTCGAGGCCCTGGGCGACGACGGCCTCGTCGGGCTTGGTGGCGCCCGCCTTGATGAGGTTCCACGAGACGTCGGTGGCCTCGGCCTCGACCATCATGATGGCGACGTCCGAGGAGCCGTCCTCGTTGGTGACGACGCGGCCCGCGACGGTGAGGTCGAAGACAGCGTTCTCGAGCTGCGAGGCCTTGGGGAAGGCGACCCACTGGTCGTTGCCGGAGCCGTCGGACATGAGCGCGAGGCGCACACCGGCGACGGGGCCCGAGAAGGGCAGGCCGGAGATCTGGGTCGAGGCGCTCGCGGCGTTGATCGCGAGGGCGTCGTAGAACTCGTCGGGCGCGATGCTGAGGACCGTGATGACGATCTGGACCTCGTTGCGCAGGCCCTCGACGAACGAGGGGCGCAGCGGCCGGTCGATCAGACGGCAGACCAGGATCGCCTCGGTGGAGGGGCGGCCCTCGCGGCGGAAGAACGAGCCGGGGATCTTGCCGGCGGCGTAGGAGCGCTCCTCGACGTCGACGGTCAGCGGGAAGAAGTCGAAGTTGTCCTTCGGGTTCTTCGACGCCGAGGTGGCCGAGAGGAGCATGGTGTCCTCGTCGAGGTACGCGGCGACCGCGCCCTGAGCCTGCTGCGCGAGGCGGCCGGTCTCGAAGCGGACGGTGCGGGTGCCGTACGAGCCGTTGTCGAGAACGGCTTCGGCGAATGTGATTTCAGGACCTTCCAAGAGGTCTGTCTCCTTAACGTCTGCAACGGCACCCCTCTGGGCGCCGGCGTTCGTCGGAGCGGCATGACGGTCAGGAATCGCACGCGATCCCACGGCAGGGCTTCGCGCCGTGCCGTCGTGTGGAGGGCGTTCGTGCTGGCCACCAGTAGAAGGGCTCCGGGTCTGCCCGATGTCGGCCGTTCTGACATCGCGAACCGGGACTCCACCACCGAGGACCAGCTTCCTGCCGGCCTGCTCCGTGGTTCGAACCCGATGACGACCGGCGGTCGCTCCCGGATTCGGAACCGGTTCATGCTATCAGTGCGGGCACCGATCGACCAGGAACCGCGGATCCGCCGCGCGGCTCCGGGCCGGGACCGCGGCCGCGCGACTACCAGATCGTGCCGGCCCCGACGGTGATCGCCGCGAGCATCAGCGCGCCGAGCACGAGGCCGACGACGGCCCGGGTGACGCCCGCGCCCCGCCGCGCGCCGCCCTTGACGAGGCCGACGACACCGAGGACGACGGCGAGCACGTCGAGCGGACCGCCGAGCAGGAGACCGATGAACAGCGGGATCGGAGTGAGGAGCACGCCGAGGATCCCGAGCACGAGCGACGCGGTCGCGGCGGCGTTGCCGACGGCGGGTGCCGCGGGCGCCAGTGGTGCGAGGTGGCCGGTCCAGGCCCGGCCGTCCCAGTAGCGCTGCGTGTTCACCTGACCGGGGTCCGGATACCAGCCGGGCGGCGGACCGGCGGGGGCGGGGCTGCCCCAGAACTCCGCCGGGGACGACGATCCCTGCGGCCGCGCGTCGTCAGCCACGGGTCTCGTGCATCAGCAGCTGAACGCGCAGGCCGCCCTTGCCCTTCACGATCCGGGCGGGGATGCGCGGCTGCTTGCCCGCCTCGGCGAGCCGGGCCAGGGCCGCCTCGACGACGTTCTCGAGACCGCGGGGCACGTAGCCGACCAGATCGCTTGGCCGGTGGTTCGCGAAGAGGCGGACCGGCATCGGCGCGTCGGTGCGCTCCTCCTCGATCGTGCGGCGCGGGATGACCGCCGTGATCTCCTCCTCGCCGAGGGCGTGCACGCGGGCCAGCTCGTCCTGGTGCGGGAGCGAGTCGGCGATGCCGAGGAGGGTGTCACCGCGCTTGGACTTGGGGCGCAGCTCGTAGTCGTAGTCGTCGAGCTTGCCCGAGCCGCGGTCGCCGGCGGGCAGGGGGTCGGAGTCGGAGCGGCCGAACGAGAAGAGCTTCATGACTCCATCATGGAGCGCCGGGGCCGCCCGTGTCGCGGCGCGCGCCCCTGCCCGGTCGCCGCAGCCCGGCCGCCGCGCTCAGGCCGCCGAGCGCAGCATCCGCGCGATCGCCACCAGCACCAGCGCGAGCACGATCGCCACGAAGCCGACGAGCACCGGGACCGCCGGGAGGACGGCGAGCGCCGCTCCGATCAGGAGCACCGGGACCGCGAGCCCGACGTAGGAGGCGAGGAACATCCCGGCGAGGACCTCGCCGCGGGTCTCGTCGGAGGCGAGCGAGCCGGCGACCCCGAGGGCCAGGCGGAAGATCAGGCCGACGCCGGCCCCGGCGATCACGCCGCCGCCGATGAAGGCGGGCAGCACGACGGCGACGGCGCCCCAGGCGACGAGGGCGAGCCCGACGGCGAGGGCCGCGGCGGAGAGGAGCAGCGCGCGGCGGACGGGCAGGCGGGCGGCGGTCAGCTGGGCGACGGCGCCGGCCGCGAAGACGCCGAACGAGACGACGCCCGCGACGAGGTGCGAGGTCTCGCCGAAGCGGCCGGCCAGGAAGGTCGGCGCGAGCGAGGTGAACAGGCCGAAGACCGCGAAGCCGGCGAACGCACCCACGGCGGCCGAGAGGAAGGTGCCGCGCGAGGCGGCGGGCACGGCGAGCCGCTGCGGCCGGTAGGCGGGCAGCTCCTCCCGGCGCTCGACGGTCTCGGGGACGAGGGCGACCGCGATCCCGAGCACGACCAGCAGCACGAGGAAGACCTCGTAGGGCACGACCAGCGGGCGGTCGACGGTCACGGCGAGGACGCCGCCGATCAGCGGGCCGAGGGCGAGACCGCCGACGTTGACGAGGGTCGAGACGGCGCGCGAGGCGCCGGGGCCCTCCTCCGGCCGGGCGATCGCGCGGAGCTCGGAGAGGTGCGCGGTCGCGGTCGCCGTCAGCGCGCCGACGCCGATGCCGGTGAGCAGCCGCGCCACGATCAGCCCGGGCACGTCGGGCCAGAGCAGGAAGACGATGCTCGCCAGCACCTCGACGAGGATCGCGGCGAGCAGGATGCGGCGCCGGCCGAGCCAGTCGCTCACGTGACCCGCCAGGAACAGGCTGGCGACCACTCCCACGGCGTAGGCCGCGAAGATCACCGTCACGACGAAGGCGGGGAAGCCGTCGCGCTGCTGGTAGATCGCGTAGAGCGGGGTCGGCACGGTGGAGAAGGCCATCACCGAGAGGAAGGCGACCGCGATCACCCAGAAGCCGAGGTGGTGCCCCAGCTCGGGGCGGCGCGAGGAGGACGAGGTGCGGGCGGCGGTGCGCTCGGCGGGGATTCCGGTGGTCAGCATGCGCCCAGAGTGCTCCTGTCGATCGTCCACGTCCAACGGAGGATCCTGGACGCATTGATCGCCGAAGCCGCACAATGAGGCATGGACGACCGCCAGCTCGCCGCCTTCGTCGCCGTCGCGGAGGAGCTCAGCTTCACCCGCGCGGCGGCCCGTCTCTACGTCGTGCAGTCCACCCTGTCGGCGACGATCCGCGCGCTGGAGCAGGACCTCGGGGCGCCGCTGTTCACCCGGTCGACGCGGCGCGTCGCGCTCACCGCCGTCGGCGAGGCGCTGCTGCCGTCGGCGCGCGCGGCGATCGACAGCGTCGACCGGATGCGCTCGCTCGCCGCGGAGGACGCGGCGGGGCTGCGCGGCCGGGTCCGGGTCGGCACCTTCTCCGCGCTCGACATCCTCGATCTGCCGGGCGCCCTCGGTGCGTTCCGGCGCCGGCATCCGCTCGTCGACCTGCTGCTGCGCACCTCGCCGAGCGGATCGACGGGGCTGGCGGAGGACCTCCGCCGCGGCCGGCTCGACGTGGCGCTGCTCGCCCTGCCGGTGGCCGAGCTGGAGGACCTCGCCGTGACGACCGTCGTCCGGGACGGCTACGTGCTGCTGATCGACAGCGCCGATCCGCTGGCGCGGCTGGCGCGGCCCTCCCCCGCGGACCTCGACGGCGCCGCGTTCATCGACACCCCGGCCGGCTTCGGCAACCGCGTCAGCGTCGACCGGGCCTTCCGCGCGGCCGGAGCGACGCGGCGGGTCGCCACCGAGGTCGCCGACCTGCCCGCGATCCCGCGCTTCGTCCAGGCCGGTCTCGGGCCGGCGGTGGTCCCGCGCTCGGGCATCGCACCGCTGGCCGGGGTGACCGCGATCGAGCTGGACTGGCCCGGACTGGTGTGGGAGGTCTCGGTCTGCAGTCCGCCGCACGCGTCCGCGGCCGTGCAGGCGCTCGTCGCCCTGCTGGCCGAGCGGGCCGAGCCGGTCTGAGCACGGCGCGCTCGAGCCGTCCGCTCGCGCGCGGCGCTCAGTCGCCCGCCTGCGGTCCGCTCTCCCGCAGCGGTCCGCGGACGATCGAGTCGCCGGAGTGCTGCGGGTCGCCGTCGTCGGGCTCCTGGGAGATGTCGACGAGCGAGTACTCGGCGAGGTCGATGTCGGCCGGCACCGTGAAGCGGCCGTCCGCGCCGTCCAGCACCCCGAGTCCGACGAGTCCGGTGGCGTCCGCCGCGATCAGCCAGACCTCGCGGTAGGAGTCGGCCGCGCCCTCCGCGTCGAGGTGCACGACGAGCTGCCGCTCGCCGTCGGCGTCCTCGAGCTCGGCGCTGCCGCTGGCGCCCTGCCAGTCGGGGAAGGCCGCGAGATCGGCGCGCGCGACGACGACCGCGTCGGTGCTCCGCGACGCCTGCAGCCAGACGCCGCCGACGACGCCGACGGCGAGAGCCGCGAGCGCGGCGAGCGCCGCGGGGAGGAGCCGGCGGGAGCGCGGTCGGCGTCGCGACGGCGTGTGGCGGCCGACCGGAAGCGCGGTCACCGGAGCGATCGGGGCCTCCGCAGTCGTCCCCAGCGCCAGCTCCCCGCGGATGCGGTCCCAGACCTCGGCCGGCGGGCTCTCGAGCACCAGCGAGCGGCTCTGCCGGCCGAGACCGGCGGCGTGGCCGAGCTCGACCAGCTGCTGGGCGCACTCGGGGCACGCCTCGAGGTGGGCGGCGGCGTCGGCGGAGGAGTCCTCGCCGAGGGCGAGGAGGGCGAGCTCGTCGGGATCGAGATGCGTCATGGGCTGCTCACCTCCAATCGGGAGCGGAGTCTGTCGAGACTGCGGCGGATGTGGCTCTTGACGGTGCCGAGCGGCAGGCCTGTCCGCTCGGCGATCTCGGTGTGGGTCAGATCGTCGTAGAAGGCGAGGCTCATCACCCGCCGCGGGACGGGGTCGAGGCGGGCGAGCTCGTCGGCGACCAGGACCCGCTCCTCGAGATCGACCGCCGGTTCGCCCTCGTCGACCGGGGCGACCGCGACCAGCGCGGCGGTGAGCCGGCGCTCGCGCGAGCGGTTCTCGTGGGCGTCCGCGATGCGCTTGCGCGAGATCCCGACCAGCCAGGCGCCGAGCACCGCTCGGCCCGGGTCGAAGCTGCCGCGCCCGGTCCATGCGGAGACGAACACGCGCTGGACCACGTCCTCCGCGTCGCCGCGGTCGCCGAGCGAGCGCAGCGCGAGAGTGAAGACGAGCGGGGACCACCGGGAGTAGGCCTCGGCGAGCGCGGACTCCTCCCCCGCCGCGAACCGGAGCCCGAGGCGCTGGACGAGGGCGCGCTCGTCGGCGGCCTCGTCGTCGGGCTCGCGCGTCTGGGCGTCGATCAGGGGGGTCCTCCTGGAGTGGGGGCGGCACCGGGGCGGAGGAGCCGGTGGCTCGACGGCGCGGGGTGCTGCGGCGATGCTCATGCTACGGCGCGCTCTCACTCGGAGCACAGGGGTGGTCGAGCACGGTCATCGTCGGGCGGTCAGGTCGCGGGGGTCGCGGTGACGACCACGTTGCTGAGGTAGTGCCGGGTGTCGTAGTCGAAATCGCCGCCGCAGGTGATCAGGACGAGCCGCGCGGGGCCGTCCTGGACGAAGACGGTGGAGAGGTCGACGGTGGTCTTCTCGGTCGTCTCGACCGTGTCCACGGTGTAGACGCGCTGGACGCCGTCCTCCCCGGTCAGGCCGATCCGCTGGCCGGGCTGCGCCTGCTTCAGCTCGGCGAACGGGCCGAGCCCGTAGGTGAGCGAGTCGACGTGGGCGGCGATCACGGTCGTGCCCTCGCCGGCGTCGAGCCCGCGGCCGAAGCGGTACCAGCCGGCGATATCGGTGTCGGGCACCAGCTCCATGGTGCCGTCGTCCGCGACCCCCACCGGCTGCACCGGCATGTCGATCGGCAGGCCGTCGACGACCAGGCGGGTCGGCGCGAGCACGACCGGCGCGGGAGTGGCGCCGAGCCGCGCGTCGGCGACGGGGACGTCGGGCACCGCCGCGGCGGGCGGAGTGGGAGTGCTGGAGGGGATCGCGGCCGGCGTCGACGTCAGGACCGGCGCACTCGCGTCAGGGGCGGGCACGACCCCGACCGCCTGTGCCGAGCAGCCGCCGAGGCCGAGGCCGACCGCGATCGAGCCGACCACGAGGAGAGCACGCGGCAGACGGGGGGTCCTGCTCATCGTGTCCTCCTCTCCACGTGGTCGGCGGCCGGCCCGGGTGCGGGGCACGCCGGGCCGGCGGTCTTCAGTGCCGGTCAGCGACCGGCGGTCGTGCGCATCGGTCAGCGACCGGCGACGGCCTTGCGGCGGCCGATCAGCGCGGCGCCGATCAGCGCGAGCGAGGCGAGCGCGGCAGCGCCCCACCAGCCGGCGGCGGCGTCGGTGCGGTTGTCGGCCGCGAGGCCGGCCTCACCCGCGGGCACACCCGACGGCGAGGAGTGCAGACCGCCGATGGTCTGCGTCGCGAGGGCGAGGTTGCCCTTCTCCAGGCTGCCCCAGGCGTAGACGATCGTGTTGACGCCCTCCTGGACCTGGACGTCGGCCGGGCCGATGACCGGAGCGGTGGTCCCGGTCGCGGCGACCACGGTCGAGATCGTGGCCGGAGCGAGGTTGAGGATCCCCTCGTTCGGGTTGGTCACGTTCGTCAGCACGGGCGAGCCGCCTGCGAGGATGTCCACGGCGGGCGCCGCGGCGATGTGGCGGACCGTGAGGCGTCCCTCTCCGGCCGCGGTGGCCGAGATGTCGTTCGGGAACAGCGTCGCGGTGGGGGTGTTGTCGGGCTTCAGGTGCGCGGCGACGGTGTAGCTCTTGCCTGCCTCGAGGGCGAGGTCGACCGGGCCGATGACCGGGGCGCTCGCGTCCGCGGCGTCGGCGGCGGTGATCGCCACGGTGTAGGTGCCGGTGGGGAGATCGAGCGGGCCGGCCAGGGCACCGGGCGCGAAGTCGTCGAGCGTCAGTGCTCCGTTGACGTACACGTCGACCGGGGTGTCGGGGACCGCGTGCAGCACGTAGAGGTCGGCCGAGTCGGCGTCGGCGGCGCTCGCAGGAGCGGCGGCGAGACCGGCGACGGCGAGGGTGCCGAGGCACGCTCCGGCGAGCAGGCGGTGGGTGAGGCGGGAGGTGGTCACGGTGTTCCTCTTTCACGATGGGACCCGCGGACGGGTCGGTGGGTTCTCGAGAAGGGCCTTCACCACTACTTCCGGCCGAGGGGCCTCCGCGGATGCACCTCTCCGGAGATTTCTCGAGGGAATTCCGGCGGCGGGTCCGCGCGCCTCGCTCCGCCCCTGGTCAGAGTCCGGTTCCGGGTCTAGCCTCCGAGCAGAGGGAGTCCCGCATGGTGCGTCGAGGCACGGTGGCGTCCGCGCTCGATCGGGTGCGGCGGGGTGGAGTGCGGCCGGATCGCTCCGTCGCCGCCGGGCGCCGGCGCGACTCCCCCGGTCGGCTCCTCGGCGCGACCGTCGCCTCCGCCGCGGCGATCGCGGTGCTCGCGCTCGCCCTCGCCGTTCTCGCTCCGCTCGCCGGGCTGCCCTCCGCGGCCGGCGGGACGACCGGGCCGTGCGACGAGCCGTGCGAGCTGCTCGCCGCCTCCTCCGTGCTCGACCGCGAGGGCGAGGCGCTGGCCGGGCACCTGCTGGCCTGCACCGACGCCGACCACCGGAGTCTGACGATCCACAACGACACCCCCGTCGTCTGGGTGCTGAGCGATCCCGGGGTGCGCGGGGTGGTCGGTCAAAACGATCCGCGCCGCGACGCCGGGGGCACCGGTCTGCTGAGCGCGTACTCCGCTCGGATCGGCCGCGGCCTGGTGCTCCCTCCGGGAGCGTCCGCCGCGATCTCGGCCGGTCCGGGCCGGCTGGCGCCACGACCGGACGAGGCGGCGACCCGGCTCTTCCTCGCGCTGACGGCGATCGTCGGCGCCCAGGATCAGGTGCGCGCCACCGAGCCGGCGCGAGCGCCGCGGAGCGTGGTCCGGACGGCGGCGCTGACCTGCGCGCTCGCGCTCGTGCGGGACGGCGCCGCCATTGGCGCCGCGTCGATCACGCGGGCGGCCGGCGAGCCCGCCTGCTCGGACGCGTGGCAGCGAGCGCAGGCGAAGGCCCTCGACGACCGGTGGAGTCTCCCCGGGCTCGCCGATGCCCTGGCGCTGCCCGGACGGCCCGAGGCGGACGCCGCGCTCGCCCGGTCGGCGGCCGACTGGTTCGCGGCGGCGGACGGCTTCTCCTGGGGCGGGGTGGACCGCCCGGAGCGCCGGGACTGAGCACGCCGCCGGGGCGGGCAGTGCCGGGGCGCACGGTGCCCGGGAACGCGGTGCCCGGGAACGCGGAACGGGCCGCCCTCCCGGAGGAGAGCGGCCCGTTCAGAAGAAGATCGCGGTGTCATCGAGACTCCGCGCTCGACCCGGTGAGGGGAGGAGCGGAGAGGACTATCGACGGAGGCCGAGACGCTCGATCAGCGAGCGGTAGCGGCTGATGTCCACGTCCGACAGGTAGCCGAGGAGTCGACGGCGCTGACCCACGAGCAGCAGCAGACCACGACGCGAGTGGTGGTCGTGCTTGTGCTCCTTGAGGTGCTCGGTGAGGTCCTTGATCCGCTTGGTCAGGACGGCCACCTGCACCTCGGGGGATCCGGTGTCACCGGGGTGGGTCGCGTACTCTTCGATGATCGCCTTCTTGACGTCTGCTTCGAGTGCCATGAATGGGATCCCCTCTCTCTCGTTGCGCGGTGCCCAGCGCCTGATGCGTGGGCTCTCTTGATCCGCGGCCGTTGGACGGCAACCTCAGGAGCTTACCAGAGCGCGGGGGCGACGGGCGAGAGGGGCGTCGGGCGGATCAGGACGGTCGGATCAGGCGCCGACGGCCCGGTTCCAGAGCTCGACGAGCCACGGCGAGACGAGCAGCTCCCAGCCGAGGAGAACGAGGACGTTGAGCACCACCCCGATCCAGCCGGCGATCGGCGGCCGACCCTCGCGGCGCCGCGCGCGGATCGAGGAGACGCCGAGCAGCACTCCGACGAGCAGGAGCGCGTGGATGATCGCGGTGTAGAGGACGCCGACGAGCAGATCGCTGACGGCCTGGTCGCCGGGGTAGGCGCCGAGCGAGATGATCGCGTACCAGACGAAGAACGCGATCGGAACGACGACGAGCGCGAGGAGGATGGACGCCGTCGCGGCGCCGTAGCGGCGGCGGAGGGCGGCGAAGCGGCCCCCGGAGGCGGCGGCGCTCGCGCTCGCGGGACGGGTCCGGGGGCGCGGCACGGGGGCGGCGGCGCGGCGCGCGGGGGCGGCTCCGGCGACGCGCGACGCGGTGCTGCGCGGGCGTCGGGGCGCGCCGTCGGATGACGTGCTCATCCCCCTACCCTAGGGTCTCCGCCTCCGCGGCTCCGTGCGCGCGCGTCCGGTGCGGGACGAGCGCGGAGGGGCGAGAATGGAGCGAGTGAGCCAGCCCTCCTCCGCGCCGCGGCGCAGCCACGTCGTCGACCTCTCCCCTCTCCGCGAGTCCCCCGCCTTCGCGCGCCTCTGGGCGGGCAACGTGATCTCCGGCATCGGCGGGCAGATGACGATCGTCGCCGTGGGTCTGCACATCTACGCGCTGACCGGGTCGACGCTCGCCGTCGCGATGGTCGGCGTGGTGGCGCTGGTGCCCACCGTGATCGCCGGGCTCTACGGCGGGATGCTCGCCGACGCCTTCGACCGGCGGCTGGTGCTGCTGCTCTCGGCGATCGTCGCCTGGGGCTCGACCGCCGTCATCGCGGCGCTCGCCTGGCTCGGCGCCGAGACGCCGCTGACCCTCTACGCGCTGACGGCGGTCAACGCCGTGGCGACGACCATCATCGGTGCGACCCGGATGACCGTCGCGCCGCGCCTGCTCCGGCTCGAGCTGGTGCCGGCCGCGGCGGCGCTCGGCGGCATCGCGGGCGGCGTGGAGGTGACCGTGGGGCCGGCGCTCGCGGGCGTGCTGGTCGCCTCCTCCGGCTTCGCGGTCACCTACACGATCGACGTCGTGCTCTTCCTCGCGGCGTTCCTCGGCATCGCCGGGCTGCCCGCGCTGGTGCCCGAGGGCGAGCGGCAGCGGCCGGGCCTGGAGTCGCTGCGCTACGGACTGCGCTTCCTCCGCGGGGCGCCGAACATCCGACTGTCGTTCCTCGTCGACATCGTGGCGATGACGTTCGGGCAGCCGCGGGTGGTCTTCCCGGCGGCGGCCGCGCTGCTGCTGGGCGGCGGAGCGGTGACGGTCGGCTTCCTCACCGCGGCGTACGCGGTCGGCGCACTGCTCAGCAGCGTCTTCTCGGGGCGGCTGACCGGCGTGCGGAGCCAGGGGCTCGCGATCGGCCGGTCGATCCAGGCGTACGGGGTGCTGATCGTCGGCTTCGGCGCGGTGCTGCTGGTGGCGGAGCTGACGGCGCACGACGCGTCGGAGCCGAACCTCGGCCTGATCGCGGCCGCCTCGGTCGCACTCGCCGGGGCGGGTGCGGCCGACAACGTCAGCTCGATCTTCCGGCAGACGATGCTGCAGACGGCGGTGCCGGACAACATGCGCGGGCGGCTGCAGGGCGTCTTCATCGTGGTCGTCACGGGCGGGCCGCGGGTCGGCGACCTCTACACGGGGCTGCTGGCCTCGCTCGCGCTGCTCTGGCTGCCGCCGCTGGCCGGCGGGCTGGCGATCGTCCTGATCCTGGCGGCGGTGCTGAGGCTCAGCCCGGGCTTCCGGCGCTACGACGCGCTGCACCCGGTGGCCTGAAGCACGTGGCGGAGTGACCGCGCCGCCGCCCGCTGGGGGCGAGCGGCGCGGTCGAGAGGTCACTCCCCGGCGTAGGCGCCGGCGGCGTTGCCGTCGGTGAGGTCGTCCGAGACCTCGCCGCTGTCGTCGTCGCGTCCCTCGACGCGGACGGGGCGGTAGACGTGGAAGCCGTCGATCTCGCCGTCGAGCTCCCAGACCACCTCGACCTCCTCGCCGTCGATGTCGGCGACGCGGGTGAGGGAGCGCTGCGGGGAGCCGTCGATGAGTTCGAGGCGGATGCTCTCCTGCTCCGCGCCGCTGTCGAGCATGGCCGTGTACGTGGTGGTGTCCATGCCTCGACGCTAGACAGGCCGCGCGCGCGCTCGCCACCCCTTGCGGCGTCCGCGCTTCCGCGTAGCGTCGGGGCCATGACCGACACCTCCATCACCCCCGCCACGGACGACGACCGCGCTCAGATCACCGAGATCGTGAAGAGCGCGAAGATCGGACTCCTCACCACCGTCAACGGGACCGGGCAGCTCGTCAGCCGGCCGCTCGCCGCGCAGGACGTCGACTTCGACGGCGAGCTCTGGTTCTTCACCCAGGATCCGTCGGCGAAGGTCGACGACATCCGCGCCAACCCGAGCGTGAACGTCGCGTTCGAGTCGAAGAAGGGCTACCTCTCGGTGGCCGGCTCCGCCACAGTCGTGCACGACCCGGCCAAGGTGGACGAGCTGTGGTCGCCCTCGGTCTCGGCCTGGTTCCCCGACGGCAAGGACGACCCGAGCGTCGCGCTGCTGCGCGTCTCGGCCGAGACCGTCGAGCTCTGGGTGACCGACTCCCCCGCGCCCGTCGTGCTCTTCAAGGTCGCCAAGGCGGCCGTCACCGGCGGCCAGCCCGACATCGGCGAGAACCGCACCGTCTCCTTCGAGTAGCCGCGCGCCCCTCCCCTCCCGCGAGATGCCAGTTGTGCACGCCTTTCACGGCGTGTCGCGCTCATGAGTGGCATCTCGCGGAGGGAGGCAGAGCTCAGGGGCCGCCGAAGCGCTCGGTGCGGACGCGGGCGGGGTCGTGGCCCTGGGCGACGAGGGCCGTCGCGACGGCCTCGACGAAGGCGGTGGGACCGCAAACGTAGACCGTCGGCTCATCGGAGGCGGGGATCGCCGTCGCGGCGAGCAGGTCGGGGGTGAGCCGGCCCGCGGGCCGAGCGGCGCCGGGCGGGGCGACGCGGGTGTAGACGAGCTCGGACTCGACGCCGCCGCGGTCGCGGGGCAGCTCGCCGAGCATCCGGAGGTCGTCGCGGTAGTAGGCGAAGACGCTCGAGCGGACCGAGTAGAGCAGGCGCATCGGGGCGCCGCTGCCGACGCGGCCGTGCTCGCGGGCCATCGCCATCAGCGGGACCAGCCCGCTGCCGCCCGCGATCAGCTGCACCGGCTCGGTCTGCTCGGGCTGCCAGACGAACCAGCCGCCGATCGGGCCGCGCACCTCGAGCCGGTCGCCGGCCTCCAGGCCCTCGACCAGGTACGGCGAGACCTCGCCGTCGTCGAGGCGCTCGACGGCCAGCTCGACGCGGTCGCCGTCGGAGGGCGCGCCGATCGAGTAGGAGCGGCTCGCCTGGTAGCCGTCGGGCGCGGTGAGCCGCACGTCGAGGTGCTGCCCGGCGAGGTGCCCGGGCCAGCCCGGGACGCGGAGCGCGATCAGGCGCGAGGTCGGAGTGAGCGGCAGGACCGACTCGGTCACCGCCTCCGTCCAGATCACCAGTAGCGCTCCTCCTTCCAGGGATCGCCGTGCATGTGATAGCCGTTCTGCTCCCAGAAGCCGGGCTCGTCGCCCGGCATGAGGCGGAGGCTGCGCACCCACTTCGCGCTCTTCCAGAGGTAGAGGTGCGGCACGAGCAGCCGCGCCGGGCCGCCGTGCTCGGCCGCGAGCGGCGCACCCTCGAACTCGGTCGCGATCCAGGCCTTGCCGCCGCGGATCTCCGAGAGCGGCAGGTTGGTCGTATAGCCGCCGTAGCTCTGCGCCATCACGAAGCCGGCGTCGCTCTCGATGCCCTCGAGCAGGAGGTCGACCGAGACGCCGCGCCAGTTCGTGCCGAGCTTCGACCAGCGCGTGACGCAGTGGATGTCCGTGTGGATGTCCTCGCGGGGCAGCGCGGCGAACTCGTCGGCCGTCCAGCGGCGCACTCCCGCCGGGCCCGCGTCGATCGAGAAGGCCCACTCGTGGATGTTCGGGGTCGGCCCGATGGAGAGGACGGGGAAGCCCTTCTCCAGGTACTGCCCCGGCGGGACGTCCGGGTTCTGCTCGCGCTTGCCGAAGAAGCCCCGCGTGATGATGCCCATGTCCGCCTCGAGTCCTCGGGTGCGCCCCGGTCCGTGGATGCCGCTCGTCGCTCGCCAGGCTAGCGCGCGGGGCCCCGCTACCGCATCGGAGGGCGAGCGGCGAGCCCGCGACCGTGTCGGAGGTGGATGCGAGGATCGGGCCATGAGCAGAACAGTCGTGCCGCCGTATCTCCTCGTCCGCATCGCCCGACTCGACGACCCGGCCTTCGCCCGGGCCGCGCGGGCGGCCAGCCGCTCGCTCGAGCAGGACGTGCCCTTCCGTCGCGTCCGGCCGGGAGAGCCCTCCCCCGGTCGCTCGACCGCCACCGCGTCGCCGGTCCCCCGCGCGGAGCGGGTCGCCGCCCTCCAGCGGACCATCTCGGACGCGCAGTCGACCGAGACCCTGCCCGGCACCGTCGTGCGCACCGAGGGCGCTCCCGCCACCGGCGACGCCGCGGCGGACGAGGCCTACGACGGGCTCGGCGCGATGTCCGAGTTCCTCCAGCAGGCCTTCGGCCGCGACTCGATCGACGACGCCTGGCTGCCGCTGGACGCGACGGTGCACTTCGGCGAGGACTACGACAACGCCTTCTGGGACGGCTCGCGGATGGTCTTCGGCGACGGCGACGGCCAGGTCTTCCGCCGCTTCACGGTCTCGCAGAGCGTGATCGGCCACGAGCTGGCGCACGGGATCACCGAGTACACCGCGAACCTCGTCTACCGCGGGCAGTCGGGCGCGCTCAACGAGTCGATCTCCGACGTCTTCGGCGCGATGCTCGAGCAGTTCGGCGCCGGGCAGAGCGCGGAGGACGCGAGCTGGCTCATCGGCGAGGGCCTCTTCACGGACGAGGTGCAGGGCACCGCGCTGCGCTCGATGATCGCGCCGGGCACGGCCTACGACGACGACGTGCTCGGGAAGGACCCGCAGCCCGGCTCGATGGCCGACTACGTCGACACCGAGGACGACAACGGCGGGGTGCACATCAACTCCGGCATCCCCAACCGCGCGTTCGCGGTCGCGGCGATCGAGCTGGGCGGGCCCTCCTGGGAGCGCGCGGGGCGGGTCTGGTACGACGTGCTGACCGGCGGCGTGCTCACGGCGACGGCGGACTTCGAGGGCTTCGCGGCGCTGACCGCCGCCGCGGCGGCCGAGCGCTTCGGCGCGGGCTCCGAGGTCGAGGCGGCGGTCCGCACCGGCTGGACGACGGTGGGGGTCGAGCTGCCGGCGGCCTGAGGACGGCGTCGGGGGGTCTCGATACGCCCCTCCGGGGCTACTCGACCAGCATGCTGCGGTTGCTCCGCGAGCCCACTCGACAAGCATGATGCGGCTGCCCCACGAGGCCACTCGACCAGCAGGCTGCCCCTTCTCTTGCTGATCGAGTAGGCCGCGCAGCGGGCGTATCGAGATCGCCCACCGTCTGCACCGTGGGTCTCGATGCACCCCTGCAGGAGTACTCGACCAGCACGGTCGGCCGCTCCCGCGGGGCTGCTCGATCAGCGTGATCGAGGGCGGTCCTTCGGAGGGGGCGCGTACGATCGCGGCCATGGATGTGATCGTGTCGCGCAGTGGCGGCTTCGCCGGGCTCCGCCGGGTCTGGCGGATCGATGTCGACGAGCAGCCGGACGAGCGCGCGTGGCACGACCTGCTCGGCTCGCTCGACTGGGACGACCAGCCGCGCGCCGCGACGCCGACAGCCGGGCGGCCGGACCGCTTCGTCTACGAGATCCGAGTGCAGACGCACACGGTGCGGCTCGGCGAGACGGAGCTCGACGGGGCCTGGCGAGAGCTCGTGGAGCGGGTGAAGCGCGCGCAGCCGCGCTGAGTCGCTCGGCCGTGCAACGACGAAGGCGCAGCCCCCGGTGATCGGGTGCTGCGCCTTCGTCGTGCGGGTCTCGATACGCCCCTGCGGGGCTACTCGACCGGCATGGTGGGGCTCTCCGGGGCTGCTCCACCAGCATGGTGGCTCGACGGCCGCGAAGCGGAGGACGGGCTACTTCGTGCCGAGGAGGTCGATCACGAAGATCAGGGTCTTGCCAGAGAGGGGGTGGCCTCCGCCGGCGGGGCCGTAGGCGAGGGCGGGCGGGCAGATCAGCTTGCGACGGCCGCCGACCTTCATGCCGGGGATGCCCTGCTGCCAGGCGCGGATGAGGTTGTTGAGGGGGAAGTTGATCGACTGGTTGCGGCTCCAGGAGGAGTCGAACTCCTCGCCGGTGTCGTACTCGACGCCGAGGTAGTGCACGTCGACGGTGGAGCCGGGCTGGGCCTCGGCGCCGTCGCCGATGACGAGGTCCTCGACGACGAGGGAATCGGGGGCCGGGCCGTCGGGGGCGTCGAGCTCGGGCTTGGTCAGGTTCTCGCTGCTCATGCTCTCCATCCTAGGAGGGCCGCCCGGAGCACTCGATCAGGCCGATCCCCCGCCCGGCTCACTCGACCAGCGTGAGGCGCTGCGTCGGCCGGGTCATCGCGACGTAGAGCGAGGCCGCGCCGCGCTCCTCCGCCGCGATCAGCCGCGGCCGGGCGATCAGGACGGAGTCGAACTCGAGCCCCTTCGCGTCGGCCGTCGAGAGCACGGCGACCGGGCGGTCGAGACCGCGGGAGCCGCGCCCGACCTCGCGGCCGAGCTCCTGCTCCAGCCGCGCGGTGATCGCGTCGAGCTCGTCGTCGGGGGCGATCACGGCGAGGGTGCCGTCCCCGATGGCCCGGTCCTCCAGGACGACGGCGAGCACCCGGTCGGCGAGCACGGCGTCGCCGCGGTCGCGCACGGTGCGGACCGGCCACTCCGTGGAGCGCACCGCCTCGCCGGGGGTGATCTCGAGTCCGTTGTCGCGCGCCGTGCGCTCGGCGTAGGCGACGATCTGCGCAGGCGTGCGGTAGTTGACGGTCAGCTCCTCGAGGCGCCACGGCGCGGCCTCGCCGTCGCGGCCCTGGCGGCCGAAGGTGTCCCGGAGGGCGGCGTCCCAGCTGGAGGCGGCCGAGGCTCCGGACGCCTGGGCGACGTCGCCGACGATGGTGAAGGAGCGCATCGGGCAGCGCCGCAGCAGCACCCGCCACTGCATCGGCGAGAGCTCCTGCGCCTCGTCGACCACGACGTGGCCGTAGGTCCAGGAGCGGTCGGCCGCCGCGCGCTCGGCGGTGGTGCCGACACTGGTGCGCTCGGCGAATCCCGCCGCGAGGTCCTTGGCGTTGACGAGCCCGTCGACGCCCATGTTGCGGATCGCGGCCTCGGCGTTCTCGACGTCGCGGCGGCGCTGCTCCTTCTCGGCCTTCTTCTGCGCGTCGGCGTGGTCGTCGTAGGCGCCGAGGAGCTCGGCCGCCTCGTCGAGCAGCGGCACGTCCGAGACGGTGAAGGCGGCGTCGCGGTCGCGGCGGAGCAGGGCGCGCTGCTCCGGGGTCCAGCGCGGGGTGAGCGAGGCGAACCAGTTCGGCCGGGCGTAGAGGTCCTGCAGCAGCTTCTCCGGGGTGAGCGGGATCCACGCGGTGTTGAGCGCGACGCGGACGTCGTAGGCGGTCCGGACGTCCTCGCGCAGGACCGCCTCGTCGGCCTCGTCGACCGTGTTGCCGTGGCTGCGCAGCTGGTCGGCCAGCTGCCTCGTGAGCTGGGTGATCATCGCCTTCACGAAGGTGACGCGGGCCTCGTTGTGCGGCTTGCGGGAGTCGCGGGCGCGGGTGATCGCCCGCTCCACCTCGTGCGGCTCGAGCCGCAGCTTCTCGCCGTTGACGTCGAGGACCAGCGTCTCGGCCGGCACGGCCTGGCGCGAGCGGACGGCGCGCTTGAGCAGCTCGGCCATCCGCGCGGAGCCCTTGACCCGGGCGACCGCGGGGCGGTCCTCCTCGATCAGGTCGAGGCCCGGGTAGAGCTGGCCGAGGGTGGAGAGCACGACGCCGGTCTCGCCGAGCGAGGGCAGCACCGCCTCGATGTAGCGCAGGAACGAGCGCGACGGCCCGACGACGAGGACACCCGAGGACGCGATGCGGTCGCGGTGCGAGTAGAGGAGGTAGGCGGCGCGGTGCAGCGCCACCGCGGTCTTGCCGGTGCCGGGGCCGCCCTGCACGACGAGCACGCCGCGCAGCTCGGAGCGGATGATGCGGTCCTGCTCGCTCTGGATGGTCGCCACGATGTCGTGCATCCGCCCGGTGCGCTGGGCGCCGAGGGCCGCCATCAGGGCGCCTTCGCCCTGGAGCGCCGTGCCCTCGCGCAGCAGCTCCTCGTCGAAGACCTCGTCCTCGAAGCGGATCACCTCGCGGCCGCGGAGGGTGAGGTGCCGGCGGGCGCGCGTGCCCATCGGCCGGGCGGCGGTGGCCTGGTAGAAGGCGGCCGACTGCGGAGCGCGCCAGTCGAGCAGCAGGGTGTCCTGCTCGTCGTCGCGGAGCCCGATGCGGCCGATGTAGCGGTGCTCCGTCTCGGCGTCGGCGAGGGTGAGCCGGCCGAAGGCGAGGCGGTCGTCGGCACCGGAGAGCGAGCGGATGCGGTCCTCGTAGAGGCGCGCGAACGCGTCGCGCTCGGACCGGCTCTGGTGGTTGCCGCCGACGCTCTCGATCCGGACGGAGTCGAGCGCCTCCCTGGACTGCGCGATCAGCTCATCGAGGCGGGCGTAGAGCCCCGCCACGTACGCGCGCTCGCGCGAGAGCTCCGACTCGAGGATCGTGTCGCTGTCCGTCATCGTGCGCCCTTCCCTGCCGGTTCGCGGTCTCGGGCGGGAGGCGGATGCGCTCCGGGGACCGTCGAAAACAGGCGGTCCAGTCTAACGACCGCGCGGGCGCCGACCGGCGCGACGGGGCTTCTCGCAGCTCGCCGAGGGCGAACGGCGCCGCCCTCTTGCGGACGGCCGCCGACAGGCGCATGCTGTCGGTCAAGAAGAGCTCGACGCCCCGTCAGAGCAGCCGGCCCTGCCGCTGCCGCAGGGCGTCGAGGTCTTTAACGGGCAGGTTCGCGCGGTCTTGTCCCCGCTCCTCCTGAGAAGCTTCTCAGTGATCCGTGCGAGCTGCTGCGATGATGAGTGCGGGAACCTCAGGGCTCTCGACCGCCTGCCCGCGCACGGCCACGCCCTCGGGAGCCCGCATGACTCCGACACCCGCGCTCGCCCCGGTGCGCCGCCTGCGCTCCGTCCGGGTGCGGATCCTCGCGGCGATCCTGGTCGTCACCGCGCTCGGCCTGCTGGTCTCGGGGGGCGCGTCGTTCCTGCTGCAGCGCGACCGGATCCTCGCCTCGATCGACGAGGAGCTGCGCCAGCAGGTCGAGAGCGTGCGCACGATCGTGGAGTCGCCCGCCGAGGCGACTCGGATCGAGCCGGACGAGTCGCCGCTCACCGCGGCTCCCACGGACGGCTCCGGGTTCACCGACATCGACGCCCTGCTGCGGACCGTCCTCGGGCAGGTGCTGCCGCGGCTGGACGGGAGCACCGTGGGCCTGGTCGACGGAATCGCCCGCTGGGAGCCGCAGCCCTACGCCCTCAGCTTCCTGCTCGACGACGACCCCGACTTCCTCGCCCGCGTGTCGGGAGAGACGGCGGCGGGAGCGACGGTGCTCGGCTGGGGCGAGACGGAGGACGGGACGCTCCGCTACGCCGCCGTGCCCCTGCGCGTCGAGGGCTCGGACGCGGCCGGGGTGTACGTGACGGCAGTCGACACCGATGCTCGGCTCTCCGACCTCGCGGACGTGTCGCGGAGCTACGCCATGATCGCCGCGCTGGCGCTCGCGGCGACGGGACTCGTGGGCTGGTTCGTCGCGGGTCGCCTGCTCTCCCCGATCCGCGAGCTGCGGCGCACCGCGTCCCGGATCACCGCGACCGATCTCGGCGAGCGGATCCCGGTCGGCGGAGACGACGACGTCTCCGACCTGACCCGCACCGTGAACGACATGATCGGGCGGCTCGAGGGCTCGTTCGACGCACAGCGGCGGCTGCTGGCGGACGTGCGCCACGAGCTGGGCACGCCGATCACGATCGTCCGGGGCCACCTCGAGCTCGTCGACGCCCGCGACCCCGGCGACGTCGAGGCCACTCGCGCGATCGCGCTCGACGAGCTGGACCGGATGGGGCACCTGCTGGAGGACATCGCCGAGCTGTCGGAGGCCGAGCGCGAGGACCGCGTCCCGCTGCAGCCGGTCGACGTCGGCGAGCTCACCCGGCGGGTGCTGGCGAAGGTCGCGGTGATCCCCGGACGCGACTGGCGGGCAGGGCCCGTGGCCGAGGTGCAGGTGGACGCGGATCCGGCGCGGCTCACCCAGGCCTGGCTGCAGCTGGCCGACAACGCCGCGAAGTACAGCCCGGAGGGCTCGGCGGTCGTGCTCGGCAGCGAGCGGCGCGGCGACCGGGTCGAGCTGTTCGTCACCGACGAGGGACCCGGGATCCCGGCCGCGGCGCGCGAGCGGATCTTCGAGCGCTTCGGCCGCGTCGACGACGGTCGCGGCATCCGCGGCTCCGGGCTCGGCCTCGCGATCGTCTCCGCGATCGCCCGCGCGCACGGCGGCCGGGTCGAGCTCGACTCCGTCCCCGGCCGCGGCACCCGCTTCGCGCTCTCGCTCCCCCTCGAGCGGCGCTCCCCCGCCGACGACGAATCGACCGACGTTCCCCCGAGAGGACGAGCACAGTGAGCACCATCCTCATCGCCGAGGACGAGGAGCGCATCGCCGCCTTCGTCGAGAAGGGCCTGCGCTCGGCCGGCTACACGACGACCCGGGCGGCGCGCGGCGACGACGCGCTCGCGTATCTGCGCAGCGGCGGGTTCGACCTCGTGCTGCTGGACGTCGGTCTGCCCGGCATGGACGGCTTCGCCGTGCTGCGCACGCTGCGGGCGGAGGGGGCGACACTGCCGGTGATCATGCTGACGGCGCGCAGCTCCGTCGCCGACACGGTCGAGGGGCTCGACCTCGGCGCGAACGACTACCTCGCCAAGCCGTTCCGCTTCGACGAGCTGCTCGCGCGGATCCGGGTGCGGCTGCGCGACGCAGCGGCGGGCTCGGGTCCGGCCGAGGACGACGGCCTGCTCGTGCACGGCGGGGTGACCCTCGATCTGCGCTCTCGCCGGGCGACGGTCGAGGGCAGCACGCTCGACCTCTCGGCGCGGGAGTTCGCGCTGGCGGAGGAGTTCCTCCGCCACCCGGAGCAGGTGCTCAGCCGGGAGCAGCTGCTGAGCCGGGTCTGGGGGTTCGACTTCGATCCGGGCTCGAACGTCGTCGACGTCTACGTGCGGTATCTGCGCGGCAAGATCGGGGCCGAGCGGATCGAGACGGTGCGCGGCATGGGCTACCGGATGGTGGGCTGAGGCGGAGCGGTCCTCCACCGGCGCCGAGCGGTACCGGGACGGGCACCGTCGTCAGTCGTCCGTGTCGTCGTCGATGTCGTCGTCCGGGTCGTCGGTGTCCTCGTCGTCGCCGTCGTCGTCCCCGTCGGCCGGCGCGGGGGCCGGGACCGGCACGACCGGGACGGGGGCGGTGCCGCCGCCCTGCTCGGCGGCCGGGCTCTGCGGGGCCGGTGCGGCCGGTGCCGCGGGCGCGGTCGTGGCGGCGGGGTCCACGGCGGCGGGATCGGTCGCGGCGGGATCGGCGCCGGCCGGGTCGGTGCTCGACGGGTCGGCGCCCGGGGGCTCGCCGGCACCGGGGGCGCGGCTCGGTCCGACGACGGGCGTCGAGCCGATCTCGGTGACCTGCGGGGGCTGCTGCAGCGCGCTCGCGACAGTGACGACTCCCCCGGCGATCGCGGCCAGGCAGAGGGCCGCCGCGGCGGCGAGCAGGACGGGCCCGCGACGGGGCATCGGCGTCTCCTGACCGGTCGTGTCGGGATCGGGGCGGCGGAACGGGTTTCCTGATGATCTTCTCATGGAGCGATGATCCTTTCAGCGAGGCGAGTGAGCGAGTGGGCGGCCGACGAGCGCCAGGCCGGGCGGAAGAGGTAGAGGCAGGCGAGGCGGAACCGGGTCGCGGTCTCGCAGGCCGCGAGGCGCTCGGGCGAGGCGCCTGCGTGCTCGGCCGCCCGGTCCACGACGGCGGCGGCCCGGGTGGCGAGATCCGCGGGCAGCAGGCCCTGCGCGGTGCGCAGCCGCAGGTGGGCCCGCAGGTTGCCGAGGTCGAGCGCCGCCTCGGCCCGTGCGGCGGTGTCGAGGTCGAGCAGGGCGAGCCCGCTCTCCGCGACCAGCAGCTGCTTGTCGTGCAGGTCGCGATGGGAGAGCACGAGCGGCTCGACGGGCCCCGTGAGGAGTGACTCCGCCACCCGCTCGGCGGCCGCGAGCACCTCGGCGCGCAGCCCGGGGAGGAGCAGTGGCGCGGCGAGGGCCGCCCAGCGCGTGACGACGGCGGCCTCCGCCTCCGGGCCGTGCTCGGGCAGCTCGGCCGGCGCCGCGGGCAGGAGCGCCCAGCCCTCGGCCCAGCGCCCCCAGAGCGCACGCCACTGGACGGCGGTGGTCCGCGGGTCGGAGCCGACCTCGAGGACGGTGCGTCCGGGCAGCGCCGAGAAGCGGACGAGTCCCTCCGGGTCGTCCGGGCGGTGCAGCAGCCGCGGCAGGTCGAAGCCCGCGGCGAACGCCTCGGCGCTCCGGTGGGCCGCGACCACCGCGGGGGCGGCCTGCGGGCGGAGGACCTTGAGGAAGCTGCCGCCGTCTGCGGCGCGCACCACGGCACGGCGGCCGGGCCGGTGCACGATCACGGCGCCCTCACGGCGGGCGTGCTCGAGCGCCGGGAGGCGGCGGTCGGTGCCGACCGGGAGCAGCCGGACACCTCGCTCGGCGGTCCAGCGGCCGGCGCGCACCTCGGGCGAGCCGGCGGTGCGGGCCTCGAGATCCGCTCCGTCGCGGGACGGCCAGGCGCGCGAGACGGTCCACCTCACGCCGTCCTCGACGACCTCGGCGGGAACGGCGGGCGCCGCGCTCAGCGCACTCGGCAAGCTCAGCAGGTCCGGGGCGGTCGTCATCCGAGCACCTCCTCGGCGCGGGCGACGGCGTCGTCGAGGCGCTCGCGCCAGTCCGGCAGCGCGGTGCGGAAGGGCTCGACCGCGCGCAGCAGCACGCTCGAGGCCGTGCGACGGCGCAGCGCCGCCTCGTCGGTGACTCCCCCGGCTGCCCGGTAGGCGTCGAGCAGCGCCTCCGCGAGGGCGGAGCCGGGGGCCTCGGCCGCGACCAGCCCGCCGAGATCGCGCTCGGGCTCGTCGCGACGGACGCGGTCGAAGTCGATCAGGCGGACGCCGTCGCCGACGAGGACCTGGTCGGCGGAGAAGTCGCCGTGCACGACGACCGAGCGGGCGGGAGCCTCGACGGCCAGGGCCGCGCCGAGTCGCTCGAGCCGCGGAGCGAGGCCCGGCGCGAGGTCGACGAGCGCGCGGACCGCCGTCGCGACCTCGTCGCGGGAGCCGCCGGGCACGCGCACTCCGCGGACCGCGTGCAGCCGGGCGAGTGCCGCGCCGGCGGCCTCGGCCCCGCCCGCCGACAGGTGCTCGGCCAGATCGCCCTCGCCCCACCACGGAGTCGACGCCGCTCCGGAGCCGAGCACCATCGGCACGAGCACCGGCACGCCCTGCGCGGCCAGCTCCGCCTGCACGCGCGCGACCTCGGCGACCGAGGCGGCGGCTCCGCGCGGGACGATCTTGACGACGCGCGACCCGTCCGCCAGGACCAGCCGGCGGTGCGGATTGTGCCGGAGCACCTGCGAGCGCTCGAGGAGTCCCGGCTCGGCGAGCGCGAGACGCCGCAGGGTCGGCGAGAGCTCGCGATCGGCGCGCACCGGTCCGCTCACGGCCGCGAGCCGCGGGTGCTCGCGCAGCTCGACGCCCACGCGGGCGGCGCGCTCGCGCGTCTTGTCGAGCTTGGCCGGGTCGGCGTAGGAGGCGATCCAGCCCGGGCCGTCGGCCGAGTCGAAGGCGACCACGACGTCCGCGGAGCGCTTCCAGCGGCGGCGGGTGACCCGCACGGGACGGCCCAGGGCCTCGGCGAGGCGCCAGGGGCCGAGGAGCTCGGCGAGCGCGGGCAGCGCCGGGTCGCGGCGGGCGAGGTCGGCGACGGCCGCCTCCGTGACGGTGGTCGTGACGGCGGTCGTGACGGCGGTCGTGACGGCGGACCTGTTGGCGCCGGTGCGGGCGCTCATGCGCGCACCTCCGCTCCGGGCTCGGTCGCCGCGGCGCGATGGAACCAGGCGGCGACGCGGGAGTCGCGGCCGAGCAGCTCCTCGGGTGTCCCGTCCTCGACGATGCGGCCGTCCTCGAGCCAGAGCAGGCGGTCGGCGCCCGCGATCGCGGCGGGGTCGTGGGTGATCGAGATCGTGGTGCGGCCGCGGGTGAGCTCGGCGAGCGACTGCGCGACCTGGGCGCGCGCCTCCGGATCGAGCCCGGTCGTCGCCTCATCGAGGACGACCACCGGCGCGTCGCGCAACAGCGCACGGGCGATGGCGATCCGCTGACGCTGCCCGCCGGAGAGGGTCCCGCCGCGCTCGCCGAGCACGGTCTCGAAGCCGTGCGGCAGCGCCAGCACGAAGTCGAGCGCGTTCGCGCGGCGGGCGGCCTCCTCCACGTCGGCGTCGCTCGCGTCGAGGCGTCCGTAGCGGATGTTCTCGCGGACCGTCGTGGCGAAGAGGACCGAGTCCTGCAGCAGCAGCGAGATGCTCGAGCGCAGGCTCGCGAGCGTCGCGTCGCGCAGATCCGTCCCGTCGATCGCGATGCGGCCGCGGCGCGGGTCGGAGGCGCGCACGAGCAGGCTCACGAGCGTCGACTTGCCGGCACCCGAGGCACCGAGCAGGCAGACGCTCTCGCCGCCGCGCAGCTGCAGCGACAGGTCGGTGAAGAGCGCGCGGCCGTAGCCGTCGTCGACGCCGATCGCCTCGAACGAGACGGCACCCGCCGTCGTGACCAGCGCTCGCGCGCCCGGCCGGTCGTGCACCTCGATCTCCTCGTCGAGGAGGTCGGCGACCTGCTCGCCCGAGGCGGCGGCGCGCGCGATCCGGCCGGTGTACTTCGCGAGGTCCTTCAGCGGGCGCATAGCGATCTTGAGGTACATCGTGAAGACCACGAGATCGCCCGGAGTCATCTGCCCCTCGAGCACCCGCCAGCCGCCGCCGGCCAGCACGAGGGCGGTCGCGGCGCCGACGATCACGTCGGTCCGGCGCTCGAGCGCGGCGGCGAGCCGCCGGGCCTTCACTCCCTGGTGCAGCGCCGTCGCGTTGCCGCGGTCGAACGCGCCGCCCACCTCCTTCTCCAGCCCGTAGGCCTGGACGACGCGGATCGCGCCGAGGGTCTGCGCGGCGGTGTCGGCCAGCGCGCCCTCGCCCTTGCGGGTGGAGCGCGAGGCGCTGGTGATCGAGCTCGAGCTGCGGCGGGAGGAGACGAGATAGACGATTGCCGCGCCGATCACGACCAGGGTGAGCAGCGGATCCAGCCAGAGCATCACGACGGTCAGGACGACCAGCGTGATCACGTTGCCGACCAGCGGGAGCCCGGCGGTGACCGCGACCTCCTGCAGCCGGCCGATGTCGCCGACCAGCCGCTGCACCGTGTCACCGGCCGAGGAGACCGTGTGGTACCGCAGCGAGAGGGCCTGCACGTGCGCGAAGACGCGAGCGCGGAGCGCGGTCGCGACCCGCGAGCCGACCAGCGCGAAGGCGATCGTGGAGAGGTAGGCGGTGATCGCGCGCAGGCCCACCAGGCCGAGCAGGATCGCGCCGCAGGCGACGAGGAGGCCGATGGTGGCGGGCGGGGTGCCGGCGTTGGCGCCGGCCGTGGCGCCCAGGCTCGCGCTGACGCTGTCGATCACGATCTTCAGCGGCCACGGCTCGAGGACCCGGAGGATCACCTCGGCCAGCAGCGCGACGAGGCCGCCGAGCATCAGAAAGCGGTGCTCGCGCAGGTGCGGGCGGACGATGCCGAGGCTGCGGCGGAGGGCGCCGGGGTCGGGGGTGCTGCGGCTCGTGCGGCTCATGCGACGGCCTCCTCGGTGCTGTCGGTGCTGGTGCCGGTGCCGGTGCGCACGTCGTCGATGCGCCTGCCCGCGGGACGATCCGAGGGGACGGCGGCGAGGATCCGCTCGAGCACCCGCGACCAGTCGTGCTCGGCGACCGCGTCGGCTCGGGCGGCGGCGCCCATCGCGCGGCGGCGGGCGGGGTCGGCGGCGAGGTCCGCGACGGCCGCGGCGAGCGCCTCCGGCCGCCCCGGCTCGACGACGAAGCTGGTGACCCCGTGCCGGAGGATCGCGGGGATCTGCCCGACTGCGGTGGCGATCACGGGCAGACCGGCGGCCAGGTACTCGTAGACCTTGAGCGGCGAGAAGTAGTCCTGGCCCTCGCGGGCCAGGTAGGGCGCGACGCCGACGTCGAGGCGGGCGAGCTGCGCGGGCATGTCCGCGGGGGCGACGGCGCCGGTGAACTCGACGTCGAGGCCGAGGCGACCGGCCTGCTCGCGCAGGGCCGGTCCCTCCGGGCCGTCGCCGATCACCAGGAGGCGGACGCGCTCGGGGTCGAGCAGCGCGACGGCGTCGAGCAGGCCGCCGACGCCGTGCCACGGCTTGAGGGTGCCGACGAAGCCGACGACGAGCGGGCCGCCGGAGCGCGCGGGGCCGGGCTGGATGCGGCGGGTGTTCACGCCGTTGGGCGCGACCAGCGGTGCGGCGGCGCCGTGCTCGGCGGCCCAGCGGGCGACGGGCTCGGAGACGCAGGCGACGACCGCGGCCGAGGACAGCACCGCGCGGGTCGCCTGCTCCGCTCGCGCCTCGTCGACGAGGACGCGGTGCTCGCGCTGCTCGTCGATCAGCGGCGCGTTCACCTCGAGCACCGCGGGGACGCCCAGGGCACGCGAGACCAGGGCGGAGGCGCGGCTGAAGAGGGAGTAGCGCTCGTGCACGAGGTCGCAGCCGTCGAGCACGACCGCCTCGGCGAGGTGGGCGGCGGCCTCCTCCACGGCACGCTCGCGCGCGGCCGGGTCCTGCACGCGGGTGCGGTGCTCCAGCACCTCGACGTCCTGCAGGTCGGCGGGGACGCTGTCGCCGGCCCGGGCGCAGTAGACGCGGACCTCGTCGCCGCGCGCGCGGTAGGCCCGGAGGATCTCCTGGGCGTGGACCGAGGAGCCCTTGCTGCCGAAGACCGGCACGCCGGGGTCGGCGCAGACGAACGCGACGCGCATCAGGCCGCCTCCGCCGCAGGCTGGGCGGGCGCGGGCGCCGCGAGGGTCAGCGCGGCGAGCGTGCGCGCCTGCCCTCGGGAGTCGAACTCGCGCTCCACCAGCGCGCGGGCGCGGGCGGCGATCCCGGCGGTGTCGAAGTCGGGATCCACCACCCGTTGCAGCGCGCGGGCGAGGTCGTCCGCGCGGCCCGGACGGCAGAGGACTCCGGTGTCGCCGTCGCGGATCACCTCGGGGATCCCGGTGACCGCGGTCGAGATGCAGGGCACCCCGGTCGCCATCGCCTCCAGCAGCACGGTCGGCAGACCGTCGGCATTCCCGTCGGCGCCGACCACGCAGGGAGCGACGAAGACGTCGGCGCGGCGCAGCAGCTCCGCGACCTCGTTCTGCGGCACCGGGCCGAGCAGCCGGACGCTCCCGTCGAGGCCGGCGGCGCGGATCCGCTCGGCGAGCGCGTCGTGCAGCTCGCCTCCGCCCGCGATCTCGACCTGGACGGCGGTCCCGCCGAGGGCGAGCATCGCGACGGCGTCGACGAGCACCGAGAAACCCTTCTTCTCGACCAGCCGGCCGACCGCGGCGACCCGGAGCACGCCGGTCCGCTCGGGCCGCGGCGAGAAGGCGAAGCGCTCGAGCTCGAGCCCGTTGTAGACCCGGTGCACCCGGGCGCTCGCGGCCGGGAAGCGCGCGGCCAGGTGCAGCACGTTGTAGTCGCTGACCGTGACGGCGAACCGGGCGCCGGCGAGCTTGCGCTCCAGGTCCGCGGCGTCGACGGACTCGTGGAAGAGGTCCTTGGCGTGCGCCGTGAAGGAGTAGGGCACTCCGGTGAGCAGCGAGGCGAGCCGGGTGACCGTGGTGGCGCTCGAGGCGAAGTGCGCGTGCAGGTGCGTCACGCCCTCGCGCTGGACGGCGGCGGCGAGCTGCACGGCCTGCGCCGCGTCCTCCGGGCTCGCGCGCAGCAGCTCCGGCAGCAGCCGGCCGACGGCGGCCAGCAGCTCGGGCGACTGCTCGGCGGCCCGCAGGCCCTGCCAGAGCGCGGACGCCTTGACCGGCTTGTCGAGGTAGCGCACCGGAGCGCTCACCCGGGCGAGCTCGGGGTGGAAGCGCGGGTCGTCGGGCGCGCGCAGCGAGAAGATCACCAGGTCCTCCCCCGCGGCCTCTCGGGCCAGGATCTCGGAGACGACGAAGGTCTCGGAGAAGCGCGGGTAGACCTTGAGGACGTAGGCGGTGCGGGGCATCGGGGCTCCTCCGGGGGCGGTGGCGGACGGGACAGGGGCGGCGGGCGGGGTGGGGGCCGGAGCGTCAGACGGCACGGTCCGCCTCCTCGGCCGCGGTGCCGCGGGCGGCGGTGACGAGACGGGCGGCGAGCGGACCGACGGCGGCGAGACCGTCGAGGTCGATCCCCGTGCGCTGCACCTCGGTGCCGACCCTCGCCGCGAACCAGGCGCCGAGCCGCTCGGCGCTGACCTCGGCGGGCGCGAGGACCTCGACGGCGCCGCGGGCCTCGAGCGCCTCCGCCCGCAGCCGCTGCTCCTGGCGGCGGTGCGAGCGCGGCACGATCAGGGCCGGCACCGTGGTGCTCATCACCTCGCAGACGGTGTTGTAGCCGCCCATGCTCACCACGGCGGAGGCCCGGCGCAGCAGCGCGAGCGCGTCCGGGACCGAGCGGACCACCGTGGTCGCGGGGCCGGCGGCGGCGCGGATCGCCCGCCGGTGCTCGGCCGGCATCTGCGGTCCGGTGACGACGACGTGTCGGTAGCCGACCGGCACCTCCGCCGCGACCGCCGCCTCGGCGATCGCCCGGCCGTCCGAGCCGCCGCCGACGGTGGTGAGGACGAAGGGCTCCTCGACCACGGAGTGACCGGCGCCGAGCCGGCCGTTCGCGAGGAAGCCGGTGTGCGCGACGAGGTCGTGCAGCCCACGCGGGATCTCGCCGGTGGCCGCCGGGTCGTGCACGGTCGGGTCGCCGTAGACCCAGACGGCGTCGTACAGCTCGCGGACGGCACCGGCCCCGCCGATCGCCTTCCACTCGGCCGAGGTCGCGGAGCGGCGGTCGAGCACGTCGCGCAGTCCGAGCACCACCACCGCGGCGGGATTCGCAGAGCGGACGGCGCGCAGCGCGGGCTCGAGCTCGCCGTGCACGCCGAACGCGTGCCGGTCGACGATCACCAGGTCGGGGGCGAAGGCGGCGAGACCGGCGCGGACGACGTCGCCGCGCAGGCTCGTCAGGGTGCGCAGCTCGACGTCGAGGTGGCGCGAGCGGTAGCCCTGCTCGCCGGTGGTGACACCGGGGAGCGCGAGCCAGTCCCAGCCGTCGGGCGCGGCGAACGCGGTGGCGGAGGACTGACCCGTCACCAGCAGGCCGGTCACCTCCTCGCCGAGCAGCTCGGGCAGCGCGCTGTTCAGGGCGTGCGCGAGAGCGACGTTGCGCCGCACGTGGCCGAGCCCCACCGAGTCGTGCGAGTACAGGGCGATGCGGATGACCATGTCGTTCCCCTCGAAGGCGATGAGCGCGGCCCGGTGGCCGCGGCGGATCCTCGACCCGTGCTCACAGCCTCCCGACGGGGCGTAAGCCGGGTGTGAGACGAAGATGAGAGCCGTCTCATCTGCGGCCGTCGATCCCCTCGGGTCCCTCGTCCCCCTCGGCTCCCTCAACTCGCTCGGGAAGAGAAGCGGCCGCCCCCGCGTTGCACGGTGCATGCCTTCGACGAGCAGCACTGTCACCGCCCCCTCCCGCGCCTCGATCGACACCACCGAGTCGGCCCGCGCCGGCTGGGAGTCGTGGCTCGCGCGCCGCGCCGAGCGGGTCACCGGCCCGCGCGGCGACCTGGCCCTGGTCGAGACCCGCTGGCTGGAGCCGGGCGAGCGCGTCGACGACGAGGCCGCGCTGGCCGGCTACGGGCCGACCGCGACCCTCACCCGGATGCGCCGCGCGAGCCTGGACACCGGCGAGGAGGAGTACGGCTACCGCGTCTGGGACGCCGCCTCCGAGGGCGTGCGCTCCTTCGAGGCGATCGAGACCTTCCCCTTCGACGCCGCCTGGGTGCTCGAAGCCTGGTTCGAGCCGGTCGACGACGCGCGGACGATCCCGTTCGAGCACCTGCGCGACAACGGCGCGACCCGCGACCTCGTCGTGCCCGGCGACATCACCTTCTCGCTCGTCGACGACGGGCGGGCGCACGAGTACACGGTCGCCGCGTTCGACGACGGCGGCACCCTGCTCGTCCCGTTCGGCGACCCGACCAACCGCAGCGACGACCCGGCGCTGCAGAGCTACCCGGTCGGGCGGTTCCTCGTCGTGCAGCGCCTCGGCGGAGCGGCCGACGCCGGTACGCCCGGCCCGGTGCTGCTCGACTTCAACCGCGCCTACATCCCGCCGTGCGGGTTCTCGCCGCACTACAACTGCCCGCTGCCGCCCGCGCAGAACCGCCTCGGCGTCGCGGTGACCGCCGGCGAGCGCCGGGTGCTGCGCGCGGCGTAGATCGCCGAAGGGTCAGCTCGGCGCGAGCAGGCGGTCGAGGGCCTCGGGAAGGTGCCGCAGCACCGAGACGTGGCCGTCGGCCGGGTGCTCGCGCAGCTCGGCGCTCGGGAGCAGCGCCCGGAGCCGTCGCGCGTGCTGCGGGGGGATCACCCGGTCCCGGCCGCCCTGGACGAGCACGACCGGGCAGCGGATCGCCGCGAGGCCCACTCCCCACGGCGCGGCGAGGGCGACGTCGTCGTCGATCAGGCCGCCGTCGCCCCACTGCTCCGAGCGCGCGACGTCCTCGCCGAGGGCCGCCCACTCCCCCTCGAGGGCCGCGTAGTCGGCAGCCACGAACGACTCGGGGTCGAACTCGTCGGTCTCGGCGAAGCGGGCGCGCGCCTCGCGGCCGTCGCGGGCCGCGGCGAGACCGCCCGGAGCGGCCATGCCGTCGAACCAGGCGGGGTCGCTGTCGTACGGCGCGGGTGAGGCGAGGACGGCGACCCCGTCGACCCGGTCGGGGAGCAGTGCGGCGCAGGCCAGGGCGTGCGGTCCGCCGCCCGAGGCACCCGCGGTGAGGATCCGGTCGAGGCCCAGCGCGTCGAGCACGGCGCGGACGTCCTCCGCCGCGGAGGCGACATCGCGGCCGGGCCGCGCGCTCGAGCCGCCGTAGCCGGGGCGGCCGTAGGAGACGAGCCGGAGTCCGCGCGCGCGAGCGGCCTCGAGGACGGGGGCGAGCAGCGCGCCGGTCTGCGGGGAGCCGTGCTGCCAGAGCACCGGCCGTCCCTCGTCGCCGCTGTCGTGGGCGACGAGCAGCCGCCCCTCGGCGGTCGCGACCTGGATGGTCTGCACCACGTCCTGCTCCTCTCCCCCGCGGACCGCGGTCCGCTGATCGTCGCTCCGGACCGCTCAGCCGCCGGTCAGCGCCGTGCGTCGCGCCACGAGCTCGTCGAGAAGGACGCGCTCGTCAAGAGCGGCCCCTCGTCCGCCGCGGCCGGCGAGCTGCTGCTGGCGCACGTGCGCGAGCCGGGTCGCGGAGCGGAGGAAGCCGCGCATCGCCCGCGGCCGGTCGCCGCCCGCCACCCGTGCCCAGCGCAGCGCGGTGCGGCGGCCCTCGGCGGTGCCGATCATCCGCACCTCGGTCGGCGAGAGCCAGCCGGCCGCCGCGTAGTCGCCGAGGCGCTCGAGGGTGACCCGCCGCTCCTGCCTGCGCAGCAGCACGACGACCACCACGGCGACCACGAACAGCGGCACCTGCACCACGCCGTAGAAGCCGAACCAGTCGGACACCAGGAAGGACGAGCCGTTCCAGAGGGCGTGCAGGAACGCGGCGAGCGCGAGGCCGAGGAGGGCGATCGGCAGCCGCGCGGCCGGCGGTCGGTTCATCGCGAAGCCCAGCGCCGCGCCGAAGCAGGCGGTGAAGAGCACGTGCGCGAACGGCGAGAGCACCCCGCGGAGGAAGAAGGTGACGGCGAGCGAGCCGAGCCCGCCCTCCACCAGCGCGCTGCCGAAGTAGAGGATGTTCTCGACGAAGGCGAAGCCGGAGGCGACGACCGCCGCGTAGACGATGCCGTCGACCGGTCCGTCGAAGCTGCGGCGCCAGATCAGCAGGATCAGCAGGACGCCGAGGCCCTTCGCCGACTCCTCGACGATCGGCGCCTGGATCACGGCGCCGACGAAGTCCGACTCGCTCGGCTGCGCCCCGGTGGCGTAGACCGCGATCTGCACACCGAGATCGACCAGGAGCGCGATCGCGACGGAGCCGGCCGCCCCCCAGAGGAACGCGAACCAGAGGCCGAGCGGCGCCTCGGGCTCCCAGCGGTCGACCCAGCGGACACCGGCCAGCACGACGAGCAGCGGCACCAGGGCGACGACCGCGCAGATGCCGGCGGCGGTCGCACCGAGCCCGGAGACGACGTAGGCGAGGACGAGCAGGAGCAGGACGCCCAGCAGTGCGACGCCGATCGCACCCAGCACCGTCGGGACGATCGAGGGTCGGACGGGGGCCGGCGGCGGGTAGGCGCTCATGGGGTCCGAGAGTAGGGCACCGGCGGCCGCGCGGTCCGGCGGTTGACAGCGGGCGCCGGCGGGGCCGTGTCCGATTCCCGCGATCCTCCGGCCCCGGGGCGTGCCAGTCTCGGAGCATGGTCGAGGATCCGCTGTTCGAGGAGCGCTACCGCGCGGTCGCCTCGCGCGACTCCCGCTTCGACGGCCGCTTCATCACCGGCGTGCACTCGACCGGCATCTACTGCCGCCCGAGCTGCCCCGCCGCGACGCCCCGTCCGGCGAACGTGCGCTTCTACCCGACCGCGGCCGCCGCGCACGAGGCGGGGCTGCGCGCCTGCAAGCGCTGCCTGCCCGACGCGGTGCCCGGATCGCCGGAGTGGAACCTGCGCGACGACACCGCGGCGCGGGCGATGCGGCTGATCGGCGACGGCGTGGTCGATCGCGAGGGCGTCGAGGGGCTGGCCGGGCGCCTCGGCTACGGCGCTCGCCAGCTCGGGCGGATCCTGCGGGTCGAGCTGGGCGCTCCGCCGCTCGCCCTCGCCCGGGCCCAGCGCGCGCAGACCGCCCGGCTGCTGCTCACCGGCACGGAGCTCCCGGTGTCCGAGGTGGCGTTCGCCGCGGGGTTCGCGAGCATCCGGCAGTTCAACGCGACGATCCAGGAGGTGTACGAGCGCAGTCCGAGCGCGCTGCGGGCGTCGGCACGGGGCGGGCGGTCCGAGGCGGCCGTGCACGCGGGGGCGACCGTGCTCGCGCTGCGGCTCGCCGTCCGGGCGCCGTTCGATCCGGGGGTGCTCGCGGCGCTCGGGGCCGACGCGCTGCCGGGACTGGAGGAGGCGGGGCCGGGGCGGTACTCCCGCTCGCTCGCGCTTCCCGGCGGCCCGGCGGTCGTGCGGCTCGAGCAGGACGGCGAGGCGATCCGCTGCACCGCGATCCTGGTCTCGGTGGCCGATGTCGGCCCCCTGGTCGCCCGGGTGCGCCGGCTGCTCGACCTCGACGCCGACTCCGCCGCGGTCGACGAGGCGCTCGGCGCCGATCCGGTGCTGGCGCCGCTGGTCTCCGCGACTCCCGGGATCCGACTGGCGGGCTCCGTCGACCCGGCCGAGACCCTGCTGCGCGCGCTGATCGGGCTCGGTGCGACGACCGCGGTCGCGCGCACGGCGCTGACCCGGCTGGTCGCGGCGCTCGGCGAGCCGCTGCCCGCCGGCCTCGCCGCCGGCGATGTCACCCACGCGTTCCCGCCTCCCGCGGCGATCGCGGAGAGCGGAGCGGACGTGCTGCGCGGCTCCGAACACCGGGTCGAGACGGTCCGGCGGAGTGCGGCCCTCCTTGCCGACGGCACTCTGCGCCTGGACGCGGGCCTCCGCCGCGAGGACCTGGTGGAGCGCCTGCTCGCCGTCGACGGCATCGACCCGGCCACGGCCGCGTCCGTCGCGGCGCGGATCACCGGCGACCCGGACGTCTTCCCGGCCCACGACCGCGCCGTCCGCGCCGGCGCCGCCGCACTCGGCCTCCCCTCGACTCCCCGAGCCCTCGCCGCGGCCGCCCGCCCCTGGGCCCCCTGGCGCAGCTACGCCGCCCGGCACCTCGCCGCACGCTCACCGCGAGATGCCACTCGAGTACGCGACACGCCGCGAGAAGTGAGCACAAGTGGCATCTCGCGGAGGGAGAGGGGGCGGGCTACTCCGCGGGGGGCTCGATGATCGGGAGGGACGCCGTCATCGCCTCGATGCCGGAGAGGCGGGCCGGCGAGATGAGCCGCAGCACCTCCTCGCGCGACATCAGGCCTGCCTCGACGACGAGGTCGGCGACGTTGCGGCCGGTGGCGAGCGCCGCCTTCGCGAGGGCCGCCGAGGCGGTGTAGCCGATGCTCGGGGTCAGCGCGGTCACCACTCCCACTGAGGAGGCCACCATCGCCTCCAGGCGGTCGATGTTGGCGGTGATGCCGTCGATGCAGTTGATCCGGAGCGTGAGGCAGGCCTGCGTCATCCAGGTGATGCTCTGCAGGAGCGAGTGCGCGATGACCGGCTCGAACGCGTTCAGCTGCAGCTGACCGGCCTCGGCCGCCATGGTGACGGTGACGTCCGCGCCGGCGACCGAGTACGCGACCTGGTTCACCACCTCGGGGATCACCGGGTTCACCTTGCCGGGCATGATGCTCGAGCCCGCCTGGCGCGGCGGGAGGTTGATCTCGCCGAAACCGGCCTGCGGACCCGAGGAGAGCAGGCGCAGGTCGTTGCAGATCTTCGACAGCTTGATCGCCGAGCGCTTCAGCGCGCTCGAGAACGACATGAAGACGCCGGTGTCGCTGGTGGCCTCGACGAGGTCCTGCGCCATCTCGAGGTCGAGGTCGGTGAGCTCGTTGAGGTGGCGGACGGCGGCGGCGCCGTAGCGCGGATCGGCGGTGATGCCGGTGCCGATCGCCGTCGCGCCGATGTTGACCTCGGCGAGCAGCCAGATCGTCTCGGAGAGGCGCGCGTGATCCTCGCCGAGGGTGGTGGCGAAGCCGTGGAACTCCTGGCCGAGGGTCATCGGCACGGCGTCCTGCAGCTGGGTGCGCCCGACCTTGAGCACGCTGCCGAACTCGACCGCCTTCCGCGAGAACGAGGCCTGGAGCAGCGCGAGCTCGTCGAGCAGGCGCCGCAGCGACCAGGTCATCGCGATCTTGATCGACGTGGGGTAGACGTCGTTCGTCGACTGGCTGCGGTTCACGTCGTCGAGCGGGTGCAGGAAGGCGTAGTCGCCCTTGGGCCGCCCGGCGATCTCGAGGGCGACGTTCGCGACGACCTCGTTCGCGTTCATGTTGGTGGAGGTGCCCGCGCCGCCCTGGATCACGCCGACCACGAACTGGTCGTGGAACTCGCCGTCGATGATGCGGCGGCAGGCCTGCTCGATCAGCTCGGCCTTCGCCGGGGCCAGGCTGCCGATCTCGGTGTTGGCCCGGGCCGCGGCGAGCTTGACGGTCGCGAGGGCGCGGACGAGATCGGGGTAGATCGAGATCGGGCGCTTGGAGATCGGGAAGTTGTCCAGTGCACGCGCGGTGTGGATGCCCCAGTAGGCGTCGGCCGGGATGTCGAGCGGACCGAGCGAATCGGTCTCGGTGCGGGTGGCGGCGTCCACGGGGGGTCCTTCCGGCGGGGCCTGCGGGCCGGAGCTCTGCGGGCCGGTGCTCTCGGGGTCGATGCTCTCGGGGAGGGTGGTCGAGGCGGATGTCACGTCAGCTCCGTCGCTGTCGTCGTGCGGCCCCGAAGGGTGCAGGGGGTCCGCGAACTGCGCCGCCAGCCTACGCCGGGGCCTCGTTCCGCCGGGTCGAGGGCGTTCGGCCCCCCGCGGACTCACCGCCGGCCGGGCGGAACGGCGGCGGCGGCGGCGCGGAGAGACGGGCGTGCCACTGATCAGGCCACCTCCACCGAAGCGGCCGTCGAAGGACCGCGACGGCCACGGTGGCCCTTCTTCTCGCTCTCACGAGCGGCTCGACGGGGCCACTCTGGCAGCATCACCTCGAGATCGGATGCCCCATGCTCGCCCTGCTCCTCGTCCTCGCCCTCCTCGCCGCCGTCGCGGTTCCGCTCGCGCTCGCGGTCCGTCGGGACGGGTACTCCCCCGTCGCGTTCGACCGCGCCTACGACAGCCGGGGCGGCGGCGCCTGAGACGGCGCCACCATCCCGCCGCGCCCGCGCTCAGTCGACGCGGTCCGGCTCCGGGATGCTCGGCGCCGCCTGCAGCCCGCCGCTCAGCGCGTAGCGCTCCTCGGGAGAGAGGACGAGGCGCTTCCGGCCCCAGACCGCGAAGCCGATCAGGATGATCACGTAGACCACGGCGATGGCGATGATCGCCGGCTGGAACGCGTCGTTGAAGAGGAAGCCGAGGAAGATCAGCACGTTGATCAGCGCCGCGATCACCGCTCCGGGGACGCCCCACGGGCTGCGGTAGGGGCGGCTCGCGTTCGGGAACCGGCGGCGCAGCAGCACGAACGAGACCATCTGCATGAAGTACGCGACGACCGCACCCCAGACCGCGATGTTCAGCACGATCGCTCCCGCGACGGCGCCGACGTTGTCCGGGTCGAGCCGGCTGAGCACGTCGACCACGACGAGGGCGACGAAGCCGATCGCGGCCCCCACGGTCAGCGCGATCCACGGCGTCTGGCGCTTCCCGGTGAGCGAGAAGACCCGCGGGTAGTAGCCGGCCCGGGAGAGGGAGTACATGTTGCGCCCATAGGCGAACATGATGCCCTGCAGCGAGGCGAGCAGCCCGATCAGGGCGAAGAGCGCGAGCACGGCCGCCACGCCGTCGCCGACCATCGCGCGGAAGCCGTCGAGCAGGGGCTCGGGCGACTCGCCCATCACCTCGGAGCCGATCAGCGCCGTGTTGAGGAAGAGGACGAGCAGGCCGGTCACGATCAGGGTGCCGCGGGCCCAGAAGCCCGCGCGCGGGATGTCGCGGACCGGGTCGTGCGCCTCCTCGGCCGCGAGCGGCAGCTCCTCGATGCCGAGGAAGAACCACATGGCGAACGGCAGCGCGAAGAGGATCGGCAGGACGCCGTGCGGGAGGAACTCGGTCTGACCCGCGTCCGGAGCGATGTTCCACAGGCTCGACCAGTCCAGCGCCGGCGACAGCAGGGCCATCACGGAGAAGGCCAGGAGGATCGCGATGGACACGATCGAGACGACGATCGCGAAGCGGAACGAGATGGCCGCGCCCGCCGAGTTCAGGGCGACGAAGACGATGTAGAGGACCAGCCACCAGATCCACATCGCACCGGAGAGATCGAAGCCGAGCAGCTCGCTCGTCACTCCGTTCGCGTACTGCGCCGAGAAGAACACGACCACCGCGGTGGTGGCCACGTACTCGATGGTCTCGGCCAGCCCCGTCACCAGACCGCCCCACGGCCCCATCGCCGAGCGGGCGAAGGAGTAGGCGCCGCCGGTGTGCGGCATGGCGGCGGACATCTCGCCGATCGAGAAGATCAGGCCGTAGTACATCACCACGAGGACGGCGAAGGCGATCAGCATCCCGCCGAAGCCTGCGAAGGCGATGCCGAAGTTCCAGCCCGAGAAGTCGCCGGAGATGACGGCGGCGACCGCCAGGCCCCACAGGCCCCAGACGCCGGCGGAGCGGCGCAGGGTGCGCTTCTCGAAGTAGCCGGCCTCGGCCTCGCGATAGGTCACCCCCGCGGTGCTGGTGACGTTCGCCGAGTCGGGCCCGGACGCCGCCGGGCGCCTCGCACCCTTGCTCGTCGGAGTCTGCTTCGTCTGCTCTGCCATCGGGTCTCCTCGGCTCGGGTGGTCCGAGCATAGGGACCTCAATGGACGCTGGGAAGACCGATGGCGTTACGACGGTGTGAACGATGCGGACCGAGGGCCGCGCCACCAGTGCTCGTCTCGCGCCATGTGCGGGGCGTTGCACCTCCTCGGCGACAGCGGCTGTGCTTCAATGGACCCCGATCCGACCATGCGGCCTCGTCCGGCCGCCCGGCGGAGTGATCCCCGGAGGCATCCCATGGCACCCGTCAGCGCCGAGAGCAGTGCCGCCGATCGACGCCGTGCCGCCGACCCCGCCCCCGTGCGGGGCATGCTCACCCTCGAGCGGCTCGACGCGCTCATCGAGGCGGGCGAGATCGACACGGTGATCGTCGCCTTCACCGACATGCAGGGCCGGCTCGTCGGCAAGCGCATCTCGGCGCGGCTGTTCCAGGACGACGTCGCCGCGCACGGCGCCGAGTGCTGCAACTACCTGCTCGCCGTGGACGTCGAGATGAACACCGTCGAGGGCTACGCGATCTCGAGCTGGGAGCGCGGCTACGGCGACATGAAGATGATCCCTGACCTCTCGACGCTGCGACTCGCGCCGTGGCTGCCGGGGACCGCGCTGGTCACGGCCGATCTCACCTGGCTCGACGACGCGCCGGTCGGCGAGGCGCCGCGGCAGATCCTCCGCGCGCAGCTGGACCGCCTGGCCGAGCGCGGCCTCGAGGCGTTCGTCGCCACCGAGCTCGAGTTCATCGTGTTCGACGACTCCTACCGCGAGGCCTTCGCGAAGGGCTACCGAGGCCTCACTCCCGCCAGCGACTACAACATCGACTACGCGCTGCTCGCCTCGACCCGGATGGAGCCGCTGATGCGGGACATCCGGGTGTCGATGGAGGGCGCCGGGCTGTACTGCGAGGGCATCAAGGGCGAGTGCAACCTCGGCCAGCAGGAGATCGGCTTCCGCTACGACGCCGCCCTCGTCACCTGCGACAACCACTCGATCTACAAGTCGGGGGCGAAGGAGATCGCCGACAAGCACGGCAAGAGCCTGACCTTCATGGCCAAGTTCAACGAGCGGGAGGGCAACTCCTGCCACATCCACCTCTCCCTCCGCGGCACCGACGGCACGCCCGTCTTCGCCGACGCGGAGAGCGAGCACGGGATGTCGCCGCTGTTCCGGCACTACCTGGCCGGCCAGCTCGCCGCGATGCGCGAGTTCACCCTCTTCTTCGCGCCGAACATCAACTCGTACAAGCGCTACGTCGACGGGTCGTTCGCGCCGACCGCGGTCGCCTGGGGGCTCGACAACCGCACCTGCGCCCTGCGGGTCGTCGGCCACGGCGCCGGCATGCGCGTCGAGAACCGGGTGCCCGGAGGCGACGTCAACCAGTACCTGGCCGTCGCCGCGCTCGTCGCCGCCGGGCTGCACGGCATCGAGAACGAGCTGGAGCTCGAGGACGTCTGCACCGGCAACGCCTACGGGTCGGGAGCACCGCGCGTTCCGACGACGCTGCGCGAGGCGGCGGACCTGTTCGAGTCCTCCGCCCTGGCCCGCGCCGCCTTCGGCGACGAGGTCGTGGACCACTACGTGAACAACGCCCGGGTGGAGCTCGCCGCCTACGACGCCGCCGTCACCGACTGGGAGAGGGTGCGCGGCTTTGAGCGGCTCTGACCTCGGGGCGGGCTCCGAGCACGCTCCCGTCGCGCCACGTCCGATCATCGGGCTGACCACCTACCGCGAGCGCGCCGTCTCGGGCGTCTGGGACGTCGAGGCGTCCTTCCTGCCCGCGAACTACATCGACTCGGTGACCCGTGCCGGCGGTGTCGCGCTGCTCCTTCCGCCGCAGCCCGCCTCGGCGGAGACCGCCCGCGCCGTCGTCGAGCGCCTCGACGGGCTGATCGTCTGCGGCGGCAAGGACATCGACCCCGCCCGCTACGGCCAGCAGCCGCATCCCGAGACCGACGCGCCCCGCCCCGAGCGCGACGCGTGGGAGGACCACCTGATGACCGCCGCGCTCGAAGCCGATCTGCCGTTCCTCGGCATCTGCCGCGGCGCGCAGCTGCTCAACGTCTCCCTCGGCGGCACCCTGCACCAGCACCTGCCCGACGTCGTCGGCGACCGCCGCTACCAGGCGGGCGGCGGCGTGTTCTCGCACGTGGACGTCGCGGTGGAGCCGGAGTCGCGCCTGCGCGGACTGCTCGGCGAGGACGCCGTGGTCGCCCAGGTCTACCACCACCAGGCGGTCGACCGGGTCGCCGACGGCCTCGAGGTCGCCGCGCGGACCGCCGACGGCACCATCGAGGCGCTCGAGCTGCCCGGCCGCCGCTTCGCGCTCGGCGTGCAGTGGCACCCGGAGGAGGACACCGCCGACACCCGCCTCTTCACCGGCCTGGTGGCCGCCGCGCTCGCGCACCGCTCGAGCACCGGCACGGCAGAAGGCTCTTCCCTCAGAACCCCGAAGGACGCACTCCGATGACCCCGCCGACACCGCAGACGACCACGCAGACCCTCGTCGACCCCTCGACGGGCGCCGCCTTCGACGAGGTCGCCCTCGCCGACCTCGCGACCGTCGACGCCGCGATCGAGTGCGCGGCCGTGGCGCAGCGCGGCTGGGCGGCGCTGGCCCCGCTCGACCGGGCCCGCGCCCTCCGCCGCTTCGCCGCCGCCGTGGACGGCGCGATCGAGGAGCTGGCGCAGCTCGAGACCCGGAACTCCGGTCACCCGATCACGCAGTCGCGCTGGGAGGCGGGGCACGTCCGCGACGTCCTCGAGTACTCCTCCGCCGCTCCGGAGCGCCTGCTCGGCGCGCAGATCCCGGTCGCGGGCGGGCTCGACGTGACGCTGCACGAGCCGCTCGGCGTCGTCGGGATCATCACGCCGTGGAACTTCCCGATGACGATCGCTTCGTGGGGCTTCGCACCGGCGCTCGCCGCGGGCAACGCCGTCGTGCTGAAGCCGGCCGAGTGGACGCCGCTGACGAGCCTCCGCCTCGCCGAGCTGGCCCTCGCGTCCGGACTGCCGGAGGGGCTCTTCCAGGTGCTGCCCGGCCGGGGGGACGTCGTCGGCGAGCGCTTAGTGACCCATCCGCTGATCCGCAAGGTCGTCTTCACGGGATCGACCCGCGTCGGCAAGCGGGTGATGGCGGGCTGCGCCGACCAGGTGAAGCGGGTCACGCTGGAGCTCGGCGGCAAGAGCGCGAACATCGTCTTCGCCGACTCCGACCTGGAGCGCGCCGCGAGCACCGCCCCGTACGGGGTCTTCGAGAACGCCGGTCAGGACTGCTGCGCCCGCAGCCGGATCCTGGTCGAGCGGCGCGTCCTCGACCGCTTCCTCGAGCTGCTCGAGCCGGCCGTCCAGGGCGTCGTCGTCGGCGACCCTCGGGACGAGGGGACCGAGATGGGCCCGCTGGTCTCCGCCGCGCACCACGAGCGCGTCGCCGCGTTCGTCCCGGAGGGGGCGCCCGTCGCGTTCCGAGGCTCGGCCCCGGCCGGCCCGGGCTTCTGGTTCCCGCCGACCGTGCTGCTGCCGGCGAGCGGCGACCCGGTCTGGCGCGAGGAGGTCTTCGGCCCGGTGGTCTCCGTGCTCCCCTTCGAGGACGAGGCCGACGCGATCCGCCTCGCCAACGACACCGACTACGGCCTCTCCGGCTCGATCTGGACCCGCGACCTCGGCCGCGCGCTGCGGATGTCGCGAGCGGTCGAGGCCGGGAACCTGTCGGTCAACTCGCACTCCTCGGTCCGCTACTCGACGCCGTTCGGCGGCTTCAAGCAGTCCGGGCTCGGCCGTGAGCTCGGACCCGACGCGGCGCTCGGCTTCACCGAGACCAAGAACGTCTTCTTCGCGGCCGACTGACCCGGCCCCGCCCCACCCCTGCACCCTCCCTCGAAAGGCCGCACCATGGCGCTCTCTCCTCTCGACACCACCCCGATCGACCTCACGCAGCGCCTCGCCGGCAAGGTCGCCGTCGTCACCGGCGGCGCCAGCGGGATCGGCCTCGCCACCGCGACGCGCTTCGCTCGCGAGGGGGCGCGCGTGGTGATCGCCGACGTCGACGTCGCGCGCGGCACCGAGGTGGCCGAGGCGCTCGGCGGGATGTTCGTCCGGGTCGACGTCACCAGCGAAGCGGAGGTCGACGCCCTCTTCCAGGCCGCGGTCGACGCCTACGGCTCGGTCGACATCGCCTTCAACAACGCGGGCATCTCGCCGCCCGACGACGACTCGATCGAGACCACCGAGCTGCCGGCCTGGGAGCGCGTGCAGGACGTCAACCTCAAGTCGGTCTACCTCTGCTGCCGCGCGGCGCTCCGGCACATGACGAAGCAGGGTCGCGGATCGATCATCAACACGGCCTCGTTCGTGGCGGTGCTCGGCTCGGCGACCTCGCAGATCAGCTACACCGCGTCGAAGGGCGGCGTGCTCGCGATGAGCCGCGAGCTCGGCGTGCAGTTCGCGCGCCAGGGCATCCGGGTGAACGCGCTCTGCCCGGGCCCGGTCAACACCCCGCTGCTGCAGGAGCTCTTCGCGGCCGACCCGGTGCGGGCCCAGCGGCGGCTCGTGCACATCCCGGTCGGGCGCTTCGCCGAGCCGGAGGAGCTCGCCGCCGCGGTCGCGTTCCTCGCCAGTGACGACGCCTCGTTCATCACCGGGGCGACGTTCCTCGTCGACGGCGGGATCTCCTCCGCCTACGTGACCCCGGAGTGAGCGCGGACACGGGGGCGGGCGGGGCGGACGCCGACGCGGAGGGCCGCCCGGCGGCCCCCGCGGCGAGCGCCGCGGAGGCGGTCCTGCGACGGCTGCTCCGCGGCAACGCCTTCGAGGAGACGGTGCAGCGGCTGATGCAGACGGTGAACCTCGGACTCGTCGCGCCGGGCGAGCGGCTGCCCGCCGAGCGCGAGCTCGCCGCGCGGCTCGGCGTGGGGCGCGACACCCTGCGCGACGCGATCGCCTCGCTCGCGGACGCGGGATACCTGGTGGTGCGGCGCGGCCGGTACGGCGGGGCCTTCGTGGCGGAGGAGCTGCCGGCGGCCCCGGTCGGCCGGCGGGGCTTCGACCGGGCCGAGATCGACGACGTGGTGGGGCTGCGCGAGATCCTCGAGGTGGGTGCTGCGCGGCTCGCGGCCGGAGCGGATCTGACGGCCGCCGACCGCGAGCAGCTGTTCCAGGCCCTTGCGGACGTCGAGGGCGCGAGTCCCGAGGACTACCGGCGGCTCGACTCCCGGCTGCACCTGACCATCGCCGAGCTGGCCGGCGTCCCGTCGCTCCTGCCGCTCGTGGCGGAGAGCCGGACGCGGGTGAACGCGCTGCTCGACGACATCCCGCTGCTGCCGCGGAACATCGCCCACGCGGACGAGCAGCACCGGGCGCTGGTGACGGCGATCCTGACCGGGCGGGCGGCGGAGGCGGCCCGGCTGATGACGGAGCACGTGCACGCCTCCGCGGCACTGCTGCGCGCGTTCCTGACCTGAGCCGGGAGCGGCCGCCCGGTCAGCTGACGTCGGTGCCCGTCGCGATCGCGACGAACGGCACCAGCAGGCCGAGGAAGAGCAGGGCGACGACGAAGAGCGCGACGAGGCCGATCATGACCGAGTTGAGGACGATGCCCCAGACGGCGAGCGTGCGGCCGGTGGGCTCGCGGCGGAGGCCCAGGATGCCGAAGACGAGGCCGGCGACGGGGGCGATCACCGTGAGGCCGAAGAAGACCGAGGTGACACCGAGGATGAGGCTGGTCAGCGAGAACGGAGTGGACGGGGCCGGGTCGGCGGCGACGGGCGGGACGCCGTACGGGGCCGGGTGCTGGGCGGCGGGCCGCTCGGACTGCGGGCGCTGCTGCTCGGCCTGCGGACGCTGCTCCGGCGCGGGATCGGTGAGGACGGCGGTGGAGCCGTAGACCTCGGTCGGCTGCTCGTCGGCGGGGGTGCGGGTGGACGGGGTGGACTCGGCGTTCGACACGGTCGGTGCTCCTTCTGCGGGGTGCGGTGCCGGGGGCGCCCGGCGATGCCTCCACGCTACGGAGGACGCGGATCCACCCCCATCCGGCTAACCCCCGGGCGGGAGGGGGAACCCCCCGCTCGCTCCCGGGGGCCGGTGCGAGACTGGGACGACCGGCGGTGCGCCGGGACGATCGCGAGGGAGCGGCCGCGAATGGACGACGACGAGACGCTGCGCCGCCGCCGCGACGGCCGCGGGGCCCGCGCGATCTGGCTCGCCGGACTCTCCGCGCTCGCGGGCTTCGTGATCCTCTCCCCGCTGATCTCGGTCACGGCGACGGTGCTGGCCTGGGGCGCCCGGCGTCGCGGCGGCACCCTGAGCGACCGCAACGGCGTCGTCGCCGTCAACTGGCAGCTGACCTACCTCGCGCTGCAGCTGATGCTCGTGCCGCTGCACCTCGCGCTCGTCTCGGTCCGCGACACCTGGGGCGGCGGCTGGCCGACCCTCACGATCGCGGCCATCCTCGGCCTCTTCGTGCTGAACCTCGTCCTCTGCGTCGTGCTCGGCGTCCGCTCGGGTCGCGGCCGGAGCGTCCGCCTCGTCATCGCGGTGCCGTTCGTGCGCTCCTCCCGGCCGGTGCGCTGACCAAGATCCGATGCATCCTCTCCGCGGTGTCAGCAGGTGAACGCGCCGCTCACGATCCCACCCAGAAGGCCGCCTGTCGCCGCGGCGATCGCCCCGGGCCCTGTGATCGCCCCGACGAACCCTCCCCAGGCTGCTCCACCGATGCCATTGCCCGCCACGCAGTGACCCCATTCCTTGGAGCCCCAGTCGCTCGAAAGCGCCCGCGGCGGCGCGCCCTTCGCGGGGATGAGAGAGCTGCTCCCGGAGGAGAAGTGGAAGGTCACCGTGTTCGAGTCATCATCCAGCGTCCAGGTCCCCGTCACGCTCCGCCCACTGGCGCCGCTGATCGTCTTGGGTAGTGCGTCCGAGGTCACACTTCCATCAGTGATTCGGATGCGTCCATCTTTCGACTTCACGGGCAGGGCTCCGCCGCCGACGTCGAACGTCACTCCTGTGGCTGTCACGCGTTTCACCGCGATCTCGGCATGTCCGCTGGACTGCACCAACGCCGGTGCTTCCACCGCGGCCGACGCCGCAGCGAAGGGCGCTCCACTGAGGGCCGTCGCGCAGACAGCCACCGCCGTCAGGGTCGTTCAAATGCTCTTCATTGAGTACCTTCCTCGATCTTGTCATCGGCGCCGACTGCGCCAGAGGGTGAGCAATGCACGGCAGACGAGATATGTGATCGCGATGGCCACGGCATTGATCACCACGGTCCACGGGTCGATCGCTCCGACTGCTTTGGCGATGGCACCGCCGCACAACGATCCGACGAAGGCGATCACGACGAATCCCCACGGTGTCCGCGTTCCCCATATCGGGTCTCGCTTCCGCTCTTCTTTCGGCTGTTCTGCCTCACCCATCCGAGAACCATACTGAAATGGTTACGACGCCTACGACGCAAGGATCGATTGCGCGAACTTGGCGCGCGATCACGCATCTCCGGGAGTGCTCTCACCTGGGCCGACGCAGCCAATCCGAGCGCGATGTCGATCCCGCGGGGGCGCAGGGCCCGCCCCCGCGGGATGGCAGGGTGGTCGGGTGACGCCGATCGCCTTCCCCCCGCCCGTGTCCGTGGTCGCCGACGACGGGACGCGGATCGCGACCTACGCGCTCGGCGACGAGGGGGCGCCGACCGTGCTGGCGGTGCACGGGTTCGCGTCGAACGCGGTGCTGAACTGGGAGACGGCGGGCTGGCTGCGGACGCTGACCCGCGCGGGCTACCGGGTGGTCGCGCTCGACCAGCGCGGGCACGGCGCCAGCGAGAAGCCGCATCGCGCCGGCGCGTACGGGGTCGACCTGATGGTCGCCGACATCGTGCGCGTCATCGAGACCTACGACCTGATCGCTCCGCACTACCTCGGCTACTCGCTCGGCGCACGGATGGGCTGGGTGCTCGGGCTGGAGCATCCGGAGCTGCTCGCGACGCTGAGCCTGGGCGGGCTCACGGTCGGCGAGCCGCTGCGGCACTTCGACGCGGCGGCGGCCCGGGCGCGGGTGGCCGACGGCGGCGAGATCGACGACCGGTTCACGCGCGCCTTCATCGGCATGGCGGAGGGCGTCGCCGGGAACGACCTGGCCGCGCTGGTGGCGGTGGCCGACGGGGTGCGCGGCGGGGCGCATCCGGAACTCGGCGCGCACCCCGAGCTGCCGACGCTGATGGTGACGGGCGGGGCCGACCCGATCGCGCCCGGCGGGGCGCGGCTGGCGGAGGAGGGGGGCGCGCGCTTCGTCAGCGTCCCGGGCCGCGATCACACGAGCACGGTGCCGGCGCGGGCGTTCAAGGACGCGGTGCTGGCGTTCCTGGCGGAGCACGCCTGACGCGGGCCGGCGTGCGATCCGCAGGCGATCCCGGCGGGAGCGCGCTCTCGTCAGCGCGGAGGCGCCGGCAGAGCGCCGGATCACCTGCAGATCGGACGGAACCGCCCGTGGAGGCCCGCGGCGTAGCATCGCGGGATGCTTGCGATCCGCGTCGAGAACCCCGGCCCCGACTCCCGCCTCGTCCTCGAGGAGACCGCCACCCCCTCCCCCGGACCCGGCGAGGTGCTGCTCCGCGTGGCCGCCGCCGGCGTGAACCGCGCCGACCTCGGGCAGCGCGCCGGCGTGTATCCGCCGCCGGCCGGAGCGTCGGAGATCCTCGGCATGGAGGTGTCCGGGACCGTCGTCGGCCTCGGCGAGGGCGTCACGACGGTCGCCCAGGGCGACGAGGTCTGCGCGCTGCTCTCCGGCGGCGGCTACGCCGAGCACGTCGTGGTCGACGCGGGGCTGCTGCTGCCGGTGCCCGAGGGCGTCGACCTGATCTCGGCCGCCGCGCTGCCCGAGACGACGGCGACCGTCTGGTCGAACCTGGTCCTCGTCGCAGGGCTCCGCGCCGGCGAGACCGTGCTGATCCACGGCGGCGGCAGCGGGATCGGCACCACCGCGATCCAGATCGCCTCGGCCATCGGCGCCCGGGTCGCCGTGACGGCCGGCAGCCCGCGGAAGCTCGACGCCTGCCGGGCGCTCGGCGCGGACATCCTGATCGACTACCGCGAGCAGGACTTCGTCGAGCGGATCGCGGTCGAGACGGACGGCGGGGTCGACGTGATCCTGGATCCGGTCGGCGGCGACTACCTCGCCCGCGACGTCGAGGCGCTCGCGCTCGGCGGCCGGATCGTCTTCATCGGCAACCAGTCCGGCGCGCAGGGCTCCCTCGACATCGGGACGCTGATGCGCAAGCGCGCGGCGGTGCACGCCACGACGCTGCGTGCCCGGCCGCTGGCGGAGCGGCGCGCGATCGTCGCCGCGGTGCGCGAGAGCGTCTGGCCGTTGGTCGCGGACGGCACTGTCCGGCCGGTGGTCGACGAGGTGATCCCGCTGGCCGAGGCCGAGCGGGCGCACGAGCGGATGACCGCCTCCGGGCACATCGGCAAGCTGCTGCTCACCCCGTGACCGGGCGCTGAGAGCAGAGCGGACCGGTCAGACCGCCGCGCGGAGCAGGCCGAGCGAGCGGTTGATGCCGTCGACGTCGACGCTCGCGGGGTCGAACGTCGCCTCGGGGGCGAGCCCGAGGGCGTCGAGCGCCTCCGCGTGGTCGGCGGACGACGGGTCGGTCGCGGCGCGGACGGTGTCGGCCCAGGCCGCGGGGCCGCCGGGGGCGTCGAGCGGAGCCGCGCCGCGCGCGCCGGTGCAGCGCGGCAGGGCGGCGCCGAGCGGCGACACCGACTCGAGGCGGATGACGTGCCGCCACTCGTCCTCGAGGTCGTAGACGTAGAACAGCTCGTCGCCGACGCTCTCGAGCACCTCCGCGAGCGCGACACCGCCCTCGTCGACCAGGTCGGAGCCGAGCTCCTCCGCGTCGGCCGGCGAGCCGATCGGCGCCTGCTCCTCGTCGGGCACGCCGACGCTGAAGAAGTGCGGCTGGGCGTCGGTCCAGCCGAGCGAGAGCTGCAGGGCGAGGTGCAGATCGCGCAGCGACGACTCCGAGGACAGCTCGAGTCGGCGCCAGACGACCGGCTTGGTGCCGAGCAGCGAGACGTGCAGGGCGTAGGCGGAGTCGGTGTCCTCGGTGGCCTCGTCGAGGATCTCGAGGCGGGTCGCGTCGCGGGCGCCGAGCAGGACGATGCTCGCGCGGACGACCGAGGCGAGGACCGGCTGCAGGCCCTCGGGCAGCACGTAGCCGAACTCCGGCGAGTGCAGCAGCAGGCCGAGCTCGGCGGCGTCGTCGAGCATCCGCTCGGCCGCGCCGACCATCCGCTCGCGCTCGTCCAGGGCGTCCTCGAGCGAGACGTCGAGGTCGGCGGCGAGCTCGTCGACCAGCTCGCCGACGACGAGGCCCTCGTGGACCTGCGCCTGGCAGGCGACCGCGATCCGCACCAGCACGGCGTCGGTGGTGGTGATCGCGCGCTCGCGCGGCGAGAAGGCGCCGTTCTCGGTGTCGGCGGCGGCGAGCGCCTCCTGCGCGCTGACGAGCCAGAGCTCGACGAAGCGGGCGATGTAGGCGATCCGCTCGACCGAGGCCTCGTGCGCGTCGGAGCTGCGCCAGAGCGGTGCGGACTCGCCGAGGCTCGCGGTGGAGCCGTCGGCGTCGAGCACGGCGGAGGCGACCAGCGCGTCCCACCAGGCCGAGACCGGGATGCGGACGGCGTCGTCGCTCGGCGAGGAGCCGGCGGAGGAGACTCCGGCCTCGACGACGATCTCGCGGGCGGCGCGCTCGGAGACGGTCGCTCCGTCGGTGGCGGCGAGGTGCTCGACGACGACGTCGGCCGCGTGCACGAGGGCGGTGGCGCGTGCGGCGGAGAGCATCTCGGCGTCCGGGACCTCGTCGACCTCGAGCAGGTCGTCGAGGACGGCCTCGACGAAGGAGCCGGCGAGGTCGAGGACCTCGTCCAGCACGGCCTGGCACTCGTCGAGCTCCTCGTCGGTGCCGGTCCAGAGGTCCTCGTCCGTCAGGAAGTCGAGGAAGTGCTCGACGACCTCGGCGACGGTGAAGAGGGTGTCGTCCAGGTCGGCCTCGCTCTCCTCCCCGGAGAGGTCGGCTTCGATCTGGTCGAAGACGGCCTCGAGGAGCTCGGCGTCGGGCTGGGCGAACGAGCCGCGCGGGCGGAGGTCGCGGGTCATGGCGAAGAGGTCGGTGAGGACCTCGACGGCCTCGTCGACATCGAGGTGCTCGTGCAGGACGGCGACGTCGGCGAGGTGCGACCGGTACCAGCTGCGGAACCGCACCATCAGCGCGGTCTCGGCGGTGCGGCCGCCGCCCTGGCCGCCGGAGCCGCCGGAGCGCCCGTTCCCGGATCGTCCCTGATTGCGCTTCTTGCCCATCGTTCCTCCGCGACCGCTCCCCCTCGACGACGGAGCAGTACAGCCTACCCAGTGCGGGCGAGCCGGGTCACGCACGAGGGCCCCTGTGTGATGAACGCCGGAGGAACCCTCCGCGAGCGGTCCGCTCGTCCGGCGAGCGGGACCGGCCGGGCCGATCCGTCGCGAACGGCTGCCTCGCGCACTCCGGCACGTGCTCCTCCGACGGATCGATCGGTGCATCGGCGGTGCGGCCGCGCGCGGGGCGGCGTAGCGTCGGGCCATGGGTGCATGGAGTGGGGAGCCGTTCGGCAACGACACGGCGAGCGACTGGGTCTACGAGCTCGACGAGGCCGGCGACTGGCAGTACGTCCGCGAGGCGCTGGACGCCGCCGTCGCGCCGGCGCAGCTGGACGCGGATGCGGCGACGATCGCGATCGCGGCCGCGGAGGTGGTCGCGCGCGGGCTGGGCCGGGAGGGCGGTCCGCACGCCGACACGATCGCGCACTTCGTGCAGCGGGCCGGACGCCCGGACGACGAGCTCGTGGCCCTGGCCCTCGCCGCGCTCAGCGCCGCGGACTCGCCCGGGAGCGAGCTCACGGAGCTCTGGGAGGAGGAGGACCCGGAGGAGTGGCGCGAGGCCAACGACGCGGTGCGGAGCGTGCTCGAGGAGGCCTGATCTCGAGAGGCTCGGCTCGGGCGGCGACGTGCGACTCCTGGCGGGCTAGCGTGGCGGAGGCGACCGCACCCGATCGCGACGTCAGCGACGAGGGGCGACGATGCCGGACTTCACCACGGACGACGGGGTCCGGCTGAGCTGGACCGAGCAGGGCGACCCGGCCGGGCGGCCGGTGGTGCTGATCGCCGGGTTCACGGCGCCGGCGACGAGCTGGAAGCCGCAGCAGGGGCCGCTCGCGGAGGCCGGCTACCGGGTGATCTCGTTCGACCGGCGCGGGCACGGGCTGTCCGAGCGGACGGAGGCCGGTGCGACGATGGTGCGGCACGGCGCCGACCTCGCGCAGCTGCTCCGACACCTGGACCTGCAGGGCGCGGCACTGGTCGGCGGGTCGATGGGCGACAACTCGATCTGGGCGTTCCTGGAGGGCACCGCGGGAGGCACGGCGGGAAGCACCGACGCGAGCCGCGTCGACCGCATCGTGATCATCGACCAGACGCCCCGCATGCTCGACGGCGACGACTGGCCCTACGGCTTCTACGACTACACCGAGGCGAACCGCGACACCCTCTTCGCGACCACGATCCCGGATCCCGGCCGCTGGAGTGCGCGTCCAAGGGGCGGTGCGGATCGCGCGGCTGCTGAAGGCGCTCGGCGGCGGCGAGCGCCGGGAGCTGACCGAGACCGAGCGGCGGCTGCTGAACGACCACGCGAAGGCGGACTGGCGGCCGGTGATCGCTCGGACGAGCGTGCCGATGCTCTTCGTCGCCGGGCGCGAGAGCGAGTTCTGGCCGGCCGAGCACGCGGCCGCCGCGGCCTCGCTCGCCCCGCGCGGCGACTCCCTCGTGATCGAGAAGGACGGCCACGCGGCGAACATCGAGCAGCCGAAGGCCTTCACCGAGGCGCTGCTGGAGTTCCTGGCGCGCTGAGCGCGCCGTGCGGGCTCAGCCCGGGAACGCCTTGCCCGGGTTGAGCACGCCGAGCGGGTCGAGGGCGTCCTTGATCGAGCGGTGCATCCCGAGCACGCGCGGTCCGAGCTCGTCGGCCGCTCCCGGCAGCTTGAGCAGGCCCACGCCGTGCTCGCCGGTGACGGTGCCGCCGAGGTCGAGGCAGTCCTCGACGATGCGGTCGAAGGCGCTCTTCGCCCGGGCCTTCGCGGCGTCGTCGCCCTCGGGCGCGATGATCAGCGGGTGGAGGTTGCCGTCGCCGGCGTGCGCGATCGTCGCGATGACCACGTCGTGGTCGGCGGCGGCCGAGCGGATGCGGGCGAGCATCTCCGGCACGGCCCCGCGCGGCACGCAGACGTCCTCGGTGAGCACCGGACCGAGGCGCTCGAGCGCCGGGTAGGCGAGGCGGCGGGCGAGGAAGAGGCGGTCGACCTCGTCCTGGTCGGTGGCCTGCTCGACGGAGAGCGCGCGGGCGCCGGCCATCAGGGCCTCGACGCGATCGGCGGCGGTGCGGCCCGCCTCCCCCGGCTCGTCGACCTTGGCCAGCAGCAGCGTAGCGACGGTGTGCGGCAGGCCGAGGTGCTGCCAATCGTCGACGGCGCGCAGGCAGGTGCTGTCGATGATCTCGAGGGCGGAGGGGATGATGCCGGCGGCCGAGATCGCGGCGACCGCGACTCCCGCGTCCTCCAGCGAGCCGAAGGAGCCGACGATCGCGCGCTGCTCGCGGCCGGCGAGCGGGAGGAGCCGGAGCGTGAGCTCGACGATGATGCCGAGCGTCCCCTCCGAGCCGATCATCAGGCCGGTGAGGTCGTAGCCGACGACGCCCTTCGCGGTGCGGCGGCCGAGGCTGACGAGCGAGCCGTCGGCGAGGACGACCTTCATCCCGAGCACGTAGTCGCGGGTGACGCCGTACTTGACGCAGCAGATGCCGCCGGCGTTGGTCGCGGCGTTGCCGCCGATCGTCGAGATGGCGGAGCTGGCCGGGTCCGGCGGATACCAGAGTCCGGCCTCGGCGACGGCCGCCCGCAGCGCATCGTTGATCACGCCGGGCTGGGCGACGACGAACCGCTCGTCGGCGTCGATCTCGAGGACGGCGTCCATCCGCTCGAGCGAGACCACGAGGCAGCCGGCGAGCGCGTTGGCGCCGCCGGAGAGCCCGGTGCCCGCTCCGCGCGGGACCACGCTGAGACCCCCGCGGGCGGCGACGCGGACGGCGTGCGCCACGTCCTCCGCGCTCTCGGCGAGGACGACCGCGAGCGGCAGGCCGTGGGGCGCCCACTCGGCGTCGTCGTGGCTGTACGCCTCGAGCACGTCGCGGTCGGTGACGACGCGGTCGCCGAGCAGTGCGCGCAGATCGGCGAGCACGCGGTCCCGGACATCGTGGGAGTCCCGGGGGACCGTCGTCAGCGTTTCCACGGTCGTCGAACCTACACCCGGCGCCTCCGGGCGCGGATCCGCCCCCGCGGGACCGGAGCGCCCGAGCGCGACCTCGAGAGCTGCGGGCACGGCACACCCGAGTGTTTCGAGCATGAGAAATCCCGAAGCGATCTCGCGGCAGGGGTTGCGCCCGGGCCCGGTTCTCGTTGGAATCGCGGGATGACCGAGACGACGAACGCCGCCGCCAGTGCCCCCGCGAAGGGCGGAGGGTCGCTGAAGAAGGTCATCACCGGCCCGCTGCTCTTCGCCTTCATCGTCGGCGACACCCTCGGCGCCGGCATCTACACGCTGGTCGGCACGATGGCCGCGGACGTCGGCGGCGTGATCTGGCTGCCGCTGCTGATCGCGCTCGTGATCGCGCTGCTGACCGCCGGCACCTACGCCGAGCTGATCACCAAGTACCCGCACGCCGGCGGTGCCGCCCGATACGTGGACCGGGCGTTCGGCAAGCCGTACCTGTCGTTCCTGGTCGGCTTCCTGATGATGGCCTCCGGCATCACGACCGCCGCCTCGCTCGCCAACGCGTTCGCCGGCGACTACCTCGGCGCGCTGCTCGACGTGCCGCCCGCGCCCACCGCGATCGTCTTCATCGCGATCCTCACGCTGATCAACCTGCGCGGGGTGAAGGAGTCGCTGACCGCGAACCTGGTCGCCTCGGTGATCGAGGTGAGCGGCCTGGTCATCGTGATCGTCTGCGCCGCGATCTTCTTCGGCGGCGGCAACGGCGACGCGGCCCGCGTCTTCGAGTTCAACCCCGACGTCGCGCCGCTGCAGGGCGCGTTCGCCGCCTCCATCGTCGCCTTCTTCTCCTTCCTCGGCTTCGAGGCCGCGGCGAACATGGCCGAGGAGGTCCGCAACCCCTCGAAGGTCTACCCGCGCGCGCTGTTCGGCGCCCTGATCACCGCCGCCGTGGTCTACCTTCTGATCGCCCTGGGAGCCGTGATCGTGCTGCCGAACGAGGAGCTCGCGGAGTCGACGGGCCCGCTGCTCGACGTGGTCGCGGCCAGCGGAGTGGCGGTGCCGCCGTGGCTGTTCGGCCTGATCGCGCTCATCGCGATCGCGAACGGCGCGCTGCTGTTCATGGTGATGGCGAGCCGGGTGGGCTTCGGGCTGGCGAAGTCGGGCTTGGTGCCGAGCGCCTTCGGCCGCGTCCTGCCGAACCGCCGCACCCCCTGGGTCTCGATCGTCGTGGTCGGCGGGGTGACCATGCTGCTCAGCCTCGTCGGCGATGTCGGCACGCTGGCCGAGACGACCGTGCTGCTGCTGCTCCTGGTCTTCATCTCCGCGAACATCTCGGTGCTGGTGCTGAAGAAGGACCGCGTCGACCACCCGCACTACTCGGTGCCGCGTGTCGTCCCGGTCCTGGCGATCATCGCGAGCGTCGTGCTGCTGACGCAGCAGACCGGCGTGGTCTGGCTCGGGACCGCCGGCTACGTGGTCGTCGGGACGCTGCTGTTCCTGGCGACGCGCTTCGGCAAGAAGAAGCACGCGGAGCAGACCGCGGCGGCCGAGAGCGAGGACGCGGACCGCTCCTGAGCCGGAATCGGCGCGTCGGCCGCGCACGATCTCGGCTGAGAGAGGTGGGCGTCCCCTGTGGGGCGAGGCCCACCCGATTCAGCTGATGTTGCGCGGCAGGTGTGGGACCGTGGGGCATGTCCGTCTCCCTCGCGCCGTTCCCGCTCGCCGAACTCGCCGAGTGGATGTCCGTCCAGCGCGCATCCTACGTCGCGGACCGGATGCGCGCGGGCGACGACGAGGCCGCGGCGTTGCGGAACGCCGACGCGAACGACGAGCGACTGTTCCCGGGCGGCGTCCTCGCACCGGGCCACGACGTGCTGCGGGTCCTCGACGACGGGCGCCCGGTCGGCGTGATCTGGGTGGGGCCGCACCCGCAGGAGCTCGAGGGCGTCGCCTCCATCTGGGACGTCGAGGTCGACCCGTCGGAGCGCGGCCGCGGGTTCGGCCGCGCGGCGATGCTGCTGGCGGAGGAGCACGCCCGCTCGCGCGGCTACCGGGCGCTCGCGCTGAACGTCTTCGGCTTCAACACGACGGCGCGGGGACTGTACGAGTCGCTCGGCTACGAGCCGACGTCGCTCCAGATGCGCAAGGAGCTCGGCTGACCGGACGCGGAACGGGCTCTGGCGTCACCGCGGGGCCCGGTTCGGGTCCGTTCGGCGTCGGACCGAGAGTCGAGTGGACGCAGAACGGCCCGAGGACCGGTCGGACGCGGCACACTCCTCCTCGCACGACGGGGTCAGCGGGACCGCCGCTGTAGGTTGGCAGCCATGCCCGATGACGACGTCCTCGACGCCCTCCGCGCCTTCGTCCGGGAGCGGGAGTGGGCGCAGTTCCACTCGACGGAGAACCTCGCGAAGAGCATCAGCATCGAGTCGGGCGAGCTGCTCGAGTGCTTCCAGTGGGGCGGGAGCGACCTCCCGGCGGCGATCGAGGAGCTCGCGGACGTCCTGACGTACTGCTTCCTCCTCGCGGACCGGCTCGGGGTCGATCCCGGCGCAATCGTCCTCGACAAGCTCGAGAAGACGCGCGCGAAGTACCCGGTGGAGAAGGCGCGGGGTCGGAGCGAGAAGCATGACCGGCTTTGAGCTCGAGCGGCTGCCCTTCGACGGGGACCGGGTGCGCGCCTGGGGAGCCGCCGATCCCCGCCACCGCAACTGGCCCGTCGTCTACGTCCTCGACAGCGCCTCGGAGGTCTACGTGGGCGAGTCGCTCAACGCGGAGGCGCGACTGCGCCAGCACCTGGACTCGCCGGCCAAGAGCCGACTCGATCGCGTGCGGGTGGTCTTCGACGACACCTTCAACAAGTCGGCCTGCCTCGATCTCGAGTCGTTCCTCCTGCGGATGCTCGCCGGCGAGGGACGTCTGACCGTCCTCAATCAGAACGCCGGCATCACCGACGCCGACTACTTCGACCGCGCCTCCTACCGGGAGACGTTCGACGAGGTCTTCGAGGTGCTCCGCACCCAGGAGCACCTCTTCCAGCGGACGCTCCCGGAGATCGTCAACAGCGACCTCTTCAAGCTGTCGCCGTTCAAGGCGCTCAACCACGATCAGGCCGTCGCCGTAGAGGACATCCTCGAGGGGCTGTTCGCCGACCTCGAGTCCGGCGAGCGGAGCACCGTCGTCGTGCAGGGCGACCCGGGGACCGGGAAGACCGTCGTCGCCATCTACCTGCTGAAGCTCCTGCAGGACATCCTCCGGCACGATCCGGAGGAGCCGCTGGACGCCGACTCCGTCTTCAGCGAGTTCTTCACCCCGGGGCACGCCGAGCTGCTCGCGACGCTGCGGGTCGGACTGGTCGTGCCGCAGCAGTCGCTGCGCGGATCGATCTCGCGGGTGTGCACCCTCACGCCGGGGCTGTCGAAGGACCTCGTGCTGACGCCGTTCCAGGTCGGCGAGAGCGAGGAGCCCTTCGACCTCCTGCTCGTCGACGAGGCGCACCGGCTCAGCCAGCGCGCGAATCAGCCGTCGGGGCCGCTGAACCGCAAGTTCATCGACATCAACGAGCGCCTCTTCGGCGAGGACTCGCTGGAGCACACGCAGCTCGACTGGATCCGCGCGCGGAGCCGGCACACGATCCTGATGCTGGACACCGCGCAGACCGTGCGCCCGGCGGACCTGCCCGCGACAGTCACCCGAGCCGTTCTGGCGGAGGCGTCGGCCGCGGGTCGTCTCTACCCGCTCCGCTCGCAGATGCGCATCGCCGCCGACAAGGACTACGTCGGCTACGTGCGAGCCGTGCTGTCCGACGATCCGCCCCGCGCTCGCGAGGACTTCGGCGAGTACGACCTCCGCTTCTTCGACGATCCGAGCGAGCTGCGGCGGGCCGTCGTGCAGCGCGACCGGGCGCACGGCCTCTCGCGCCTGGTCGCCGGGTATGCGTGGAAGTGGGTCACGAAGACGGACAAGAGCGCGTTCGACATCGTGATCGGCGACGAATCCCTCCGCTGGAATCAGACGCAGCGCGACTGGATCAACTCCCCCGGCGCGATCGACGAGGTCGGCTCGATCCACACGGTGCAGGGCTACGACCTGAACTACGCGGGCGTGATCATCGGCCGGGACCTGCGCTACGACACCGTTTCGGGCCGCATCGTCTTCGATCGCGCGCACTCCTTCGACAAGAAGGGCCGCGAGAACAACAAGAAGCTGGGAATCACCTACAGCGACGAGGACCTGCTCGCGTACGTCCGCAACATCTACACGGTGCTGCTCACGCGCGGGATCAGGGGGACGTACGTGTACGTCTGCGACGAAGCGCTGCGCGAGCACCTGGCCCGCTGCTTCTGAGCGGGGAATCGCGGAGCCGCAGACGTTCGGAGTCGAACGACACGACGAAAACCGGTACAGGTATACTGCACCTGTACCGAATTCTCCTGACGAGAGGGCGAGCGTGGACGCCGCGACCGTGCCGGACCTGCTCGACTACCGCGGTCTGGCTGCGCAAGGCCTCACCCGATACGGCCTCGACGGCTTGATCCGGACGGGCGAGTTCGAGCGCATCGCTCCCGGCCTGTTCCTGCGATCGGGGCTCGCCGACGACACGACGGCGGCATGGATCGCGATCGCGGCGAAGAACGCGGACGCCACGCTGTGCCTGCTCACGGCGCTCTCGCTGCACGAGCTGACCGACGAGATCCCTTCTCGAAGCGACGTCGCTGTTCCACGCGGCGCTCAGACGGTCACCGTGCATCACGCCCTCCTCACCTGGCACCGGTTCGACGCCGGCACGTTCGGCGTCGGTCGCGGTGAGCACGCACTCCCCGGCGGGATGTCGATCGGCCTCTACTCGGCCGAGCGCACCCTGATCGACGTCTTCCGGCTGCGGCACGTCTGGGGCACTGACCTCGCGCTCGGCGCGCTCAAGCAGTGGCTCCGCAGGCGGGGCAGCAGCCCGGGTGCGCTGCTCGCGATGGCTGAGGACTTCCCGATGGCGCGTCCCGCACTCCAGCAGGCGCTGGAGGTTCTTCTGTGAGCCCTGGTCCGCAGCACGGCACCCCGGCGGGAGACGCGATTCTCGCCATCCGCGCCTTCGCCCGGCAGTCCGGCGCGGACGTGCAGGAGCTGATGACCTTGTACGCGCTCGAGGGGCTGCTGGCGCGGATCGCGCTCTCCGAGTACCGCGAGGACTTCGTTCTCAAGGGCGGTGTGCTGCTCGCCGCATTCGCTGCGCGCCGCCCGACGAAGGACATCGACCTCCAGGCGACCGGACTCGACGGTGACCCCGAGGAGGTCGCGGAGCGTGTTCGAGCGATCGCGGCGCTGGGGTGTCCCGACGGCCTCGTCTTCGACCCCTCCGCGGTCACCGCGACGACGATCCGCGACGAGGACGAGTACGCGGGCGTGCGAGTGAGACTGACCGCGCGGCTCGGCTCTGCGCGGTTGACCATCGGGATGGACGTGAACTTCGGCGACCCGATCTGGCCTGCGCCGCGCCTCATCGACCTGCCGCGCGTCGTTCCTCTCGGCCTCCCACCCGTGACAGTGCTCGGGTACCCGCTGACGATGGTGCTCGCCGAGAAGATCATCACTGCCGTCGACCGCGGTGTCGCCAATACTCGATGGCGCGATTTCGCAGACGTCTACGTGCTCACACGACTCCACTCGGTCGACGCAGGAGAGCTTCGCACCTCGATGACCGCTGTCGCCGAGTACCGCGAGGTCACGCTGGCGCCCCTCCTGCCCGCGCTCGCGCCTATGAGCGAACGAGCGCAGCAGAAGTACCGCGCCTGGCGTACCCGCTCGCACCGTGACGGCGAGCTCCCCGAGGCGTTCGGCGACCTGCTCGGCGCGGTCGCGCGCTTCACCGACCCGGTGCTGTCCGCCGCAGTGCCAGGTCGATGGAATCCTGTCGTCGCGACCTGGGAGTGACGGTGAGGCTTCGCTGCCGACCGGCGCGGGGATCCGGGACGACGAGGCTGCACGAGCCCGCGCTCGAGGTCGGTGTCGCCCGACGCGGTCAGGGGCCGGAGAACGCGACAGCGATCGCGCCGCTCGGGACGGAGGCGGCGGCGAGTGTGGCCGCGGCGCGGTCGGCGTCGCTCGTCAGGGTCACGGCGAGGTGGTCGGGGTCGGCGCGGAAGGCCGCGACGGGGACCGCGGACGAGATTGCTGTCCAGAGGCGCTCGGCGTCGTCGAGCCAGGGGCCCGGGGTGCCGCTCACCAGGAGCGAGCGGTCGGCGCTCTGGACGCTGACGTGCGGGGGCGAGGTCTCGGGGAGGAGCTCGGGGGCGCTCCGGGCGAGCGCGAAGGCGTCGGTGGCGGTCGCGCCGTCCGACAGGAAGAGGCTCAGCCCGCTGACGCGGTCCTCGCTGTCGTCGGCGGCGAGGGCGAGGGCCTCGACTCGCGGGTCGTCCCGGAGCGAGAGCGCGGCGGCGATCCGGCCGGACGTGAGGTCCTCGTCGCCGGACACGGGCAGAGTGAGGTCCTCGGCGTCGAGGAGGATCCGCACGTCGCCCGTCGGGCGCTTCGCGGCGAAGGCGGCCAACCGGTCGGCGAGGGACGCCACGTCGGCGTCGGAGAGGTCCTCCCGGGCGACGACCTCGGCGCTGACTCCGCCGGTGAAGGGCATGTCCTCGACCGTCGCGAGCTCGAGGTCGGCGACCGCGTCGTCGCTGCCGAAGGTGCGTGTGAAGTCGGCGCGGAAGGAGTCACCGCTGCAGCCGGCGAGCAGGAGTACGGCCGTCAGGACGACGGCGGCCCGGCCGAGCCCGCGCACCCTCCCCTGTCTCATCGGGCCAGCGTACGTCCGGACCGCGGAGTGCGCGGGGAGTGGACGGATCGCCCTCCGCGTGCTCGTCGAGCGAGGGGACGTCGATCCGGCGCGGAGGGTCCGGTGGGAGCCGTCGAGGCAGCCTTTGGTGACGGATCGATGCTGTGGCGAGTAGTCGGGGCCGGCACCCGCCGGCACGACGCCGTGCCGCCCGCATCGAGGGCGGGCGGCCCGGGTCGTCAGCTCGTCGAGGGGACGGCGCTGGGGTCGGCGGTCGCGGTCGGCTCGGCGGCCGAGGTCGACGCCACACCCCGGCCGAACGCCTGGCCCTGCAGGATCGCTCCGAGGTCGACGCCGGTCGCGGACTTGACGCTGTCGAACGTGGCCGAGAGGCTCGCCGCCTGCTCGCGGGCGATGTGCGTGGCCGCGGTGTCGCCGCCGATCAGGGTGATGGTGCCGACGTTCTGGTAGCCCTTCGCGAACTCCGCCATCAGGGACGGGAGCTGCCCGATCAGCTCGCGGCCCAGGATCGCCTCCTGGTTCTCGCGGAGCGCCTCCGCCTCGGCCTGGATCGCAGCCGCGCTCGCCTCACCCTTGGTGCGGATGGCCTCCGCCTCGGCGGAGGCGTTCGCGCGCAGGGCCTCGGCCTCGGCGCCGGCCTTGGCCCGCAGAGCGTGGGCCTCCGCCTCGGCGCGGGCACTCACTGCCGCCGCCTCGGCCGCGGCGGACGCCTGGCGGGCCTCCGCCTGGCGCTGGACGGCGTAGGCCTCGGCGTCGGACACCTGCTGCGCGACCTGGCGGTCGGTCTCGGCCTTCTTCGCGCGCCCGTAGGCGTCGGCGTCGGCCTCGGTCTGGCGCCGGTACTTCTCGGCGTCGGCCACGCGCTTGACGTCGGCATCGAGCTCGGCCTGCCGGTTCTCGGCGCGCTGGACGAGGACGGCCTGCTCGCGCTCGGCGCGGGCCAGGTTCTCGGCCTGCTCGGCCTCGGCGTTGGCGCGGCCGACCTCGGACTTCGAGGCGGCGGTGTTCTTGTCGAAGGCGGTCTGCTCGATCAGGTTCGCCTCGTCGGTGGCGAGCTGGCGGGCCTTGACCTCGCGGGCCGCGTTGATCCGGGCGACGTCGGCCTCGCGCCGGACGCGCTCGATCTCCTGGGCGCCGAGCGCCTCGATGTAGCCGTTGCGGTCGGTGACGCCCTGGATGGCGAAGGAGTCGAGGACGAGGCCCTGGGCGAGCAGGTCGCCCTTGATGCCCTCGGCGATCTCGTCGCCGAGCTTCTGGCGGTCCTGCATGACCTCCTCGACGCTGAGCTTCGCGACGACGCCGCGCAGCGCGCCCTCGAGCTGCTCGGTGGTGAAGACGTCGATCGACTGGTCCTGCGAGGCGAACCGCTCGGCGGCGGCGCGCACCTGATCCGGCGTGGAGCCGATCTTCACGAGGGCGACGCCCGCGAGGTGGATCGTGACGCCGTTCTTGGTCTGAGCGACCGGCTCCATCTTTATCTGCCGCGACCGCAGCGAGATGCGGTCGGAGCGCTGGGTCAGCTTGTTGACGAAGGCGCCGCCGCCGGTGATGACGGTCATGTTGGACGTCAGCCCGTCGTCGCCCTTCTGCTTCTTTCCGACGATCACGATGGCCTCGTCGGCCTGCGGGACCTGGTACCAGGCGCGGAAGATGAAGAAGCCGATGATGGCGAGCAGCAGCACGACACCGACGACGATGCCGGCGCCGACGACCCAGAGCAGATCAGAATTCATGGACGAGGGACCCCCTTCTCGGAACCCGCGCAGGGCGGGTTTCTGAGCGATGTACAGCTTCATCGTGGCACGGACGGGGTTCCCGGGCGTCGGCCGGACGGCGGATGCGTCGCCCTCCGCGCGGGACGAGCGCCGGTGCCCGGCGGGAGCACGCCGCGGCCGGAGCGCCGGGCGACGAGCGGGCGGAGATGCCATGATCACGGCAGGAGCGGATGCTGCAGGAACGATCACAGCGAGAGCGACGCGATGGCGGCGGTCTCAGCGAGAGGAGACTCAGCTGCGGGAGACGCCGGGAGGATCTGCCACTCTCGCGAGCAGTTCAGTGCTGGGGTACCTGGACTCGAACCAAGAACAACTGAACCAGAATCAGTCGTGTTGCCAATTACACCATACCCCAATGGTCATCCGGCGGTGAGGCCGGGACCAGGCGGCGACCGGAGTGGAACCCGGCGCCGAGAGACGACAGTACCCTACGGACGCACGCCGCTCAAATCGGCTCCGCGATCGTGCACGGCGAGGGCCTCCGACTCGGGGGCGGCCTCGCCGAGGCGGGCGCGGACGAGGTCGCGGTTGATCGCCGAGGCGACCTGCGCGCCGGAGCCGGCGGCGACGATCAGCTGCTGCGGGCCGGGCGCGGTGACCTCGCCGGCGGCGTAGAGGCCGGGGACGGAGGTGCGGCCGCCCGCGTCGACGCGGAGGAAGCCGTCGGGGTCGACCTCGGGGCCGGCCGGGTCGAGGTAGTCGAGGACAGGGACCCAGACCGGGCGGACGAAGGCGCCGGTGCGCGGGATCACGTCGCCGTCGGCGAGGGCGACGCCGGTCATCACGGCGCGCTCCCCCACCAGGTCGGCGACGGGGCGGCGCTCGATGCGGATGCCGATCGAGTTGAGCAGCGATTCGTCGGTGTCGCTGACCACGCCGACGCCGTTGGTGAAGACGATGAGGTCGGTCGACCACTGCGAGAGCAGCATGGCCCGCTCGGCGAGGTCGGCGGTCTCTCCGATCAGGGCGAGCGGCTCCCCCGCCTTCTCGTAGCCGTCGCACTCCATGCAGCTGTGCACGGCGGTGCCGTAGTAGGCGCGGAGGCTGGGCAGCGTCGGCAGGCGCTCGGAGAGGCCGCCCGCGACGACCACCGCCGTCGCGAGCACGGAGCGGTCGGCCGAGCCGCGGACGCCCTTCGCGGTGACGACGAACTCGCCGCCGGAGCGCTCGACGGAGGTGACCATCGCGTTGTGCACCTCCGCCTCCTCGTACTGCTCGAGCTCGGCGCGGCCGAGGCGGCGCAGCTCGAGCGGCGAGACGCCGTCGCGGGTGAGGAAGCCGTGCGAGTGCAGGGTCGCCGCGTTGCGCGGGCGGTTGCTGTCGAGCAGCAGCACGCTGCGGCGCGCGCGGACGAGGTTCAGCCCCGCCGAGAGCCCCGCGGGGCCGGCGCCGATGATGACGACGTCGTAGTGGCCGCCCTGCACCTCCGCCACGATCAGCTCCGAGTGTCGGCGAGGCGGGCGAGGCGGGCGATCGACTCGGACTTGCCGAGGATCTCCATCGACTCGAACAGCGGCGGCGAGACGCGGCGGCCCGAGATCGCGGTGCGCAGCGGCCCGTAGGCGATGCGGGGCTTGAGGCCCAGGTTCTCGATCAGCGCGCCGGCGAGCGCCTCCTGGATCGAGGCGGTCAGCCACTCCCCCTCGGGCACGAGCTCGAGGGCGCCGATCGACGCGGCGAGCACCTCGCCGGCGTTCGCGGGCAGGCCCTTCAGCGCGTCCTCGTCGTAGGCGAGGGTGTCGGCGGTGGTGAAGAGGAAGCCGAGCATGCCGGGCGCCTCGCCGAGCAGGCCGATGCGCTCCTGCACGAGCGGGGCGGCGGCGTCGAGGACGGCGCGCTGGTCGGCGGTCGGCTCGCCCGCGAGGACGCCGGCGGCGATCAGATAGGGGATCGTCCGCTCGGTGAAGTCGTCGACCGCGAGCAGGCGGATGTGGTCGCCGTTGATCGACTCGGCCTTCTTGAGGTCGAAGCGGGCCGGGTTGGGGTTCACGTCGGCGACGTCGAAGGCGGCGATCATCTCGTCGATCGAGAAGACGTCGCGGTCGTGGGTGAGCGACCAGCCGAGCAGGGCGAGGTAGTTGACCAGGCCCTCGGGGATGAAGCCGCGGTCGCGGTGGTGGAAGAGGTTGGCGGAGGGGTCGCGCTTGGAGAGCTTCTTGTTGCCCTCGCCCATCACGTACGGGAGGTGGCCGAAGCGCGGGACGAAGCTCGTCAGTCCGATGTCGATCAGCGCGTGGTACAGCGCGATCTGCCGCGCGGTGGAGGGCAGGATGTCCTCGCCGCGGAGGACGTGGGTGATCTGCATCAGCGCGTCGTCGACCGGGTTCACCAGGGTGTAGAGCGGCTGGCCGTTGGGGCGGACGACGACGAAGTCGCTGAAGGAGCCGGCCGGGAAGGTGATCTCGCCGCGGACGAGGTCGTCGAAGGAGAGGTCGGCGTCCGGGACGCGCAGGCGGAGCGCCGGGCTGCGGCCCTCGGCGCGGAAGGCGGCGCGCTGCTCCTCGGTGAGGTCGCGGTCGAAGTTGTCGTAGCCGTGCTGCTTGGCGCGACCGGCCGCCTCGTTGCGGGCGTCGATCTCCTCCGCGTTCGAGTAGCTCTCGTAGAGGTGGCCGGAGGCGAGCAGGCGCTGGACGACGTCGGTGTAGACGTCGCTGCGCTCGGACTGGCGGTAGGGGCCGTGCGGGCCGCCGACGCCGACGCCCTCGTCCCAATCGAGCTTCAGCCAGCGGAGCGCGTCGATGAGCTGCTCGTAGCTCTCCTCGCTGTCGCGCGCCGCGTCGGTGTCCTCGATGCGGAAGACGAAGGTGCCTCCCGTGTGCCGCGCGTACGCCCAGTTGAACAGGGCCGTGCGGATGAGGCCGACGTGCGGCGTCCCGGTCGGGGACGGGCAGAAGCGGACGCGGACGTCGCTCCCGGTCGCGGTCGTGAACGGGTGCGCGTCGTGGGCGCGATCGGAGGGCGGGGTGAGCTCAGACATACGGAGCGATTCTAGCGGCGGGGCGGGGAGGGGCGCCCGGACTGGACAGGGGGCTGCTCGGGCGTCGGTCGGGCCGCGGGATCCGATCCGGCTCGCGAGCGGCCGGAGCTCTTAGCGCGAAGCAGTGCTCCGCGTCAACGGACTTCTCGAACGGGAGGAGCAGTGGTGGCCTGTGCTCACTGCTTCTCCCCGGGGCCGCTCGACGACGAGCGCGTCGCACCCTGCCGCCCCGGACGCGCCAGCATGCCCGGAAAGGGGTCCCGATGAGCACGGTCGTTCTCGACACCGCCCTCTCACCGCTCGCCCCTGCGACCGACTCGCTGAGCGGGCCCGCCTCGCCGCGCGAGGAGAAGGACGCCCGCACGCTCTCCCTCTTCCACGCGGCGGCCGGCGCCGACGACGCCGAGGGGGCGCGGATCCGCGAGCGCATCGTGCTCGACCACCTCGGGCTGGCCGAGGCGATGGCGAACCGGGTGTCCCGCGGCGGCGGCGATCGCGCGGACCTCCGGCAGGTCGCCTACGTCGGGCTGGTCAAGGCCGCCCGCCGCTTCACCCCGGAGCGCGGCGACAGCTTCGCCGCCTTCGCCGTGCCCACCATCACCGGCGAGCTCAAGCGCCACCTCCGCGATCTCGGCTGGATGATCCGCCCGCCGCGCGGGGTGCAGGAGCTGCACCGCCGCTCCTCCGTCGTCGCCGACGAGCTCGCGCAGGAGCTCGGCCGCCACCCCAGCGACCGGGAGATCGCCCGCCGGCTCGGGGTCGAGCCGTCCGAGGTGGCCGACGCGCGCTCCGCCGGGCACCCGCTCTCGCTCGACGAGACGGTCGGCGAGACCGGCGTGCGGCTGGGCGAGACGCTCGGCGGCGAGGACGAGGACCTCGCGGCCATCGACCGCCGGCACGGCCTCGCCCAGGCACTCGCCGAGCTCGAGAACGGCCAGCGCGAGCTGCTCCGGATGCGCTTCGTCGAGGAGATGACGCAGCAGCAGATCGCCGACGCGCTCGGCACCACGCAGATGCAGGTCTCGCGGCTGCAGCGCCGGATCCTCGCGCAGCTCGCCGACCGCCTCGGCGCCCCGTCGCGCAGTCATCAGCCGACGAGCCGCGCGCGGGTCGCGTCGGTCGCCGTGGTCACGCCCGTCCACCCTGCGGCGCGGCTGCGGACCGCCTGAGGTGCGCGTCGGCGCGCGACGGCAGAGCGGCGAGCGCGTCGAGGACGTGCTCGGTCCGCACCGCGAGCAGCGCCGGGTCGGGCTCGGACGAGAAGACGTCACCGCGGCGCAGCGACGCGTCGGTCAGCACAGTGTGCGGCCCGCTGACCGGCGGGCCCCAGGCCTCGGGCGGCGCCGGTCCGAAGATCACGACCGACGGGATGCCGTAGGCGGAGGCGAGGTGCGCGGCGCCGGTGTCGACCGTGACGAGCACCTCGGCCGCGGCGACGACCGCGGCGAACTCCGACAGGTCGATCGCCCCGGCGAGCACCTCGCCGGTGCCGGCCCGCTCGGCGACGCGACGGGCACGGTCGGCCTCGTTCGCGCCTCCGGTGTAGACGACGCGGTGGCCCTCGCGGGCCAGCGACTGCGCGACCGCGGCGAAGCGCTCCTCCGGCCACTCGCGCGAGCCGTAGAACGCGCCGATGTGCACGATCGCGGCGCCGTCGACGGGGGCGGGCACGTCCGGGACCGCGATGCCGACGTCCTCGGGGTCGGCGTCGAGGCCGATCGAGTTGACCAGCCGGGCCCAGCGCGCGCGCTCCAGCTCGCCGTCGAGCCAGAGCGGGCGGGGGTCGTCGTGGCTCGCGTCGGGATCGAGGGCGGGCACGCGGAACTCGAGGCGGCGCTCGGGCTCGAGCGCGATCAGGGCGTCGCGGGACTCCGGGCCGTTGCCGTGCAGGTTGACGGCCAGCTCGACGCGGCCGGGCGCGACCGGCAGCGGATCGTCCAGCCCGCGCAGGGTCGGCACGAGGGCGTCGAGTCCGTCGATCAGGTCGACGATCGGCTCCAGCCAGGGCGTCGTCGCGAGGATCAGCCGGTGCTCGGGGAACCCGCGGCGCAGGGCCTTCAGAGCGGGGACGGCCACGAGGATGTCGCCGAGCTTGAGGGCTCGCAGCGCGAGGATCTCCGGGGTTCCGTCCGGGGCGGTGAGAGCGCGCACGGCGCCTCCTTCCTGTCGGAGGTCCCGTACCCCGCTCCGGCGACCTCAGACGCGCGGATCTCCGGCGAGCCGGGCGGCGGACGGCGGTCAGGCCCCGACGCGCCCGAGCGGACGACTTCTCCTCCCCCGCGTTTGGAACCCCGATCAGGGGGGTACGAGGGAGAGGTGAACGACTCGATCCAGACGGGCTCGGCGCACCGCACCGCGGAGGACGCCGCCGCCCCGCGTGCCCCCCGCCTGCGCGGGATCCTCTTCGACCGCGACGCGACGCTCGTGGTCGACGTGCCCTACAACGGCGATCCGGCGCTGGTCGAGCCGATGCCCACCGCGCTGGACGCGGTCGAGCGGGCCCGCGAGGCCGGACTCGCCCTCGGCGTCGTGACGAACCAGTCGGGCATCGCCCGCGGCATCATCGACCGCGCGCAGGCCGACGCGGTGAACCGCCGGGTGGACGAGCTGTTCGGCGGCTTCGACGCCTGGATGCTCTGCCCGCACGGCCCCGAGGACGGCTGCGGCTGCCGCAAGCCCGCGCCGGGCATGGTGCTCGACGCCGCGGAGTCCCTCGGACTGCCCGCCGACTCCCTCGCGGTGATCGGCGACATCGGCGCCGACGTCGGCGCGGCGGCGGCGGCCGGCGCCCGCGGCGTCCTCGTGCCGACCCCGATCACCCGGGCCGAGGAGGTGGCCGCGGCACCGCTGCGCGCGGCGACGCTCCTCGAGGCGGTCGAGCTGCTGCTGGCGATGCAGCCGGACGAGGACTCCGAGTGACCCGCCGCGTGCTGGTGGCCCGGCTCGACAGCGCAGGCGACGTGCTGCTCTGCGGCCCCGCCGTGCGGGCGATCGCCGCCGACGCCGAGGTGCTGCTGCTCGCCGGTCCGCAGGGGGCGCCCGCCGCGGCGCTGCTGCCGGGGCCGGTGGCCGTGCGCACCTGGTCCTGCCCGTGGATCGGCGACGCCTCGCAGCCGGTCGACGCCGCGCTCGTCGCGGAGCTGCGCGCCATCGTCGAGGAGTTCGCCCCGGACGAAGCCGTGATCCTCACCTCCTTCCACCAGTCGCCGCTGCCGCTGGCCCTGCTGCTGCGCCTGGCCGGCGTCGCGCGGATCTCCGGCGCCTCCGTCGACTTCGCGGGCGCCCTGCTCGACGTGCGGCTCGTCCCCGGCGAGACGCTCGAGGAGGACCAGCCCGAGCCGGAGCGCGCGCTCGCCATCGCGGCGGCCGCGGGCTTCGCGCTGCCCGAGGGCGACGACGGGCTGCTGCGGGTGGATCGCGGCGGCGCTCTGCCCGCCGCGCTCGAGGGCGTCGGACCGTACGTGGTCGTGCACCCCGGAGCGGCCGTGCCCGCGCGCGCCTGGCCGGCCGAGAACGCGGCGCGCGCCGTCGAGCTGCTCGCCGATTCCGGAGTCGCGGTCGCCGTCACCGGCGGGCCGGGCGAGCGCGCGCTGACCGCCCTCGTCGCAGGAACCCGCGGCATCGACCTCGGCGGCGCCACCGACTTCGCCGGTGCGGCCGAGGTGCTCGCCCGCGCCGAGGTCGTGATCAGCGGCAACACCGGGCCGGCGCACCTCGCGGCGGCCGTCGGCACGCCGGTGGTCAGCCTGTTCGCGCCCGTCGTCCCGGCGATCCGCTGGGCGCCGTACGGCGTGCCGGTGGCGCTGCTCGGCGATCAGACCGCGGCCTGCGCCGGCTCGCGCGCCCGCGTCTGCCCCGTCCCCGGCCACCCCTGCCTCGCGGGGGTGAGCGCCGAGGAGGCGGTCGCCGCCGCCCACCGGCTCCGCGCGCTCCCGCGCCGCGACTCGACGACATCGACCACGACACCCACGGAGGCGCTCGCATGAGGATCCTGCTCTGGCACGTGCACGGCGGCTGGGCGGACGCGTTCGTCCGCGGCTCCCACGAGTACCTGCTCCCGACGACCCCCGCCCGCGACGGCTGGGGCCTGGGCACCGGCGGCCGCGACTGGCCGCGCACGATCGAGATCGCCCCGGAGGAGCTGCGCGACGCCGACGTCGACGTCGTCCTCCTCCAGCGTCCCGAGGAGCTCGCCGAGGCGGAGCGCCTGCTCGGCCGGCGGCTCGGCCGCGACGTCCCGGCGGTCTACGTCGAGCACAACACGCCCCGCGGCGACGTGCCGGACAACCGCCACCCGCTCGCCGACCGCGACGACCTCCTCCTCGTCCACGTCACGCACTTCAACGCGCTGATGTGGGACACCGGATCGACGCGCACCACGGTGATCGAGCACGGGATCAACGACCCCGGCCCCCTCTACACCGGCGAGCTGGCGCGCTTCGGCGTGGTCATCAACGAGCCGGTGCGCCGGCAGCGGGTGACCGGCACCGATCTGCTGCCGCGCTTCGCCGCGGTCGCTCCGCTGGACGTCTTCGGGATGAAGACCGAGGGCCTCGCCGGGACGCCCGGCCTGCCCGCGGACCGCCTCGAGGTCCTCGGCGACGTGAAGACCGGCGCGATGCACGCGGAGCTCGCCCGCCGCCGCGTCTACCTGCACCCGTTCCGCTGGACCTCGCTCGGCCTCGCGCTGCTCGAGGCGATGCACCTGGGGATGCCGGTCGTCGCGCTCGAGACCACCGAGGCCGGCCGCGCCGTGCCGCCCGAGGCGGGCGCGATCTCGAACGACCTGGACGCACTGGCCGCCGCCGCCCGCGCGCTGATCGAGGACCCGGAGCGCGCCGCCGTCGCCGGAGCGGTCGCCCGCGAGGCCGTGCTCGCCCGCTACAGCCTCGGCCGCTTCCAGCGCGACTGGGACGAGCTGCTCGGCGACCTCACCCGCAGCCGGCCCGCCCGGCGCGACCTGTCCGCTGCCGGAACCGCCGGAACCCGCGAAGGGAGCTCCCTGTGACCTCGACCCGTCCCCTCTCGATCGCGATGGTCTCCGAGCACGCCAGCCCGCTGGCGACGCTCGGCGGCGTCGACGCCGGCGGCCAGAACGTGCACGTCGCCGCGCTCGCCGACGCGCTCGCGCGCCGCGGCCACCGCGTCACCGTCTACACGCGGCGCGACGACGCCTCCCTCCCCCGCCGGGTGCCCTTCACCTCCGGCGTCGAGGTCGTGCACATCGACGCGGGCCCGGCCAGCAAGGTGTCCAAGGACGAGCTGCTGCCGTTCATGGGCGACTTCGCCGTCGACCTCGCGAACGACTGGCTCGATTCCCGCCCCGACCTGGTGCACAGCCACTTCTGGATGTCCGGGGTCGCCGCGCTCGACGCGTCCGAGCGGGTGGAGCGGGCGACCGGGCGCCGCGTCCCGGTCTTCCACACCTTCCACGCGCTCGGCGTGGTGAAGCGCCGCCAGCAGGGCGCGCTCGACACCAGCCCCGAGGAGCGCGCCTGGCTCGAGCCGGGCGTCGGCCAGCGCGCGGACGGCGTCGTCGCCACCTGCTCCGACGAGGCTTTCGAACTGAAGGGCCTCGGCGTGCCGACCGCGCGCATCTCGGTGGTGCCCTGCGGTGTGGACCTCGAGCGCTTCACGCCCGACGGACCCGTCGCCGAGCGCACCGGGCGGGTGCGCCTGATGAGCATCGGCCGCCTCGTGCCCCGCAAGGGCATGGGCCACGCGATCGAGGCGCTCGCCCGCCTGGTCGCCGACGGCTGCGACGCCGAGCTGGTCGTCGTCGGCGGCTCCGGCTCGGGCGACGCGCTCATCGCCGACCCGGAGTACCAGCGCCTGCACGGCGTCGCCGAGGGCCTCGGAGTCGCCGACCGCGTCGTCTTCGCCGGCCAGCTCTCGCAGACCGAGATGCCGGCGATGCTCCGCTCCGCCGACATCGTGATCTGCGCGCCCTGGTACGAGCCGTTCGGCATCACCCCGCTGGAGGCGATGGCCTGCGGCGTGCCGGTGGTCGCCTCCTCCGTCGGCGGGCTGATCGACACGGTCGTCGAGGACGTCACCGGCGTGCACGTGCCGCCGCGCGACCCCGAGGCCCTCGCCGCGGCCCTCGCCGCGCTGATCGCCGACCCCGAGCGCGCCCGCACCTACGGAGCCGCCGGCCGCGCCCGCGTCGAGTCCCGCTACTCCTGGGACCGCGTCGCCGCGGACACCGAGCGCGCCTACCTGACCACCCTCGCCGGACTCGGCGACGGCGGTGCCGCCATGAGCGGCACCGCTCGCACCTCCCTCTCCTCCACCCCCCGGAAGGCGGCCCCGCGCAGATGAGCATCGACACCGTTCTGGACACCCCGACGGACACGCCGTCCGACACCTCGACGGACGCCGCCCGGCGCCTCGTCGACGACCACGTCGCCCGCGCGCTCGACGTCGTCGCGCAGCTGGAGCGGCACTCCGACCGGATCGTCGCCTGGGGCGTCGAGCTGGCGGACCGCCTGCACACCGGCGCCCGGCTGCTCGCGGCCGGCAACGGCGGCTCGGCCGCGGAGGCGCAGCACCTCACCGCCGAGCTGGTCGGCCGCTTCGACGGCGATCGCATCCCGTTCTCCGCGATCTCGCTGCACTCCGAGACCTCGAGCCTCACCGCGATCGGCAACGACTACGGCTTCGACCACGTCTTCGCCCGCCAGGTCACCGCGCACGCCCGCGCCGGCGACGTCGTCGTGCTGCTCTCGACCAGCGGCCGCAGCGCCAACCTGCTGCACGCGGCCGAGGCGGCCCGTGCGGCCGGCGCCCGCACCTGGGCGCTCACCGGCGACGGACCCAACCCGCTGACCGAGGCCTGCGACGAGTCGATCGCGCTCGAGGGCCACGGCTCGAACGTGCAGGAGGCGCAGCTCGTGCTGGTGCACGCGCTCTGCCGGGCGTTCGAGCACCGGATCCGCGTGCGGACGGGAGCGGCCGCGTGAGCCGCCTGCGGATCGCCGTGGTCGGCGACGTGATGCTCGACGTCGACCTCTCCGGGCCGGCCGAGCGGCTGAGCCCCGACGCGCCGGTGCCCGTGGTCGACGTGTCGACCCGCGGAGTGCGCGCCGGCGGCGCCGGGCTCGTGGCGCGGATGCTCGCCCGCGACGGGCACGACGTCGTGCTGGTGACGGCGCTGGCCGATGCGGCCGATTCCGACGCCGCCGAACTGCTCGCCGCGCTCGACGGTGTGCGCGTGGTGGCCGGGCCCTCCGGTGCGCCGACCCCCGTGAAGACGCGCGTCGCGGCCTCCGGTCAGGCGGTCGTCCGCTTCGACCGCGGCTGCGAGCGCCCGCCGGTGCCGACCGTGACCGAGGAGATGCTCGCCGCGCTCGGCGAGGTCGACGCGGTCGTCGTCGCGGACTACGGCCGCCGGCTCACCGAGGACGCCCCGCTCCGCGCCGCCCTCGACGCGCTGACGGTGCCGCTGGTCTGGGATCCGCACCCGCGTGGGACCGCTCCCGTCGCCGGGACGACGCTCGCGACGCCGAACCTCGGCGAGGCGACGGGCTTCTCCGGGGCCTCCGGCCGCGGCGTCACCCTCGCCGAGACCGCGGCGACGACGCTGCTCGAGCGCTGGGGCTGCGGCGCGGTCGCCGTGACGATGGGCTCCGGCGGCGCCCTGGTCCGCTCGCGCGGCGCCGGCGTCCCGGTGGTGCACCCGGCCGCTCCCGTCCCGCCGACCGACCCGTGCGGAGCAGGCGACCGCTTCGCCGCCTCCGCCGCCGTCGCGCTGGCCGGCGGCGCCACCCCGTCCGAGGCGGTCGGCGCGGCCGTCGCCGCCGCCGGGGCCTACCTGCTCGCGGGGGGCGTCGCCTCGCTCGCCGCTCCCGCCGACACCGCCGCCCTGCACGGGGCCTCGGGAGTGGACGCGCTGCGCGTCGCCGAGGCTGTCCGCGGCGCCGGCGGCACCGTCGTCGCGACCGGCGGCTGCTTCGACCTGCTGCACGCCGGTCACGCCCGCACCCTCTCGGCCGCCCGGGCGCTCGGCGACTGCCTGATCGTCTGCCTGAACTCGGACGACTCGGTCCGGCGGCTCAAGGGACCGGCCCGGCCGATCATCCCCGAGGACGACCGGGTCGACCTGCTGCTCGCTCTCGAGTGCGTCGACGCCGTGCTCGTCTTCGGCGAGGACACCCCCGACGAGGCGCTGCGCCGCATCCGCCCGGACGTCTGGGTGAAGGGCGGCGACTACTCCGCCGAATCGCTGCCCGAGACCGCGACGGTCGCCGAGTGGGGCGGCCGCGTCCTGACGGTGCCGTACCACGCCGGCCGCTCGACCACCCATCTCGCCGCCGCGCTCGCGCGCGTCGGCTGACCGCTGTCGGCTCCGGCCGATCATCACCCGGCCGGCCCCGCCGACCGCCGCCCCACCACGTCGGCCCCGCCGACGACGAGGATCCTGGAAGGGACACCCATGACCACCACCCCCACCCCCATCGGCCGCGTCCTGATCACCGGAGGCGCCTCCGGACTCGGAGCCGCCGTCGCGGCCGCCGTCACGGCCGCGGGCGGCACCCCGATCGTCCTCGACCGCGACGTCTCGAACGTGCAGGAGGGCGTCGCCGCCTACCAGGTGGACGTCGCCAAGACCCGCGAGGCCGAGAAGGCCGTCGTCGAGATCGCCCGCGAGCACGGCGGCCTCGACGCCGTCGTCACCGCGGCCGGCATCGACCGCTGCGGCCGCCTCGTCGACGTCGACCCGGAGGAGTGGGAGCGCGTGATCTCGGTCAACCTGCTCGGCACCGCGGCCGTCGTCCGCGCCGCACTGCCCTTCCTCACCGAGACCCACGGCCGCGTCGTCACCGTCGCGTCCTCGCTCGCGATCAAGGCCGTCTCGGACGCCACCGCCTACTGCGCGTCGAAGTTCGGCGTGCTCGGCTTCACCCGCGCTCTCGCGGCCGAGACCAAGGGCGAGATCGGCGTCACCACGCTGATCCCCTCCGGCATGAAGACCCGCTTCTTCGACGACCGCGACGCCCAGTACAAGCCGGGCCCCGACGCGCTCCTCAACGACCCGGAGAACGTCGCGAACGCCGTCATGTTCGTCCTCGGCCAGCCCCGCGGCTGCGAGGTCCGCGAACTCGTCATCACCCACGAGGAGGAGCCGTCCTGGCCGTGAGCCGCTGACGCCTGACGCGTCCGCCCCCCTCCGCGAGATGCCACTTGAGTACGCACGCCTCGGCGTGTCGCGTACTCAAGTGGCATCTCGCGGTTGAGGGTCGTCAGCGGGTCGAGGCGAGGACGCCGCGGACGTCCTCGAGGACGCGGGCGACGGGGACGTCGTCGACGAAGGACAGCTCGTGCTCGCAGCGCTCGGCCGTCCAGCCGACCTGGGTGACGTCGACGTCGCAGACCGGGCAGCGGACGGTCCAGCTGAGCTGGAGGCGGTGGCGCTGCCGGCCGAGCGGCTGCGCGTTGATCGCGTTGCCGACCCAGAAGACGCCGACCGTCGGCGCGCCGACCGCCGCCGCGAGGTGCCGCGGACCACTGTCGTTGCCGAGCACGAGGTCCGCGAGCGAGAGCAGCGGAGCGAGGTCCGGCAGCTCGACCGCGTCCGCCCAGGACACCGCGCCGGGGGCGGCCGCGACGATCGCGTCGGCCGCGCGCGCGTCGGAGGCGTCGCCCACGACGAGCACGCGCGCCCCGTCGGCCAGCAGCGCGCGGGCCACCTCGGCGAAGTTCGCGGAGCTCCAGCGGCGCCGCACGTCGGTCGCGCCCGGGTGGATCAGCACCAGCGGTCCGCCGGCGGGCAGCGCGGCGGCGAGCCGGTCTCGGCGCTCCGGGTCGACCTGCAGTGACGGCTCGAGCCGCACCGCCGGGGCCCCGGCGAGCCCGACGATCTCGAGCGCACGCAGCATCTCGTGCTGGTAGTAGACGTAGGGGATCGTGCGCTCGAGCTCGAGCGCGTCGTCGGTGCGCGAGCCGATCGTGTGCCGCGCGCCGAGCCGCTGCAGGAACGGGTTGGAGTAGCGGCCGCCGCCGTGCAGCTGCACCGCGAGATCGAAGCGCCGCGCGCGCATCCGCTCGGTGAAGTCCTCGACGACCCTCGGGTCCTCGCCCTCGCCGTCGCGGACGCCCTGCGCCACCGGCAGGATCTCGACGTCGGTCACCGGCGACTCCACGCCCTGGAGCAGCACGCGGTGCGCCGGAGTGCCGAGCAGCACGATCTCGGCGCCCGGGTAGGCGGCGGCGAGCGCGTCGACGGCGGGCAGCGCGAACAGCAGATCGCCGAGTCCGCCGCCGCGCAGGACGGCGATCCTCTCGACTCCGTCGAAGCGGTCTCGGAGCGGGGCGATGGCGACCACGGGCGTTCCTCTCGGTGGGGCGGAGCCGCGCGCGGGCGGTTCCGGGGAAGGGGCACTCCTCCACTTCCCCGTCGAGGGCGATCCGAAACCGTCGGCGATCGGTACGAGACCGTCGCAGCGGGCCGAGAAGCCCTCCGACCTGCCCTACTGAGGACGGCGGGTCTCGATACGCCCCTGCGGGGCTACTCGACCGACATGAACGGGTCATGCTGATCGAGTAGCCCGCGCAGCGGGCGTATCGAGATCCACCAGCGTCAGAACAGGAGTCTGCAGACCCGCATGAAAGGGCCGCCGCCGGGTCCTTCTCGGGCGCTCAGTCGGCGGCGAGCGCCCCGCGGCGGATCTTGCCCGCGTCGTCGCGCAGCGGTGAGCGCTGGAGCCGCAGAGCCCGCGGCGCCCGCGAGCCGAGGCGCTCGCGCGCGAAGGCGAGCAGCTCCTCCTCCGTCACGTCGCTCTCCGCGATGTCCACCACCGACTCCACCGCCTGGCCGAGCTCCGCGTCCGCGACGCCGAAGGCGACCGCGCCGCGGACCGCCGGGTGCTCCTCCAGCACCCTCTCGATCTCGGCCGGGTAGACGTTCACCCCGCCGCGCAGGATCAGGTCGTCCGCCCGGTCCAGCACCGTCAGGTAGCCGTCCGCATCGACGGAGCCGAGGTCGCCGAGGGTGTCCCAGCCGTCGTCGGTCCGCTTCGACTCCCCGCCGAGGTAGCGGTAGGTCGGCTCCCCACGGCGCATCTGCACGAGCCCCGGCTCGCCGACCGCGCACTCCGACCCGTCCGACCGCAGCACCCGCAGCTCCGTGCCGCCGATCGGGCGGCCGACGCTCCCGGGCCGCTCGAGCCACTCGTCGCCGCGGATCATCGTCAGCCCGTTCGACTCGCTGCCCGCGTAGACCTCGACGACCCGCTCGGCGCCGAGCCACTCGATCAGCGCGCGCTTGTCCGCGGGCGGGCACGGCGAGCCGAGGTGCAGCACCGTCTCGAGCGAGGAGACGTCCACGTCCCGGTGCCCGGGCGTCCGCAGCAGCCGGTGGATCATCGTCGGCACCAGCAGCGCCCAGGTCACCCGGTGCTCCGCGATCGCCGCGAGCACCCGCGCCTCGTCGAAGCGCGGCAGGACCACCAGCCGCTGCCCGGTCAGCAGCCCGCGGAAGGCGTAGGTGAAGGTCGCGGAGTGGGTGAGCGGCCCGGCCACGAGCTGCACCCCCTCCCGAGGCAGGAAGGCCGCGACCGGCTGCGAGGGATCCATCAGCGCGGGCGCCGCCGCGAGCACGATCTTCGGCCGCCCGGTGCTGCCGGAGGAGGCGGGCGCCTTCCACGACGCAGCCCAGATGTCGGGCAGCTCGTCGTCCGGCAGCGCCGGGTCGGGCTCGAAGCCGGCGGGGACGAACGGCACGCCGTCGAGCTCGACCCCGATGCTCAGCGAGGGCCGCCCGAGCGCGCCCACCTCGGCGAGCTCCCGCGCCGACAGCCCGCGCGACAGCGGCTGCGGCGTCGCGCCCGCCTTCCAGATCGCCGCGCAGGCGAGCACCAGCTCGGCGCTGTTCGGCAGCGAGACCGCGACGAGCGAGTCCGGAGTGACGCCGAGCGCCGCGTACGCGCGCGCGAGCCGGTTGGAGGCCCGGTCCAGGGCGCCCGCGGTCAGGGTCGCGTCATCGGCGACGACCACGACGCGCTCGGGGTCCTGCTCGGCGAGCGCCGAGAAGCAGCGCGAGAACGACCGGCGCATCACACGCCCACGGATCGGCGGCCGAGGTGAGCCCGGTACAGCGCCTCGTGACTCGCGGCGACGTCGTCCCAGGAGTGCGAGAACGCGAGGTCCCGCCCGGCCCCGGGCTCCGGCGCCTCCCCCGCGAGCGCCGCGGCGAGCGCCTCCCGGATCCCCGCCACGTCGCTCCCGTACGCCACCGTCTCCCCGAACACCTCTCGCAGCACCGGCAGATCACGCGCGACGACCGGCACCCCCGCGGCGAGCGCCTCCATCGCCGCCAGCCCGAAGCCCTCCTTGGTCGAGACGAAGCCGAGCACCGCCGCACCCGCGACGAGTGACGCGAGCCGCTCCTCCGGCACCGTGCCGAGCACGACCGGCGTCACCCCCCGCTCGGCCGCCCGGCGCTCGAACTCCTCGCGGTAGCCCCGGTAGTCGAAGAGCGTCTCCCCGCCGCCGAAGACCAGCGACGCGCCCGGCGCGAGCCCCGCGAACGCCTCCAGCAGGTCGATGCTGCCCTTCCGCGGCTCGATGCCGCCCAGCGCGAGCACGTAGCGGCCGAGCTCGGCCCGCCACTCCCCCGCCGAGTCGCCGTCGGCCGCGGCGGCGAACCGCGCGGCGTCGACGCCGTTCGGAATCACCGCCGGCGAGCGCCCCCAGCCCGTCGTCACCTCGTCGGCGACGGCCCGCGACACCGCGAGCAGCCCGGCCGGTCCGGTGATCGCGCGCTCGTGGCAGGCGATCAGCGCCGGCGTCGTGAAGGCGTCCAGGTGGTGCACCGTGCGGAGCAGTCCGCCGGCCCCCGCGAAGCCCGCGTCGAGCGCCGCGTTGGCCGAGATGCAGTCCTGTGCGTGCACGACGTCCCACTCCCCGCCGTCCTCCCCCAGCGCCACCGCGAGCGCGTCGAGCGAGCGGACGATCCGGTCTCCGACGTCCTCCCCGTCGCGCGCCGCGAACGGCACGACCCGGACGGCCACCGCGCGGTCGACCGCGCGGAAGAAGGCGGAGTCGCCGCCGCGGCCGAGCGTCCAGACGGTCACCTCGTGCCCGCGCCGGGCCAGCGCCTCCGAGAGCGCGAGCGTGTGCACCACGCCGCCCCGGGGCTTCGTGGAGTAGGTCAGCTGCGCGATCCGCACGGGGTCTCCTTCGGGCGGGGCGGCACCCGCACGGGCGGGCGGCACCGGTCGGTCGGTCGGTCCCGCGGCTCAGCCGGTGGGAGCCGCGCGGTGGTACGCGTGCTCGGCGCGGTCGCGCAGGTGGTCCATGCTGCGGCGGGCGCGGGCGACGGAGGCGGAGACGTCGTCGGTCGCGACGGCCAGCCCGCCCTTCGCCCAGGTCTTCGCGAGGATCTCGCCGGCCGGGTCGACGACCTTCGCCTGCCCGAGGAAGCGGAGCCCGCCGAGCACGCCGGTCTGGTTGGAGGAGACCAGATACACCTGGTTCTCCGCGGCGCGCGCGCAGTCGTAGAGGTCGAACAGGTGCGCCTGGCGGTCGTTCCGGATCCGGTCGGAGCGGTCGGTGACGCTGGCCGGCCAGGCGCTGAGGCAGCAGAGGATCTCGGCCCCGTCGAGGGCGAGGGAGCGCGCCGACTCCGGGAAGGTCTTGTCGAAGTCGATCATCATCCCGATCCGCCCCACGGCGGTGTCGAAGGAGCAGAAGGAGTCGCCGGCCGCGTACGCCTCCGACTCGCCCAGCGGCAGGTGCACCTTCCGGTGCGTCCCGATCACCTTGCCGCCCTGCACGCAGACCGCCGAGTTGTAGCGCCGCACCTCGCCGCCCTCGAGCGCGCGCTCCGCGATGCCGAAGCAGACGGTGGTGTCGCCCGCCATCGCCGCGACGGCCGCGACCTCCGGACCGTCGACCTCCACGGCCTGCGGCAGGTCGTCGGGGCCGGGGTGGTGCATGTCGAGGAGGTAGCCGCCGAGGGTCGCGTCCGGCAGCACCAGCAGGTCGATCCCGCGCTCCTGCGCGCTCGCGATCATGCCGGGCAGCTTGACGAGGGTGCGCTCGATGTCGCGGCCGAAGTGCGCCGCGACCGCGGCCATCGTGATCGTCGACATGGTCCTTCTCTCCCGCCCTCTGCAGGCGGACGGTGCGGCAGGGCGGACAGGAAGCCGTCGCCCTCCGCTGCCCCGCGCGGCCGGACGGCGCGCTCGGGGCGAGCACGTGGCCGTCACCGTACCGCGGCGCCCTCGAGCCGGTCCAACCGCGCGCCGCCGAGCAGTTGCTGCACCACGTGCTCCGCATCCCGCGCGATCGCCTCGAAGCGACCGGAGCCCCAGGTGTTCAGCCAGGGCAGCCCGAGGAAGTGCAGCCCGGGCACGGCGGTCGCGCCGCGCCGGTGGGTGGGGTGCCCCGCGCCGTCGAAGACGCCGATCTGCATCCAGGAGTAGTCGGCCCGGAAGCCGACCGCCCAGACGATGCTCGTGATCCCGGCGGCCGCCAGGTCGAGCTCCTCGATCTCGCGCTCCGGCCGCCAGACCGGCGCGTACCGGGCCTCGGTCGGCGCCTGGATGCCCGAGCGCTCGATGTAGGCGTCGATGTCGTTCTTGATCGACTCCGCCACCGAGTCCGCGTAGTCGAGCGACGCCTCCGCCGTCGGCGCGAAGCGGAGCGACGCACCGTCGACCTGCTGCAGCCGGCCGTAGAGCGTCATCCCGTCCCGCGCGAACGCGCGCAGATCGATGTCGCGGCCGCCGCCGCGCCCGGTGACGTAGTGGTTGGTCGACTCCCGCTTGGAGAGCCCGCCGACCTGCGCGTGGACGGGCACGTCGTAGACGCCCATGTCGGCGAGCCAGGCCACGCAGTCGCGCCCGCGGTAGAAGCGGGCGACCCGCGGAGCGGTGCCCAGCGCCAGGTGCACGTCGCGCCCCTCGAGGAAGAAATCCTCCGCGATCTGCGCGCCGGACTGGCCGGAGCCGACCACGAGCACCCCGCCCTCGGGCAGCGCCGCGGCCGAGCGGTAGTCCGCCGAGTGCAGCTGGACGATCGCGTCCGGGATGCGGTGCGCGACCGTCGGCAGCACCGGCCGGTGGTAGCCGCCGGTGGCGACGACGACCTGGTCCGCCGTGATCGTGCCGCGCGAGGTGACGATCTCGAAGGCCCCGTCGGCGCCCTCGCGCAGCCGCAGCACCTCGGTGTCCTCGGCCACCGGCGCGCCGAACGACTCGGCGTAGCGCCGCACCCAGGCGTGCACCTCGTCGCGGGTCATGAAGCCGTCCGGGTCGTCGCCGTCGTAGGGGTAGCCGGGCAGCCGGCACTGCCAGTTCGGCGTGACCAGGGTGAAGTTGTCCCAGCGGCGGTCGATCCAGTCGTGCGCGATGGTGTCGCGCTCGATCACGAGGTGCTCGATCCCCTGGTCCGTGAGCAGGCGGCTGATCGACAGCCCGGCCTGGCCGGCGCCGATCACGGCGACCGGGAGGTGCCGGCCGCTCTCGAGCGCGGTCACGCGCGCATCCCCTGCCCGGACGCGGGGACGGAGGACGGAGGCAGCGGCGGATCCATCGCCAGCACCCGCACCCGCCCGCCGTCGAAGCGCGCGGCGGCCGCGAGGATCTCCGACTCCTGCTGCAGCGCGGAGGTGCAGGCGAAGCCGAACTTCGCGCGCACCCGCTCGCTCGCCAGCCGCAGCGCCTCGGTCGAGCGCCCGACGAAGTCCTCGAGCGGGTAGCTCTCGCCCTCGGCGAGGTAGTCGTGCATCACCAGGCTCGGCGAGTAGCAGCGCTCCTCGACGCCGTCCGGCCAGCGGACGTGGAAGGTCATCTCAGGCATGGACCAGCCCTCCGCTCCAGACGCGGTCGATGTCGTAGGCGTCCGGCCGGCGGTCGCGGAGGTGGAACATCCCGCCGCGCATCGCCTCGAAGGTGCCGCGCACGTCGATGTCGGCGACCGCCATGCCCGAGCCGAGCAGCGTCGTCGCGAGGATGTTGCCGCCCGGATCGACGACCTTCGCGTTGCCCACGTAGCGCAGCGACCCGAAGGTGCCGGACTGGTTCGACGCCAGCCAGAACACCTGGTTGTCCAGCGCCCGGGCGATGTCGAACTGGTTGAAGCGGTAGGTCCAGCGGTCCTCCTGCAGGTTCTCCGCCGTCGCCGTCCGCGCGGCCGGCCAGGCGGAGAGCGAGGCGATGATCTCCGCCCCGTCCAGCGCCATCGAGCGGGCCGCCTCCGGGAAGGCCTTGTCGTAGCAGATCTGCAGCCCGACCCGGCCGACCGGGGTCTCGAAGACCGAGTAGCCGGGTCCGGGCGAGTACGACATGTGCTCGCCGAGCGGCTGGTGCACCTTGCGGTAGCTGCCGTAGATCTGCCCGCCGTCGAGCAGGGCGGCCGCGTTGTAGCGGGTCTCGCCGTCCGCGTCGAGCTCGCAGAAGCCGATCGCGACCAGCAGGTCGCCGGCGATCTCCTGCACCCGGCGCAGCTCCGGCCCGTCCAGCGCGATCGCCGGGGGCATCGAGCGGGTGGTCGTCTTGACGGTGTCGCCGTGGTTGCCGAGGGAGGAGAGGTAGCCGCCGATCGCGGCCTCGGGCAGGACGAGGAACTCGACCCGCTTCTCGCGGGCCTCCTCGGCCAGCGCGGCGATGAGCGCGTAGTTCTGATCGAGGTCGCGGGTGAAGTTCGCCGCGACCGATCCGACGACGGTCATGGCGTCGGCCTAGAGGTTGTAGGTCGAGTTGATGATGGCGCCCTTGCGGGCGTAGTGGATGACGGCGTCCTGGACGTCGAGCGGGTGGCAGGGGATGGTGCCCTCGATCAGGTCCTCCTCGCGCAGACCGTGCAGCGCCATGCCGAAGCGGCAGACGAAGACGCGGTTGCCCTCGTCGATGAAGGTCTTCAGAGCGTCGTTGATGTTCTGCTCTCCGGGGAAGCCGGAGTCGCCGACGGTCGGGAAGCCGCGGGTCGCCATCGCGTTGATCGTGCCGGGGCCGTAGAAGTAGACGGCCGACTCGAAGCCCTTGCGAGCCGCGCGGGTCGCCTGCAGGATCGCGACGAAGCTGACCGAGGACTCGTGCGCGATGCCGTGCACGAGCGTGAAGTAGGACTGGCCGGGCTCGGCCTGGTAGTCGGGGAAGACCTTGGTGGAGCCGTAGAGGTTGCTGCCCTTGGGCAGCGAGGGGTGCGCGATCTCGGAGCGCGACTTCTCGATGTTCGCGCTGATCTGCTCCTCGATCGAGGCCTGGTCGTCGCTGCTGTGGTCGGCGGGGGTGGTCTGGTCGTCGGTCATGAGAACCTCCGGGGTTCGGTGAGGAGCGCGCCGGGCGGGGCGCGAGCGAGTGGTGCAGGGACAGGAGTGCCGGGTGGAACGGGCGGTGCTGTGATGCAGAGGCCGGCGTCGCTCGAGCGGGACAGACGACGAGCGGAGCGACGGGGCCGGGTCGGGTGCGTTCGTCCCGACTGCGTCCAGTCAAGGCCGCTCGTGTTTCGAAGTGGTTTCGGCCAGAAGAAGCCTGCGTGACGCCGGGGACGAGTCCGGACACCCGCCGGATGTAACACGATCGCGTTCCCGATGTCATCGCTCCGAAACACCGCGTTGACCTAATGGAGGCTCACGACGTCGGACTCCGCCGTCGCGCACCGCTCGACTCGACACTCCGAGGAGCACCATGACCGATCTGCAGACGCCCCGCTTCCGCACCGCCGATCCCGCCCCCGTCTCCCCCGCCGACTCCGACGCCGCCGGCTCCTGCGCCGCCGACGCCTGCGGCTCGGCGCCCGTCCGGCGCACCGGCTCCTCCGCCCTGCGCACCCGCGTCGACATCGCCCTGCAGGGCATCCGCGTCGACGCCCCCGTGCACCGCGAGGCCGGCGCCGGCCCGAGCGACGACGGGCACGTGATGCTCGGCGGCCTCGGCGCCGCCATCCCCGTGAACCCGAAGAGCCCCTACGCCGTCACCAACGGCCGGCTCCTCCTCGACGGCGCCGACATCGGCCTCGACGTCGCGCCGGTGAAGCGCCCGCGCTTCTACGACCTCAGCACCGCCGACGGCGTCTCCTACGAGAAGATCGCCCGCCTGCACGGCCGGAACATCCTGGCCACCACCGTCGTGCAGACCTGCATGCGCTACGACGAGGCCGAGCGCTGCCGCTTCTGCGCGATCGAGGCCTCGCTCGCCAACGACTCCACCATCGCCGTGAAGACCCCCGCGCAGCTCGCCGAGGTCGCCGAGGCCGCCGCCCGGCTGGACGGCATCCGCCAGATGGTGATGACCACCGGCACCTCGAAGGGCCGTGACCGCGGCGCCCGGCACCTGGCCCGCTGCGTCCGCGCGGTGCTGCAGGCCGTCCCCGGCCTGCCGATCCAGGTGCAGTGCGAGCCGCCCGAGGACCTCGCCGCCCTGCAGGAGCTGAAGGACGCCGGCGCCCTCTCGATCGGCATCCACATCGAGTCGATGGACGACGACATCCGCCGCCGCTGGACCCCCGGCAAGGCGCGCGTCTCGACCGCGAAGTACTGGGAGGCCTGGGACGAGGCGGTGCGGATCTTCGGCCGCAACCAGGTCTCGACGTACCTCCTCGTCGGCCTGGGCGAGGACCCGGACGAGCTGGTCGCCAGCGCCGGCGAGCTGATCGAGCGCGGGATCTACCCGTTCGTGGTGCCGTTCCGGCCGCTCAAGGGCACGCTGGCGACGGAGGTGGACCACGTCCTGCCGCCGGCCGGCTCGCTGCTGGAGAAGGTCAGCGAGCAGGTCGCCGCGCTGCTGATCGCCGCCGGGATGCTCTCCTCCGGGCAGAAGGCGGGCTGCGCGGCCTGCGGTGCCTGCGGTGTGCTGAAGACCGCCGGCGCCTGATGGAGCTCTCGATCCTCGAAGGGGTCCGGGCGGTCGCGCCGGCCGCCCGCGACGCCTTCGTGGTCGTGGTCGCGGACCCGGCCGAGGTGTCCGCGTACCGCGCGCTGCGCCGCGAGGTCTTCGTCGGCGAGCAGGGCCTCTTCGACGCCGACGACCGCGATGCGCTCGACGAGGATCCGCGCACCGTCGTGCTGGTCGCCCGCTCGGCCGACGGCGTGCTCGGCGGCGTGCGGATCGCGCCCGCGCTCGAGCAGGACCTCGGCTGGTGGACCGGCAGTCGGCTGGTCGTCCGCCGCAGTGCCCGCGGCGGCGCCGGGATCGGGGCCGCTCTGGTCCGGGCCGCCTGCGCCGAGGCCGAGGCGCGCGGCGTGCTCCGCTTCGAGGCGACGGTGCAGACGCAGAACGAGGTGCTCTTCCGCCGGCTCGGCTGGGACCGGCTCGGCGCCGTCGAGGTCGCGGGGACTCCCCACGTGCGGATGCGCTGGCCGATCGACCGGTTCGACCGCCTCGCGCGCGGTGCGAAGGCCGCGCTCGGTCCGCTGCTCGACGCCTTCGCCGGGCAGCTCGGCGGACCGGGCTTCCGCGGCGACGACGGCGCGCCCGTCCCCGGCTCCGACCTCGTCGCCGTCTGCGACGCGATCGTCCCCTCGATGGTCGAGCGCGACCCGGAGTGGGCGGGCTGGTGCTCGGTGCTCGTCAACGTCAACGACCTCACCGCGATGGGCGCGGACCCGGTCGGCCTGCTCGACGCGGTCGGCGCGCGCGACGCCTCCTTCGCCGCGCGCATCCTCCGCGGCCTGCGCGCGGGCTCCGAGGCCTGGGGCGTCCCGCTGCTCGGCGGGCACACCCAGCTCGGCGTCCCGGCTGCACTCTCCGTCACCGGCCTCGGCCGCACCGCGCGGCCGGTCCCGGGCAGCGCTCCGGTCGGGCACGAGCTGAGCCTCACCGCGGACCTCGCGGGCAGCTGGCGCCCGGGCTACGCCGGCCTGCAGTGGGACTCGACCTCGGAGCGCCCGCCGGAGGTGCTCCGCGCCCTCGCGGGGAGCATCGGCGCCGGCGCGCCCGACGGCGCGAAGGACGTCAGCATGGCGGGCCTCGTCGGCACCGTCGGCATGCTCGCCGAGGCGTCCGGCGCGGGCGCCGACATCGAGGTCGCCGCGATCCCCCGCCCGGCCGCCGCGGGCCTCGCCGACTGGCTCTCCTGCTTCCCCGGCTTCGCGATGCTCACCGCCGACCGCACCGGCGCCTCCCGCATGGGAACGCCGCACACGACGACCGCCGCCATCGGCCGCGTCGTCCCCGGCGAGGGCGTGACCCTCCGCTGGCCCGACGGCGAGACCACCCCGGCGATCACCTCCGCCGTCACCCGCCTCGGCGCCGCCTGATGCTGGTCGAGTAGCCCCGCAGGGGCGTATCGAGACCCACCGTCACCAGCAGGGCGGATCTGCAGACTCCCGTTCTGACGGCGGTGGATCTCGATACGCCCGCTTCACGGGCTACTCGATCAGCAGGGATCCGCCCTCATCTGATGTTGTGCGGAGCGTTCCGTTTGAGCCGCCCCGGCACGGGTACCGGAGGTCTGCACGCGCGTCCGCGACCCCTGCGGACGCCTCCGACCGAGAGGTGACCGTGACCATCGACACCGCGACCCCCGCCGCCGGCACGACCGGCACCACCGCCGACCTCGCCGCCGGCGCGGTCTCCCGCGCCCGCGCCGCCTTCCCCGCCTGGGCCGCCACCGCGCCCGCCGAGCGCGGCGCCCTGCTGCGCGCCGCCGCCCACCGCGTGGCCGCCCGCGAGCAGGAGCTCGCCGATCTCAACACCGAGGAGACCGGCAAGCCCGCCGGCGACGCCCTCGGCGGCGTCCGCGCCGGCGTCGACACCCTGCTGCAGTACGCCGAGCTCGGCCCCCTGCACCGCGGGAAGAGCCTGCGCGGCGGTGCTCTCAACGTCGACCTCGCCCTGCCGCACCCGCGCGGCGTCGTCCTCGCGCTCACCCCCTGGAACGACCCGGTCGCCGTGGCCGCCGGCATGCTCGGCGCCGCGATCGTCTCCGGCGACGTCGTCGTGCACAAGCCCAGCGAGCGCAGCCCCGGCACGGGCGCCCTCTTCACCCGCCTGCTCGCCGACGCCCTGCCCGAGGGCGTGCTGACCCTCGTCGAGGGCGACGGCGCCGTGGGCGACGCCCTGGCCCGCACCGACGGCGTCGACGTCCTCGCGCACGTCGGCTCGACCGCCACCGGCCGCGCCCTGGCCCGGATCGCCGCCGTCACCGGCGCGCACACCATCCTCGAGAACGGGGGCAACGACGCGCTCGTCGTCGACCGCGACGTCGACCCGGTCTGGGCCGCCGAGCAGGCCGCCCTGGGCGCCTTCGCCAACGCGGGCCAGATCTGCACCTCCGTCGAGCGGATCTACGTGCACCGCGACATCGCCGAGGCCTTCACCGCCGCGCTGGTCGTCGAGGCCGAGCGCTGGCGCGACGGCCCGCTCCCCCGCCTGGTCGACGCCCGGATGCGCGACGCCGTGCACGAGCACGTCACCTCCGCCGTCCGCGACGGCGCCCGCGTCCTCACCGGCGGCGAGCCCGGCGACGGCACCTTCTACCCCGCCACCGTCCTCGCCGACTGCACCGACGAGATGCTGGTGATGACGGAGGAGACCTTCGGCCCCGTCGCCCCCGTCCTCGTCGTCGACGACTTCGACGAGGCGCTCACCCGCGCCGCCGCCGGCCCGTACGGCCTCGCCGCCACGGTGCTGACCGCCGACATGGAGCACGCGCACCGCGCCGCGGCGACCCTCCCGGTCGGCACCGTCAAGATCAACGGCGTCTTCGGCGGCGCCCCCGGCGGCAGCGCCCAGCCGCGCGGGACCAGCGGCTCGGGCTTCGGCTACGGCCCGGAGCTGCTCGACGAGATGACCACGACCACCGTCGTGCACTTCGGCCTCCCCGTCCTGCCCGGCGGCGCGCGATGAGCCTCGAGGGCTCCGCGCTCCAGCGGGCGAGCGCGCTGGTCGCGCACGTGCGCGAGCGGCCGCCGGTCGTCGCGGTCGTCGGCGACCTCATCCTCGACTCCTGGTGGCTGGGCGAGGCGGAGCGGGTGACCCGTGAGGCCCCCGCTCCGGTGCTGCGCCTCGAGGACGTCGTCGACGTCGCCGGCGGCGCGGCCAACACCGCGGCGAACCTCTGTGCGCTGGGCGCCGTGGTCCGCACGGTCGGAGTCGCGGGCCGCGACCCCGAGGGCGACCGCCTCCTCGCCGCGCTCGAGCGCGCGGGCCTGGACACCGGCGCGATCGTCCGCAGCGACGCCGCCACCACCATCAAGACCCGGGTCGTCGGCGGCGACAGCGTGATGCTGCGCGTCGACTCCGGTCCGCACCGCCCGTCCGACCCCGAGCTGGCCGAGCTCGCCGAGGCCGCCGTCCGCGCGGCCGACGGCGCCGACGCCGTGCTCGTCTGCGACTACGGCTCCGGGATCCTCCGCGAGGCCGTCGAGCGGGTGCTCGCCGTGCAGCGCCCCGGCCTCCTCGTGATCGACGCGCACGAGCTCGCCGACTGGGCCTTCGCGGCCCCGGACCTGGTCACCCCGAACGCGAAGGAGGCGGAGCGCCTCCTCGGCACCCCGCTCGGCCGCGGCAGCGAGCGCGCCGCCGCCGTCCGCGCCGCGGCCGAGAGGCTCCGCGAGCGCTCCGGCGCCCGCCACGTCGTGGTCACCCTCGACCGCGACGGCTCGACCGCGCTCGACGCCGACGGCACCGTCTCCCGCACCTTCGCGCAGCCCGCGGAGGAGAAGCAGGCCTCGGGCGCCGGCGACACCTTCGCGGCCACCGCGACCCTCGCGCTCGCCGCCGGCCGCTCGCTCGCGACCGCCGTCGACCTCGCGCAGGCCGCCGCCGACGTCGTCGTCCAGCGCCCGGGCACCTCCGTCTGCACCGCGGACGACCTGCTCGCCTCGCTCGCCGCCCCCGGCGCCGTCGTGCTCGGCGAGGACGGACTGGTCGAGGTGCTCGCCGAGGAGGCCCGCCGCGGCCGCCGCATCGTCTTCACCAACGGCTGCTTCGACGTGCTGCACCGCGGCCACACCGCGTACCTCCGCCAGGCGCGCGAGCTCGGCGATGTGCTGGTCGTCGCCGTCAACGACGACGACTCCGTCCGCCGGCTGAAAGGCGAGGGCCGCCCGATCAACCCCGAGGGCGACCGCGCCGGCGTCATCGCCGAGCTGGGCTGCGTCGACTACGTCACGCTCTTCAGCGGCGACACCCCGATCCCGCTGCTCGAGCGCGTGCAGCCCGACGTCTACGTGAAGGGCGGCGACTACGCCCCCGACATGCTCGCGGAGGCGGTGGTCGTCCGCTCCTACGGCGGCACCGTCACCACCGTGGGCTACGTCTCCGAGCACTCGACGACCGAGATGGTGCAGCGCATCCGATCGTCGTCGGCGCCGTGAGCAGCCGGCGCTGGTCGGGGCTCTGGGGCCGCGACCTGCCTCCGGAGACCCCGGCCGTCGACGTCCTGATCCCGACGGTCGGCCGCTCGGCGGAGCTGGCGGCGACCCTCGCGGGCCTCGCGGCGCAGGACGATCCGCCGTTCCGCGTGGTCGTCAGCGACCAGTCCGACACCGCGGTGACCGAGACCGATCCGACCGTCGTCTCGATGCTGCGGATCCTCGCCGCGCAGGGCCGCGCCCCGCTCGTCCGCCGGCACCTCCCCCGGCGCGGCCTCGCGGAGCAGCGGCACTACCTGCTCTCGCTCGCGACGGCGCCGGCGGTGCTCTACCTCGACGACGACGTCTGGCTCGAGCCGGGCACCCTGGCGCGGCTGCACGAGGCGCTCGGGCGCCTGGACTGCGGCTTCGTCGGCTCGGCGGTGCAAGGGCTGTCCTACCTGGGCGACGAGCGGCCGCACGAGCAGACCGCGTTCGAGCCCTGGGACGACCGGGTGCAGCCCGAGCGGATCCGGCGCGGGACGCCGGAGTTCGAGCGCTGGCCGCTGCACAACGCCGCGAACCTCACCCACGTCGCCGCCCGCCTCGACGTCCCGGAGGGCGCCTGGCGCGCCTACCGCGTCGCCTGGCTCGGGGCGTGCGTGCTCTACCGTCGCGAGGCGCTCGTCGCCTGCGGCGGCTTCGACTTCTGGGAGCAGCTGCCCCCGGAGCACAGCGGCGAGGACGTCGCCGCGCAGTGGCGCGTCATGGAGCGCTTCGGCGGCGCGGGGCTCGTCCCCAGCGGTGCCGTGCACCTCGAGACGCCCACGACGGTCACCGACCGGCGCGTGGACGCCTTCGACCGGCTCTTCACCGAAGAGCACCAGCACTGACCGAACGACGAAAGGACAGCACGATGGATGCACCCAACCCGATCCAGGTCCAGAAGTACCTCGCCGGGATCGACTACCCGGCCTCGAAGGACACGATCGTCGCGACCGCCGAGAAGGAGGGCGCCGACAGCGACGTCCTCGACGCCCTGCGCGCCATCCCCGAGGGCGACTACGACAAGCCCACCGACGTGAGCTCCGCCGTCTCGAACGTCTGACCCCTCCGCGAGATGCCACTTGTGAGCACGACACGCCGTGTCGCCCGCCCACAAGTGGCATCTCGCGCTCCGCGCCCTGAATGGACTTCACCCGCGGTGAAGGTCGCACCTGCGGTGCGGCCGCCCTTCATGCTGGTCGAGCAGCCCCGGAGGGGCGCATCGAGACCCGCCGTCCTCAGCAGGACGGTCTGCACACCGTTCTCTTGACGCCGGTGGATCTCGATACGCCCGCTGCGCGGGCTACTCGATCAGCATGAAGGCCGCCTGCGGGGCGAATCGCCCCCGTCAGGGAAGACTTCGCCCACGCATGCCGGCCGAGCACTCACCTGCAGTGGGCCGGGTAGCGACCATGACTCTTCATGCTGGTCGAGCAGCCGTCCGCAGGACGGCGTATCGAGACCCCGGCCCGCCGGCGGCTACGCCGAGACCGGCTCCCGCTCCCTCAGCACGCCGGACTCCAGCGCCGCGAACGACAGCACCTTGTACCCCTCGGACTCGAAGAAGATCGTCGCGCGGTCGTCCTCGACGCTCATCACGGTGCCGGCACCCCATTCGCGGTGCTCCACCGCCTCGTCGACGCTCAGCGGGGCGTCGGATCGAGCCCCGGACGCCGCCTCGTCGGCCGCCTCCTGACGCGCCTCGTGCCGCTCGCAGCCGTCGCAGTTGCCGCACCACTCCGGACCCTCGACGCCGAAGTAGTCCAGCAGCACGCGCCGCCGGCACTGCGAGGTCTCCGCGTAGGCCCGCATCATCGACAGCCGCGACTCCGCGATGCGCTCGCGGGAGGAGAGCTCCTCCTTCACCGCGCGGACCGCGTCGTCCCCGCTGGCGTCGCTCACGGCCCGCAGGCCGCCCTCGGTCTCGAGCAGGTCCGCCTCGGCCAGGTCGTTGACCAGCCGCGCGACGGTGCGCGGCGACTTGCCCAGCGCCTCCGCCAGCTCGTCGACCTGCACGCCCGGCTTGTCGGACACGGCCGCCCACACCACGCGCAGCGCGGCCGGCTCGACCCGACGCTTGGCGAAGAAGCGCCGCAGCCCGAGGTCCTCGAGCCGGTAGTGCAGCGCGGCCGTGGCCGGCTCGCTGTCGCGGCCGGCGCGCCCGATCTCCTGGTAGTACGCGTCGAGCGACTCGGACGTCGTGGCGTGCAGAACGAAGCGCACGTCGCCGCGGTCGATCCCCATGCCGAAGGCGGAGGTGGCGACCACGACGTCCAGCTCGCCGTCGCGCCAGCGCCGATGCACCTCGCGCCGCTCGCTCGTCTTGAGCCCCGCGTGGTACGCCGCGACGGAGCGGCCCTCGGCGGCGATCTCCGCCGCGTACGTCTCGGTCTCCTTGCGGGTGGCCACGTAGACCAGCCCCGGGGCGGTCCAGCTGCGGGCCTCCTCGGCGACGGCCGCGCGCTTCTCGTTCTCGCTCTCGTGACGGTGCACCACGAGGCGGATCTCCGGGCGGTCGACGCCGTGCACCTGCACCTCGGGGTCGGTCATGCCGAGGCGCTCGATGATCTCCTCGCGCACCGGCCGGGAGGCGGTCGCGGTCATCGCGAGCACGGGCGGGTCGCCCAGCGCGCCGCGGACGTCCTTGAGGCGCAGGTAGTCCGGGCGGAAGTCGTGCCCCCAGGAGGAGACGCAGTGCGCCTCGTCGACGACCAGGAGCGAGACGCCGGCCGCAGCGAGCCGGGCGACGTTCTCCGCCTTCGCCAGCTGCTCCGGAGCGAGCAGCACGTAGAGCGGTCCGCCCTCGTCGATGCGCTCCCAGGCCCGCGCGACGGCGGCGGCGCCCTGCGCGGAGTTGATGGCGACGGCGGGCGGCGCGGCCGGCGCGGCCTCGATCGAGGCGAGCTGGTCGGCCTGCAGCGCGACGAGCGGCGAGACGACGAGCACGACGCCCCCGCGGTCGGCGCCGGCGATCTGGTAGACGGCGGACTTGCCGCCGCCGGTGGCGAGGACGAGCAGCGTGTCGCGGCCCGCCGCGGCCGACTCGATGGCTTCGCGCTGCCCCGGCAGCAGCGACGTCCAGCCGAAGTCCTCGCGGGCGATGCGGTCCACGGTGCTGCGCGTGGTGCGGGCGCGCCCGGCGGTCGTCGTCGTCGCGGCAGCGGCCTTCGCGGTCGTCTTCTTCGCGGTCGTCTTCTTCGCGGTCGTCTTCTTCGCGGTCGCGGTCTTCTCGGCGGCGGTCTTCGTCGTGGCGGCGGTGCCGGTGCTGCGGGTCGTGCGGGGCGAGCTCATGCTTCGACGCTACGTCTCCGCCCCCGCCGAGCGTCTCCGCTTGACAGCTCCGGGGAGCACGGTGAAGCCATCGCCCCGGCCCCTGCTGATCGAGCACCGGTGGCCCGGACGTGCTGGTCGAGCAGCGCCGCAGGCGCGTCTCGAGACCCACCCACCGCCGGAACGTGTCAAGACCCTGCCGCCCGCATCACCCCACGTGCTCCGATGGACACTCCGACGAGAGGAGCCCCCGTGCCCGAGAACGTGAACGAGGACCTGCCCGAGCAGGAGTCCGACCTGACCCCGAACACCGGCGGCGCCCAGACCGTGCTCCCCGGCGAGGACGCGAGCGACGCGAGCGCCGCCGGCGCTGCTCCCGGCGGCACCGCGATCGACCGCGGCGTCTCCGACACCGTCACCGAGGGCGACAGCGGAGGCGACACCGTCTCCGGCGACGCCGACCTCCCGGACGACACCGACGGCCCCGTCACCGACGACTGACCCGACCCCCGCGAGATGCCACTTGTGCACGCGACACGCCGTGAGAAGCGTGCACAAGTGGCATCTCGCGACGAGCGTCAGGCCCGGGACACCACCGGGCTGAAGAGCGTGCCGATGCCCTCGATGTCGATCGCGACCGTGTCGCCGTTGGCGATCGGCCCGACGCCGGCGGGCGTCCCGGTCAGGATGATGTCACCCGGCAGCAGCGTGAACACCCGCGAGACGTAGGCGATGATCTCGGGCACCCCGTGGATCATGTCGCCGGTGTTGCCGGACTGCAGCCGCCGCCCGTTCACCCGCGTCTCGAGCGCGCTCTCGTTCCAGACGAACTCGGTCTCGATGACCGGCCCGATCGGGCAGAACGTGTCGTAGCCCTTGGCCCGCGCCCACTGCCCGTCCGACTTCTGCAGGTCGCGCGCCGTGACGTCGTTCGCGATCGTGTAGCCGAAGACGACGTCCTCGTAGTCCTCCGCCCGGACGTTCCGCGCGATCGCCCCGATCACGACCGCGAGCTCGCCCTCGAACTCCACCTGCTGGCTGTCCTCGGGCAGCACGATCGGCTCGTCCGGCCCGATCACCGAGGTGTTCGGCTTCAGGAACATCAGCGGCTCGGCCGGGGCGTCGCCGCCCATCTCGGCCGCGTGGTCGGAGTAGTTCTTGCCGATCCCGATCACCTTCGAGCGCGGGATCACCGGCGCGAGCAGCTTCGCCTCGGCGAGCGGGATCCGCTCCCCCGTGGTCTCGAAGCCCGCGAACATCGGGTCGCCGGCGAGCACGACCAGGTCGTCCTCGTCCAGGATCCCGAAGTGGATCGCGCCCCCGTTGTCCCCGGAGCGCTGCGTGGCGAATCGTGCGATCTTCATGCGTCCAACCTCGTCATCCAGCCGTGCGTGTCCTCGCGACGTCCGTACTGGATGTCGGTCAGCTCCTCGCGCAGCGACATCGTCAGCGCGCCGGCCGGCGCGCCCTCGTGGCCCACCGAGAAGCCGTCGCCTTTGAGCTCGGCGATCGGCGTGATGACCGCCGCGGTTCCGCAGGCGAACACCTCCACCACGTCGCCGGACTCGACCCCGTCGCGCCACTCGTCGATCGACACCTGGCGGCGCTCGACGCGGTGGCCGCGGTCCTCGGCCAGCTGCAGCACGCTGTCGCGGGTGATCCCCTCGAGGATCGAGTCCGACTCCGGCGTGACGAGCGTGCCGTCCTTCTTCACGAGCACGACGTTCATTCCGCCGAGCTCCTCGATCCAGCGCGACTCCTGCGAGTCGAGGAAGAGCACCTGCGCGCAGCCGTGCTGGTACGCCTCCTGCTGCGGCAGCAGCGACGAGGCGTAGTTGCCGCCGGTCTTCGCCGCTCCCGTGCCGCCCTTGCCCGCGCGGGCGAAGGACGTCGACAGCCAGATCGACACCGGGGCGACGCCGCCGGAGAAGTAGGCGCCGGCCGGGCTCGCGATCACGTAGTAGCCGACCTCCTCGGCCGCGCGCACCCCGAGGAACGCCTCCTTCGCGAACATGAACGGCCGCAGGTACAGGCTGGTCTCCGGCTCGGACGGCACCCAGGCGCCGTCCGCCGCGATCAGCTGACGCAGCGACTCGACGAACAGCTCGGTCGGCAGCTCGGGCAGCGCGAGGCGGCGGGCGGAGCGCTGCAGCCGACCGGCGTTCGCCTCGGGGCGGAAGGTCCAGATCGAGCCGTCCGTGTGGCGGTAGGCCTTCATCCCCTCGAAGATCTCCTGCGCGTAGTGCAGGACCGCCGCGGCGGGGTCGAGCTGGATCGGGCCGTAGGGCTCGACGCGCGGGTGGTTCCAGCCGTCGGCGCGCGACCAGCGGATGTCGACCATGTGGTCGGTGAAGTGGACCCCGAAGCCGGGGTTCGCGAGGATGCGGGCGCGCTCCTCGGCGGAGCGCGGCGCGGGGTTGGCGGTCACCTCGAAGGCGAGGTCCTGCGCGGGGAGGGTGTCGGTCATGAGGGGTTCTTCCTGGAGTGGCGTGGGGGCCGGTGGGGAGCGGGGGCCCGGAGGGAGCGGGTCAGCGGAGCCGGGCGACGACGGAGTCGCCGATCGCGGCCGTGGAGCGCGGGGTGCCGTCGCGCGACTCGATGTCGGCGGTCACGGCCGCCGTCACGCGGGCGGCCTCGTCACCGCGACCCAGGTGGTCGAGCAGCAGCGCCACCGACAGGATCGCGGCGGTCGGATCGGCGAGCTGCTTCCCGGCGATGTCGGGCGCGGATCCGTGGACCGGCTCGAACATGCTGGGGAACGCGCCGTCGGGGTTGATGTTGCCCGAGGCCGCGAGTCCGATGCCGCCGCTGATCGCGCCGGCCAGATCGGTCAGGATGTCGCCGAACAGGTTGTCGGTGACGATGACGTCGAACCTAGCAGGATCGGTCACCAGGAAGATCGTCGCCGCGTCCACGTGGAGGTAGTCGACGGCCACGTCCTCGTAGGTGGCCCCGATCTCGTCCACGAGCCGCTTCCAGAGCGAGCCGGAGAAGACGAGCACGTTGGTCTTGTGCACCAGCGTGAGCTTCGAGCGGCGCGCGCGGGCCAGCTCGAAGGCGTGCCGGACGACGCGCTCGACGCCGTAGGCCGTGTTCACCGAGACCTCGTTCGCGATCTCGTGCGGCGTCCCCTGGCGGATCGAGCCGCCGTTGCCGACGTACGGCCCCTCGGTGCCCTCGCGCACGACGACGAAGTCGACCTCGCCGGGTGCCGACAGCGGCGACGGCACGCCCGCGTAGAGGCGGGTCGGCCGGAGGTTGACGTAGTGGTCGAGCGCGAAGCGCAGGCGCAGCAGCAGCCCGCGCTCGATGTTCGCGTCCTTGAGGCGCGGGTCGCCGGGCACGCCGCCGACCGCGCCGAGCAGGATCGCGTCGTGCGCGCTGATCGAGGCGAGGTCCTCGTCGGTGAGGACGTCGCCGGTCTCGAGGAACCGGCCGGCACCGAGCGAGAACGGCGTCCTCTCGATCACCAGGTCGGAGTCGGCGATGACGGCGTCGAGGACCTTCACGGCCTCGGCGATCACCTCCGGTCCGATCCCGTCTCCGGGGATGACGGCGAGCTTCACGGTGCGGGTCATGGCGGTCCTCAGACGTGCGGGGGGCACGGGCCGGGGTGCTGCGCGTCCAGAGCACTGGGCGTGCGGAGCACTCGAGCGTGCGGGGCAGGAGACCAGCCCAGCGTACTCTCGGGCCGCTCCTCCCGCCGGTCGCGCCGCGTCAGCTGCGGCGCAGCCGCCAGGCCGCCACGACGCCGGCGAGCAGCACCAGTCCGACGCCGATCCAGGCCGACCAGCCGACGCCCGCGTCGAACGCGGCCCCGGCCGACGCCAGCAGGCTCGACGCCGACTCCGCCGGGATCTCGCCCGCGACCGCGACGGCACCGCCCAGTGTCTCCCCCGCGCGCTGCGCCTGACCGGCGTCGAGGCCCTCGGGCAGCACCACACCACTGCGGTAGGCCGCCGTCAGCACCGTGCCGAGCGTCGCCGTGCCGAGCACCGCGCCCAGCTCGTACGCCGTCTCCGACACCGCCGAAGCGGACCCGGCCTTATCAGCGGGCGCGTTCGCGAGCACCAGCTCGTTCGAGACCGTCTCGGCCGCTCCGATCCCGAGGCCCAGGAAGGCGAACGAGACGGCGACGGTCAGCGCGGAGGCGCCGCCGGGCGCCGCGCTGCCGATCGCGAGCAGCGCGTAGCCCACCGCCGAGATCACGAGTCCGGCCGGCACGACGATCCGCGGCGAGATCCGCCGGGCGATCGGCACCACGCCGAGTCCCGCGCCGATCATCACCACGAGTCCCGGCACCAGCACGAGCCCCGCCTCGAGCGGCGAGAGGCCGACCACGAGCTGGAGGTGCTGCGAGACGAAGAACAGCCCGCCCACCAGCGCGACGACGCTGAGCAGGTTGACCAGGATGGCCGCGCTGAACGAGCCGCGGCGGAAGAGCGAGAGGTCGAGCATCGGCACCTCGCGGCGCTGCTGCCGGCGCACGAAGAGTACGCCGCTGACGACGCCGACCACGAGCGAGAGCACCGCGACCGCGTCGATCCCGTGCTCGGCGGCCGACTTGATCGCGTAGACGATCGGGGCCATCGTCGCGAGCGAGAGCACGATGCTGACCACGTCGACGGGCCCGGGCCGCGGGTCGCGCGACTCCGGCACCAGGATCGGCGCGAGCACCACCAGCGGCAGCAGCACCGGCACGGCGAGCAGGAACACCGAGCCCCAGGGGAAGTTCTCCAGCAGCACGCCGCCGACCAGCGGGCCGACCGCCGAGCCGACCGCGAAGCCGGTCGCCCAGATCGCGATCGCCATCCGGCGCTGATCGCGGTTCGGGAAGAGGCTGCGCAGGAGGGAGAGGGTCGAGGGCATCAGCGTCGCGCCGAAGAGACCGAGCGCCGCGCGGGCGGCGATCAGCGCGCCGGCCGTCGGGGCGAACGCCGCGGCGACGGAGACGACCGCGAAGCCGACCGCGCCGATCAGCAGGAGCCGGCGCCGGCCGACCCGGTCGCCGAGGCTGCCCATCGCGACCAGCAGTCCGGCGAGCACGAGCGGGTAGGCGTCGACGATCCAGAGCAGCTCGGTGCCGGAGGGCCCGAGGTCCTCGGCGATCAGCGGCAGCGCGAAGTTGAGGACGGTGTTGTCGACCGAGACGAGCAGCACCGGCAGCATCAGCACGGCCAGCGCGAACCAGGCGCGGCGGCCGACGCGGGGACCGTCGGGCTCGACCGCGGCTCCGGTGACGGCGGAGCCGGTGGTGGTGACGGTGGCGACGGGTGCAGTGCGGGCGGACACAGTGGTGCTCTCTCTCGAACGGGGTGATCGCGACCGAGTATACCGTCCAGCCGGTACAGTAGTCAGGGGCTGAACCGGGATCCGTCCCTAGGATGGAGCCCATGCCCGCCGCCCCCGCCCGCGACCGCGTCCTCGACGCGTTCGAGGCCCTGCTGATCGACCAGGGCGAGCGCGCGGCCACCCTCGACGCCGTGGCGAAGGCCGCCGGCGTGTCCAAGGGCGGTCTGCTCTACCACTTCCCCTCGAAGGACGCCCTCGTCGACGGACTCGTCGGGCGCCTGGACGACCGGCTCGCCGAGGACATCGACCGCATCCGCACGTCCGACGAGGGCGTCGTCCCGTACCTGATCCGCACGTCGTTCGCCGCGGACACCCCCTTCGACCGCACGATCCTCGCCGTCTCGCGCGTCGCCCAGGGCCACGACGAGCGTGCCAGCGCCGGCCTCGCCCGCATCCACGACAGCTGGTACGCCGTCGTCGCCGAGGCCGTCGGCGACCCCCTGGTCGCCCGCGCCATCGTCCTGATGAGCGACGGCCTCTACTACAACTCCGCCCTGCTCCCCACCGGCGACAGCCCCCGCGGCGAGGCCGCCGACGTCCTCGCGGTCATCGCCCGCCTCCTCCCGAGCTGACCCCGCAGGACCAGCCGCCGAAGGAGCAGCCGCGGTCGCGCCCGCCCGCCCTCTCTGCTGATCGACCAGCCGTCCGCAGGACGCGGAGCATGCTGGTCGAGCAGCCGGCCGCCGGCCGGCGTCTCGAGACCCGCCGCCTACAGCCGCACGGTCCCCTCGATCAGCGTCGCCGTCGCTCCGCCGATCCACACGTCGTCGCCGACGCGCTCCACGAGCACGCGCCCCGCTCGCCCCATCGCGGTCCCCTGCGCCGCGACGTACCGCTCGGGCGCCAGCCCGGCCCCGATCAGCCACTGCGCGATCCCCGCGTTCAGGCTCCCCGTCACCGGATCCTCCGGCACCCCCGCGTCCGGGATGAACGCGCGCACCTCGAAGGCGCACTCCGCCCCCGCCGGATGCGGCCCGACGACGCCCACGGCGAGCCCGCCGAGCCGCGCCGAGTCCGGCCGGATCGCGAGCACCCGCTCCGCCGACTCCAGCCGCAGCGCCAGCCAGCCCGGACCGTTGTCGGCCCACTCGTGCCCGAGGATCTCCTCGCGCGCGAGCCCCAGAGCGGCGGCCCCGCGCGCCAGCGTCGGCTCGTCCACCGGCCCGGTGCGCTGCCGCGGCGGCGCCGCGAACGCGATCGCCCCGTCCGACACCCGCAGCCGCACGAGCCCGGCCGCGCACTCCTGCACCAGCACTCCGGCGTCGCGCGGCACTCCCCCGGCCGCGAGCCACGCGTGCGCGCTGCCGAGCGTCGGGTGACCGGCGAAGGGCAGCTCGCGCCCCGGCGTGAAGATCCGCAGCCGGTAGTCGGCCTCCGGCGTCGTCGGCGGCAGCAGGAACGTCGTCTCCGACAGGTTCGTCCACCGCGCGAACGCGGCCATGTCCGCGTCGGCCACGCCGTCGCCGTCGACGACCACCGCGACCGGATTGCCGAGGAACGGCTCCGCGCCGAACACGTCGACCTGGGCGAACCTGCGCTGCACGGAACTGCGCTGCACGGCGCCGTCCTCTCTCGTCGTGGCGGGCGGAGTCCTACTCCGTGATGTCGATCTCCTGCATCAGATCGGCGTCGATCGCGACGCGGACCTTCTCCAGCAGTCCGTCCGGCGCCGGCGAGTCGATCGTGATCACCGAGAGCGCCTTGCCGCCCGCCTCGGTGCGCGCAATCTGCATGCCCGCGATGTTGACCGAGGCCTCGCCGAACTCGCGCCCGTAGACCGCGACGATGCCGGGCCGGTCGACGTAGCTCATCACCACGTGGTGCTTCGCGAGCGGCACCTCGACGTCGTAGCCGTTGATCGCGACGAGCTTCTCGACCTGCTTGGTGCCGGTCAGCGTGCCCGAGACCGAGATCTGCGAGCCGTCCGAGAGAGCGCCGCGGAGCGTGATCACGTTGCGGTACTCGTCCGAGACCGCGTCGGTGATCAGGCGCACCTCGATGCCGCGCTGCTCCGCCAGCACCGGCGCGTTGACGTAGGACACCGTCTCCGACACCACGTTGCTGAAGACGCCCTTGAGCGCCGCGAGCTTGAGGACCTTGACGTCGAAGCCGGCCAGCTCGCCGCGCACCTCGACGTCGATCGAGGTCACCGGCGAGGCGGCGAGACCCGAGAAGACCTGGCCCAGCTTCTCCACCAGCGGGATGCCGGGGCGGACGTACGGGTCGATGACGCCGCCCGCGACGTTCACCGCGTCCGGCACGAGCTCGCCCGAGAGCGCGAGGCGCACCGACTTCGCGACCGAGACGCCGGCCTTCTCCTGCGCCTCGTCGGTCGACGCCCCGAGGTGCGGAGTGACGACCACGTTCTCGAGGGCGAGCAGCGGCGAGTCGGTCGGCGGCTCCTTGACGAACACGTCGAGCCCGGCGCCGGCGATGGTCTTCGCGACGAGCGCGCGGTGCAGCGCGTCCTCGTCGATCAGCCCGCCGCGGGCGACGTTCACGAGGAACGCGGTCGGCTTCATCAGCGCGAGCTGCGCGTCCGAGATCATCCCGGTGGTCTCCGGCGTCTTCGGCATGTGGATGGTGATGAAGTCGCTCTGCGCGAGGAGCTCCTCGAGCGGCAGGAGCGTGACGCCGAGCTGCTGCGCGCGGGAGCTGGTGACGTAGGGGTCGTAGGCGACGACGTTCACGCCGAAGGCCTGCAGGCGCGCGGTGATCAGCGCGCCGATGCGGCCGAGCCCGATGATGCCGACCGTCTTCTCGTAGAGCTCGACGCCCGTGTACTTCGAGCGCTTCCAGAGGCCCTGCGCGAGCGCGCTGTGCGCGGCCGGGATGTGGCGGGCGAGGCTCAGGATGTGGCCGACGGTGAGCTCGGCGGCCGAGATGATGTTCGAGGTCGGCGCGTTCACCACCATGACGCCGGCGGCGGTCGCGGCCGTGATGTCGACGTTGTCGAGTCCCACGCCCGCGCGCGCGACGACCTTCAGCGAGGGGGCCGCGGCGATCGCCTCCGCGTCGACCTGCGTCGCGGAGCGGACCAGGATCGCGTCGGCCGAGCCGAGCGCCTCCAGCAGCGCGGGGCGGTCTGTGCCGTCCACGGAGCGGATCTCGAAGTCGGGACCGAGGGCGTCCACGGTGGCGGGCGAGAGTTCTTCGGCGATCAGGACGACCGGCTTAGTCACGAGAGGCGCTTCCTTCGGGGAGGGGACGGAGCGGGCACCGAGCACGGGGCGCGGTGGAGCCCCCGCCACTGTAGCGGAGGGCCGCAGCCGCCCCCGGCCGTGTGACGCCCGCTCTCGACGGCGGGCGCCACGACCGCCTAGAGCGAGACCAGGCTCTCGAATCCGAGGATCAGCTGCACGTCGAGCGAGAGGGCGGCCGAGAGGCAGAGCCCCGCGAACAGCAGGCCCGTCCGGGCGAGGAGCCCGCGGCGGCGACCGAGCACCAGCGCCAGCACGAAGCAGACCACCGGCAGCAGCAGCCCGAGCAGCAGCACGATCCAGCCCGTGCCGTTGAGGTCGGTGCCGAGCGTCGCGGCGTAGGTGCGCAGCCCGACGAGGTTGCCGATCCCCTCCCAGACGTCCCAGGCGAAGAGGAGCGCGAAGACCGCGGCGATCAGCACCGAGAGGAGGAGGCGCCGGCGCGGGTCGCTGCGGCGCGCGCCGCCGCCGAGGGTCGCCTTCGCCGAGCTGTCGGCCGAAGTGGAGTCGGTCGCGGTGGAGTCGGTCGCGGTGGAGTCGGCCGCGGTGGAGTCGCTCATCACGCGCCCTTCAGGAACGGCAGGGGGGCCAGCAGGATCAGCCCGGCGATCAGCCAGAGCACGCGGGTCCTCGTGCGGGCGCTCCGCGTGCCCAGCAGCACCGCGGCGAACCAGGCGGCCGGTCCGGCGACCGCGAGCCAGAGACCGAGCCCGTAGAGCCCGCCGCCGAGCGGGTCGCCCGCGAAGGTCGCGGCGATCGTGGCGTTCTGGCGGGTCGCGGTGATCATCCAGCCGATCGTCCAGAGGAGGTAGAGGCCTGCGGCGACGCCCATCGCGACCAGCAGCACGGAGGAGGCTGCCGCCGCGTCGGCGGCGTCGCGCTCGTCGTCCGGCTCGTCGTCCTCGAGCCCGTCCTCGTCGTCCTCGCGCAGCTCGTCCGGCAGCTCGTCGACGTCGCCGTCCCGTGCCTCGCGCTCCCGGGGAGCCGAGCGGACCGCCCGCGGCGCCTTCCGCCCCACAGGCCCGTGGCCCGCGACCAGCGTCGGGTCGCCGCCCTCGCCCGCCCAGCTGAGCGCGTCGTCGTCCCGGTCGTCCTCGGGTCTGCTCTCGGTCACCGCAACACCCTAGCCGCGCGTCCCTCGCAGTCGGCTCGGAGCACCCCGACACCTCCCCGCCACCGCGCGGTCACCCCCCGGCCTCCCCCAGGCGGGACCCTTCGGGGATGGCGGAGCAGTCGGGGACGGACGAGCGCGCGGCGGAGGGCGGCCGGCGCCGCTACGTCGCGATCGGCGACTCCTTCACCGAGGGCGTCGGCGACCCGCACCGGCTCCTGCCCAACGGCGTCCGCGGCTGGGCCGACCGCGTCGCCGACCGCCTCGCCCGCGCCGAGCCCGGCTGGGAGTACGCGAACCTCGCCATCCGCAGCAAGCGGCTCGCGCAGATCACCGCCGAGCAGCTGACGCCCGCGCTGGAGCTGCGGCCGACCCTGGTGACGCTCTACGCCGGCGGCAACGACATCCTCGACCTCGGCACCGACATGCGCGTGCTGATCGACGGCTACGAGCACCTGGTCGACGCGCTCGCGACGACGGGCGCCTCGCTCGTGCTCTTCACCGGCTTCGACATCCCCGGGCTGCCCGCACCGCGGATGTTCGTCAAGCGCAACCGCGTCTACAACAGCGCCGTCCGCCGGATCGCCCGCGAGCGCGGCGCCGTCCTCGTCGACTACTGGCGGATGCAGGCGTTCCGCGAGCCCGCGATGTGGTCGAGCGACCGGATGCACCTCTCCAAGCGCGGGCACCGCGTGCTGGCGGCCGAGGTGCTCGACGTCCTGGGCGTCCCGCACACCATCTCCGCCGGTCCCTGGGACGCGCCCGAGCCGCTCACCCCGCGCGAGCTCCTGCGCGACCAGTACCGCTGGGCGCACGACTGGGTGCTCCCCCTGGTCGGCCGGAAGATCCGCCGGGTGACGCTCGGCGACCACCTCGCTCCGCGCTGGCCCGAGCCCGTGCTCGTCCCGCCGAAGGGCGGCCTGCGCCGCCTGGCCCGCGACGCCGGCGCCTGACGGGCGGTCACGGGCGACCCCGCCCCCGGCGCACCCCGGGGGGCGGCGCTAGGACAGCAGCGGCAGCAGGGTCGCCAGCAGCAGCGCGCACGCGAGCATCACGATCGGCGCCACCCGCGCGGCGGCCGTGCCGGGCGGCACCGCCCTGCGCGAGGCACCCCGCAGCCGGCGCCGGTCGATCGCCGCGACCCCGCCGCGCACCGACAGCGGTCCCTCTTCCAGGTCCCCCGGCCAGAGCTCGACCAGCAGGCGCCGGCTCCGCGCCAGCTGAGCGTCCGAGGAGCGGACGACGGCCAGGAGCAGGCCGTTCCCCTGCGACGAGCCGATCCCGGCCCCTGCTCCGACCGCGACGACGACGGCCGCGGAGACGAGGAGCCCCTCCGAGCCGTCGAGCGCGACGGCCGAGAGCAGCAGCAGCAGGCCGACCACCGCGATGACGACGACGACGAGCGAGAGCACCGAGAACAGCGCGGAGCGGGCCCGCAGACCCTGCGCGGCGGCTCTCCCCCGCGCCTCAGACCACGCCGAGCGCGACGGTGCGAGGATCCCCGCCAGATCCGCCGGCGAGAGGGCGTCCTCCGCGAGCCGGACGTCGAAGGGCAGATCAGCGGTCTCGGCGAGGTCGTCCCGGTCGAGATCGGCGGGCACGGGCCAGGCCGCATGCGTGTAGCGCGCCGCCGCCGCCTCGGTCCGCCGGCGCATCGCCGACGCCGTGGCGACCAGCACCGTCCCCGCGATCAGCGCGAGCGCCAACGCCGTGACGGTCCGCAGCGCGACCGGCGCCGCCTCGAGGATCCCGCCGGACGCCAGCGCGAGCGCCGCCGCAAGCCCACCACCGGCGACCCCGCAGAGCACGACCCCCGCGGAGACCTCGTACGACAGCCCGTCCCGCGCCGCCGCCATACCCTCGTCCCACTGCCGCAGCCGCCGCGCTCGTCGCTCCATCCGCCCCACGCTACCCCCGCACCCCGTGCGCTACCCCGCGGCGCCCACGCACGCCACGCATGCTGATCGAGCACCCCGCGCAGCGGGCGCATCGAGATCCGCCAGCGCCAGAACGACGGTCTGCAGACCACCCGTGCTGGCGACGCCGGGTCTCGATATGCCCCTGCGGGGCTACTCGACCAGCTTGTCTGCGGGCGTCTCTTCCAAGTAGATCCCCAGCTTCAGACCACCGTGGATGGAGTGCATCGGAGGAACGCCCCCCTCGTGCTGATCGAGTAGCCCGCAGAGCGGGCGTATCGAGATCCTCCAGCTTCAGACGCCGACCCTGCAGACCCGCCCTCCCGACGACTTCAGGTCTCGAGACGCCCCTCCGGGCCTGCTCGCCCACCGTGGAGCGAGGGCCGATGCGAGTCGACCCGTGACGGGCTCCGGCCGAGCAGCAGGGCCCGAGACGGGTCGACTCGACTGACGCGCAGGTGTCGAGTGGACGTGGGCAGGGGCCGGCGCAGAGCTCAGCGCCCGTTTCGGGTCCGTTCGCGAATCATGCAGATCGAGTGGACCGCGCAGCGGGCGTATCGAGATCCACCAGCGCCGGAACGAGGGTCTGCAGACCCGCCCTGCGGAAGACGGCGGGTCTCGATACGCCGCTGCGCGGCTACTCGACCAGCATGAGATGCGGCGCCCGACCAACATGAGGTGCGGCGCCCGACCGAGGCGGACCACCCCCGGACGCGACGGAGCCCCGGCCCCGCCGGCGTCCACCGCGAGTGCGGTGGCCGTCGACGGCCCGGGGCTCCGAGGTCCGTCAGTGCGGGCGACTAGCGCGCGACGCTGCCGTCCGTGTAGTCCTCGTCGGTCTGCTTCCAGGCGAAGAGCTTGCGCAGCTCGCGGCCGGTCTCCTCGATCGGGTGCTTCTCGCCCTTGGCGCGCAGCTCCTGGAACTCGGGCGCTCCCGCGTCCTGGTCCGCGATGAAGCGCTTCGCGAAGGCGCCGCTCTGGATGTCGCCGAGCACCGCCTGCATGTTCTGCTTGACGCTGGGGTCGATGACGCGCGGGCCCGACACGTAGTCGCCGTACTCGGCGGTGTCGGAGACCGACCAGCGCTGCTTGGCGATGCCGCCCTCCCACATCAGGTCGACGATCAGCTTGAGCTCGTGGAGGACCTCGAAGTAGGCGATCTCGGGCTGGTAGCCGGCCTCGACGAGGGTCTCGAAGCCGTACTGGACGAGCTGCGAGGTGCCGCCGCAGAGCACGGCCTGCTCGCCGAACAGGTCGGTCTCGGTCTCCTCGGTGAAGGTCGTCTTGATGACGCCGGCGCGGGTGCCGCCGATGGCCTTCGCGTAGGACTTCGCGGTCTCCCAGGCGGTGCCGGTCGCGTCGTTCTCGACGGCGATGATGTCCGGGATGCCGCGGCCGGCGACGAACTCGCGGCGCACGGTGTGGCCGGGGGCCTTCGGCGCGATCAGGATCACGTCGACGCCCGCGGGCGCCTCGATGTAGCCGAAGCGGATGTTGAAGCCGTGCGCGAAGGCGAGCGTCTTGCCCTCGGTCAGCTTGTCCGCGATCTGCTCGCTGTAGATGGCGCGCTGGTGCTGGTCCGGCGCGAGGATCATGATCAGGTCGGCCCACTCGGCGGCGTCGGCGACGCTCTTGACCTCGAACCCGTCGTCCTCGGCCTTGGCGGTCGACTTCGACCCCTCCTTGAGAGCGATGACGACCTGGACTCCGGAGTCGCGGAGGTTCTGCGCGTGGGCGTGGCCCTGCGAGCCGTAGCCGACGATCGCGACCTTCTTGGACTGGATGATGGAGAGATCGGCGTCGGCGTCGTAGATGAGCTCGGTCACGTGATGCTTCCTTTTCTGTGGATGGAGTGGGCGGAGCGGAGAGCGGCGCGGAGCCGTCAGTTCTTGAAGACGCGCTCGGTGATCGACTTCGAGCCGCGGCCGATGGCCAGCAGACCCGACTGGGCGATCTCCTTGATGCCGTAGGGCTCGATGACCCGGAGGAACGCGGTGGTCTTGCCCGAGTCGCCGGTGACCTCGATCACCAGGGCGTCGGTCGCGACGTCGACGACGCGGGCGCGGAAGAGGTTCACGGCCTCGAGCACCTGCGAGCGGGTGACGTTGTCGACGCGCACCTTCACGAGCAGGTGCTCGCGGTGCACCGACTGGTCGGGGTCGAGCTCGACGATCTTGATGACGTTGATCAGCTTGTTCAGCTGCTTCGTCACCTGCTCGAGCGGGAGGTCCTCGACGTCGACGGCGACCGTGATGCGCGAGAGCCCCTCGAGCTCGGTCGGCCCGACGGCCAGCGACTCGATGTTGAAGCCGCGGCGTGCGAACAGTCCCGCGACGCGGGTGAGCAGTCCCGGCTTGTCCTCGACGAGCAGGGAGAGAACGTGGTGGGTCATGCGGTCTACTCCTCGTCGTCCCAGGTCGGGCTGTGGTCTCGGGCGTACTGGACGTAGCTGTTCGAGACGCCCTGCGGGACCATCGGCCACACCATGGAGTCGCGGCTGACCACGAAGTCGATCACGACGGGCCGGTCGTTGGTGGCGATCGCGAGCTCGATGGCCGCGTCGATCTCCTCCGGCTTGGTGACCCGGATGCCCAGGGCGCCGTAGGCCTCCGCGAGCTTCACGAAGTCCGGCACGCGGATGGTGTCGTGCCCCGTGTTGAGGTCGGTGTTGGAGTAGCGGCCCTCGTAGAACAGGGTCTGCCACTGGCGCACCATGCCGAGCGAGGAGTTGTTGATCACCGCGACCTTGATCGGGATGTCGTTGATCGTGCAGGTGGCGAGCTCCTGATTGGTCATCTGGAAGCAGCCGTCGCCGTCGATCGCCCAGACCGTGCGGTCGGGCTCGCCCACCTTGGCGCCCATCGCCGCGGGAACGGAGTAGCCCATCGTGCCGGCGCCGCCGGAGTTGAGCCACGAGTTCGGGCGCTCGTACTTGATGAACTGCGCCGCCCACATCTGGTGCTGGCCGACACCCGAGGCGAAGACGCCCTCGGGACCGGTGATCTCGCCGATCCGCTTGATCACGTACTGCGGCGAGAGCAGGCCGTCGACCGGCTCGGTGTAGCCGAGCGGGAACTCCTCCTGCAGGCCCTTGAGGTAGGTCCACCAGTCGGCCGTGTCGGGCGCCGCGCCGTCGATCGCCTTCGCGAACGCGTCGGTGAGGTCCGGCAGGACGTCCTTGAGGTCGCCCACGATCGGCACGTCGGCCGTCCGGATCTTCGAGATCTCGGCCGGGTCGATGTCGACGTGCACGACCTTGGCGTTCGGCGCGAAGAGCGCCGCCTTGCCGGTCACGCGGTCGTCGAAGCGCGAGCCGAGCGCCAGGATCAGGTCCGACTCCTGCAGCGCGAGCACCGCGGGGACGGTGCCGTGCATGCCGGGCATGCCGAGCTGCTGCTCGTGCGAGTCCGGGAAAGCGCCGCGCGCCATCAGCGTCGTGACGACGGGGGCACCGCAGGCCTCGGCGAACGCCAGCAGCTCGGCCGCCGCGCGGGCGCGGATGATGCCGCCGCCCACGTAGAGCACGGGCTTGCGCGCCTCGGCCAGCAGCTGCGCCGCGGCCTGGATCTGCTTGCCGTGCGCCTTGGTCACCGGGCGGTAGCCGGGCAGGTCGATCCTCGGCGGCCAGACGAACGGCGCCGCGTCCTGCTGCGCGTCCTTGGTGATGTCGACGAGCACGGGGCCGGGGCGGCCCGTCGTCGCGATCAGCACGGCCGAGGCGAGCGCCGAGGGGATGTCCTCGGGGCGCGTGACCAGGATGGAGTGCTTGGTGATCGGCATCGTGATGCCGACGATGTCCGCCTCCTGGAAGGCGTCGGTGCCCATCAGCGTCGAGAAGACCTGGCCGGTGATCGCGAGCATCGGCACGGAGTCCATGTACGCGTCGGCGATCGCGGTGACGAGGTTGGTCGCACCCGGCCCGGAGGTCGCGATGCAGACGCCGAGCTTGCCGGTCGCCGCGGCGTAGCCCTCGGCCGCGTGGCCGGCGCCCTGCTCGTGGCGGACCAGGATGTGGCGGATCTTCGACGAGTCCATCAGCGGGTCGTAGACGGGCAGGATCGCGCCGCCGGGCAGGCCGAAGACGTCCTCGATCCCGAGCATCTCGAGCGAGCGGACGACCGCCTGCGCTCCGGTGAGCGACTCGGCGACGGGCGCGACCGCCGGCGCGGACGCGGCGGTGCGGGGTGGCTGGGGTGTCGGTGCGGTGGGCACGGCGGACGGATCCGGGGTCATGCGGGTGTCGATTCCTTCGAAGCGTGATGCGGCGGCGGGCACCCGGGGCTCGGGGTGCGAGCGAGCGGTGCCCGGGAGGCGCGAATGCGCGGCCGGCCCGAGCGGGCCGGGATCAACCCGTGGTGGCGCCCTCGGCGGCCGAGCGGACGAGCTTGGCGTACTTGGCGAGGACACCGCGGGTGTAGCGCGGCGGGAGGGGCGCCCAGCCTTCTCGGCGGGCGGCGAGCTCGGATTCGTCGACGAGTAGGTCGATCGATCGAGCGGCGATGTCGACCCGAATCGGGTCTCCGTCGCGGACGAATGCGATGGGACCTGCGTCCACCGATTCGGGAGCTATGTGGCCGATGCACAGGCCGGTTGTGCCGCCTGAGAATCGTCCGTCGGTCAACAGTAGTACATCTTTTCCGAGGCCGGCCCCCTTGATGGCGGCCGTGATGGCCAGCATCTCGCGCATGCCCGGGCCGCCCTTGGGGCCCTCGTAGCGGATGACCACCACGTCGCCCTTCTTGATGTCGCCGTCGGTCAGCGCGTCCATCGCCGCGCGCTCGCGCTCGAAGACCCGCGCGGGGCCCTCGAAGACGGAGGCGTCGAAGCCGGCCGTCTTGACGACCGCGCCCTCGGGAGCGAGCGAGCCCTTGAGGACGGTCAGGCCGCCGGTGGCGTGGATCGGGTTGTCGAGAGTGCGGATGACCTCGCCGTCCAGCGGCGCGATGTCCATCGCCGCGAGGTTCTCGGCGACCGTCTTGCCGGTGACCGTGAGGCAGTCGCCGTGCAGGAGGCCCGCGTCGAGCAGGGCCTTCATCACGGCGGGGACGCCGCCGTGGCGGTCCACGTCGTTCATGACGTACTTGCCGAACGGCTTGAGGTCGCCGATGTGCGGGATCGTGTCGCCGATGCGGTTGAAGTCGTCGATCGTGAGGTCGACCTCGGCCTCGTTGGCGATCGCGAGCAGGTGCAGGATGACGTTGGTCGAGCCGCCGAACGCCATGGCCACGGCGATCGCGTTCTCGAACGCCTCCTTGGTCAGGATGTCGCGCGCGGTGGTGCCGTTGCGCAGCAGCTCGACGACCGCCTCCCCCGACTTGCGGGCGAAGTAGTCGCGGCGGCGGTCGGCCGCGGCGGGCGACGCGGAGCCGGGCAGGCTCATCCCGAGCGCCTCGGCGACGCTGGCCATCGTGTTCGCGGTATACATGCCGCCGCACGAGCCCTCGCCCGGGGCGAAGGCGCACTCGATGCGCTTGGCGTCCTCCTCGGACATGATCCCGGCCTTGACGCCGCCGACCGCCTCGAAGGAGTCGATGATCGTGATGTCCTTCTCGGTGCCGTCGGACAGCTTGACCCAGCCCGGCGCGATCGAGCCGGCGTAGACGAAGACGGCGGCGAGGTCGAGGCGCGCGGCGGCCATCAGCATGCCGGGCAGCGACTTGTCGCAGCCGGCCAGCATGACGGTGCCGTCGAGGCGCTCGGCCATCATCACGGTCTCGACGGAGTCGGCGATGACTTCCCGCGAGACGAGCGAGAAGTGCATGCCCTCGTGGCCCATCGAGATGCCGTCCGAGACGGAGATGGTGCCGAACTGCAGCGGGTAGCCGCCGCCCGAGTGCACGCCCTCCTTCGCGCTGCGCGCGAGGCGCTCCAGCGAGAGGTTGCAGGGGGTGATCTCGTTCCACGACGAGGCGATGCCGATCTGGGGCTTCTCCCAGTCGTCATCGCCCATTCCCACGGCGCGCAGCATCCCGCGCGACGTCGTGGCCTCGATGCCGTCCGTGACGGTGCGCGAACGAGGCTTCCAATCGATTTCCGGCATGTGACGAGGCTACCGCCTCGCACGCGGTGCTCCCGCGCTCCGCAGCGCGCTCCGATCCGTCGCGAACGGTCGTGTCGGCGGCCCGGGGGCAGCCGTTCGCGCCGGATCGACGGGACGGGCTCAGCCCGCGGTGGCGCGGAAGTCGGCGAGCAGCGACAGCACGTGGGCGATCTGCTCGGGCCCGCGGACGCGGTAGGCGGCCGAGGTCGTGCCGGCGCCGCTCTTGACGCCGACGTCGCCGGTGCCGAGGACCGCGAAGGCGTCCTCGTCGGTGACGTCGTCGCCCGCGTAGAGCACGGCGGTCGCGCCGGTGTAGCGGCGCAGGTGCTGCACGGCCTCGCCCTTGGTGGTCGAGCGGACCGAGAACTCGAGCACGTTCTTGCCCTCGCGGACGGTGACGCCCTCGACCTCCGCGCGCGCCTCGGAGAGGGCGACGACGTGCGCGACGCGGCTGTGCCGGTCCGTCGCGAGGCGGGTGTGCAGGGCGAAGCCGGCCGGCTTGTCCTCGATCCAGACGTTGTCGATGCCGCGGGCGATGCCCTTCAGCACGTCCTCGAGCACGCCGACCTTCGCCAGCTCCGTCTCGTCGAGGCGGACGGCGTCGTCGCCCGGGTCCAGGCGGATCTCGATGCCGTGCGAGCCGACCAGCAGCGCCTCATCCGGCAGCTGCGCGACCTCCTCGAGGCTGCCGAGCGCGCGGCCGGAGACCAGCGCGACGCGGGTGCCGGGCAGCGCGAGCAGCCGGAGCACGGCCTCGCGCGCCTCGGGCAGGGCGCGGGCGCGCGCAGGGTCGTCGACCTCCGGGGCCAGCGTGCCGTCGAAGTCGAGCGCCACCAGCAGCCGTCCGGTCGCGGCGAGCTCGCGCAGCGCGGTGACGAGGCGGTCGGGCACGCCGGGCAGGTGCTCGCCGGGCGTCGGGGCGACGACGGTCATCGCGTCGCCTCCGCGTCGTCGCCGCGGGCCTCGTCGCGGCGGACGTCCTCGTGGTGCGCGTCCTCGGCCGCGCGACCGCGGACGCCGTCCTCGTGGTGCTCCGCCTCCTGGCCGAGCGGCGCCTCCTGGCCGCGCGCGGCCGGGTGCACGTCGAGCTGCTGGCCCGCGGCGTGCTCGCTCAGCGCGTCGAGGAAGCTGGCGGACCAGCGCGAGACGTCGTTCTCGAGCACGCGGCGGCGCAGCGCCCGCATCCGGCGGGTGCGCTCGGCGCGCGGCATCCGGGCCGCGCTCTCGATCGCGTCCTTGAGCCCGGAGATGTCGTGCGGGTTGATCTGCACGGCCTGCTTCAGCTCGTCCGCGGCGCCGGTGAACTCGCTCAGCACGAGCACGCCGTCGTTGTCGAAGCGGGAGGCGACGTACTCCTTCGCGACCAGGTTCATCCCGTCGCGCAGCGCCGTCACCAGCATCACGTCGGCGGCGAGGTAGAGCGCCACCATCTCCTCGCGCGGGTAGCCGTGGTGCAGGTAGCTGATCGCCGGGTTGCCGATGGTGCCGTAGTCGCCGTTGATCCGGCCGACCTGCAGCTCGATGTCGTCCCGCAGGAGCTTGTAGGTCTCCACCCGCTCGCGGCTCGGGCTCGCGACCTGGACGAGCACCGCGTCCTTGGTGCTGAGGCGGCCGTCTGCGAGCAGCTCGCCGAACGCCTTGAGCCGGTGGCCGATGCCCTTGGTGTAGTCCAGGCGGTCGACGCCGAGCATGACCACCTCGGGGTCGCCCAGGTCGGAGCGGATCTGCCGCGCCCGCTCCTGGATCTCGGGGGTGCGCGCCATCGCCTCGAACGCGGCGGAATCGATCGAGATCGGGAAGTGGCGGGCGACCACCGGGCGGACGCTGGCGCCGCGGCGCGAGCGGTTGACCCGGCGGGTGCCGTCGACCGCGTCGTCCTCGACGGGCACCTCGACGACGGTGCTGCGGGTGTCGTAGCCGAGCAGGCGGCGGACCGCGCGGAGGAAGCTGCCCGCGTCGCCCTGGCGCTGGAAGCCGATCACGTCGGCGCCCAGCAGGCCCTCGACGATCTGCTTGCGCCACGGGAGCTGGGCGAAGATGCCGTAGGGCGGGAACGGGATGTGGTTGAAGAAGCCGATCGTGACGTCCGGGCGCAGCTCGCGGAGCATCTTCGGCACCAGCTGCAGCTGGTAGTCCTGCACCCAGACGACGCCGTCCTGCTCCGTGACGGCGGCGGCGGCCTCGGCGAAGCGGCGGTTCACCCGGACGTAGGCGTCCCACCACTCGCGGTGGTAGGTGGGCGGCGCGATCACGTCGTGGTAGAGCGGCCAGAGGGTGTCGTTGGAGAAGCCCTCGTAGTAGTCCTCGAGCTCCTGGGCGCTGAGCGCGACCGGGACGATCTGCACGCCGTCGTTCTCGAACGGCGCGACCTCCTCGTCCGCGACGCCGGGCCAGCCGACCCAGGCGCCCTCGTTGGCGCGCATCACGGGCTCGAGCGCGGTGACCAGCCCGCCGGGCGAGGTCTTCCACGACGCGGTGCCGTCGGCGTCGACGACGCGGTCGACGGGGAGGCGGTTCGAGACCACCACGAACGCGTTGCGTGCGGTCGAGACGGGGGCGTCCGCGGTCGCGGTGTCCCGGTCATCGGTGCTGTCGTCGGTGCTGTCCTCGAGGGGTGCGGGGGCGGAGGCGGAGTGCGGAGGAATGGTGGGTCCCGATCGTCGGTCGTGCCGTCTTCGTACCCGGGGAGGCTACCAGCCGCACTCGGACGGGGGCCGGGTCTCAGCCCTGAGCGAGAGCGAGCGCCAGCACCGCGCCGCCGACCGTCGGCACCACCGCGACGGCGCCGAGCAGCGCGTACTGCCGCCAGGAGATCGTCACGCCGAGCGCGGTCAGCCGCTGGTGCCAGAGCAGCGTGGCGAGCGAGGCCCACGGGGTGATCAGCGGCCCGGCGTTCACGCCGATCAGCAGGGCGACGAGGCGCACCGGATCGGCGGCGACCGGCTCGAGCGCGAGGTAGGCCGGCAGGTTGTCGACGAGGTTCGCGGCCACGACGCCGGAGCCCGCGAGCCGGAGCAGGTCGCCCACGCCGCTCCCGTCGCCCGCGACCACGGCGAGCGCCGCTCCGAGGCCGAGCTGGTGCGCAGCCTCCATCACGACGAAGAGACCGGACGCGAAGACGACCAACTGCCACGGCAGGAGCGAGACCTTCAGCGCGGATGGCCGCCGCACCGCGAAGAGCACGACGAGGGCGAGCGCCGCGACGGCCGCGGGGATCCACACCTCGAGCCCGGAGACGAGGGCGGGCAGCAGCAGCGCGACGACGACGCCGGCGCCGATCAGCAGGACGCGGTCCTCGACCGGGGTCCGCTCCCCCGTCCGGTAGCGGCCGGCGAGCTCGCGGCGGTAGCGGATCGCGAGCACGAGCACCGGGATCACGGCCGCGACGAGCGCGGGCGCGGCGGTCAGCGCGGCGAAGGCGAGCGGCCCGTCGACGCCGAGCCGCCTCTCTGCCAGGAGGTTGGTGAGGTTCGACACAGGGAGCAGCAGGGAGGCGCAGTTGGCGAGCCAGACGGTCGCCATCGCGAACGGCAGCGGCGACACCCGCACGTGCGCGGCGAGCAGCACGACGACCGGCGTGAGCAGCACGGCGGTGGTGTCGAGGGAGAGGAAGACGGTGCTGACGATCGCCATCGCGACCACGAGGAGCCAGAGCAGAGCGGTCCGCCCGCGGCCCCAGATCGCGGCCCGCTCGGCCACGACCGTGAAGACTCCGGCCTCGGACGCCAGCTCCGCCACCACGGTGACGGCGACCACGAAGGCGAGGATCGGCGCCGTGCGCTCGACCAGCTCGCCGAGCGCGTCCATCGGCAGGACCCCGGTGAGGGCGGCGATCGCGCCGAGCACGAGGAGCACCGCCCCGATCACAGCCGTGCGCATCTCGTGTCCGTTCTCCTCGGTGCCCGCCGCGGCCCGGCGCCGAGCAGCGGTTCACCGTAGCGGGCGGAACCGGCGACGGAGCCGCCCGATGGCCGTCGGCGGTGTCAACCGTTGGGAGGGAAGCGGGCCGCACCGCTAGCGTCGTGGTGAACACAGGAGGCAATCGATGCGCAAGTTCATTCTCAATTCCAGCGTCATCAGCGCGATCGTCGGAGGCTGGTCCATCCTGCAGACGACGCGCAAGGGTCCGCGCGACTGGCGGCTGGCCCTGCAGTGGGTCAGCTGGGCGATCGCGCTCGCGGTCGCCATCGGCTCGGTCTCCTACGACTCGAAGGAGCTCGTCAAGGAGCAGAACGGCAAGAAGCGCGACCGCTGACCGCCGCACCCCTCTGACACGCCGCGTGCCCTGGGCCGCGGCGTGTCAGCGCGCTCCGGCGCCCTCGCCCCGGGACACTGGAGACTCAGCACGCGGCACGGGAAACGGGGTTCGTCATGAGGTTTCGTCTGAGGCGCCGCCAACCGGCCCCCGAGGTCGTCGCGGCCCCCGCGCTCACGCAGGACCAGCTCTTCGCCGTCGTGCACGAGCGCCTCTCCGCCTTCGTCGGCGCCGAGGGCGCCTGGGTCGTCACCCGGCGCAGCCATGACGACCGCGACCCGATCTTCCACGGGATGCTCGCCCGCTCGCTCGCCCACGAGCTGTCCGCCGCGATCCAGTCCGAGCAGCTGCGCGCCGGCGTCGAGGCCACCGCGAACCCGGTCACCTCCGCCATCCCCGTGATGCGCGCCTCCACTCCCCCCGTCACCGCGGAGCCGGCCGCCCCCGTCGCCGAGCCCGCCGCCCTCACCTGGGACCCGAAGCCGATCGCCGTCTGGGCCGAGCCCGACGCCGCGTCCGTCGCGACCTCCGCCGACGCCACCCGCTGACCCGAGGGTCCCCTGCCTGCTGAGCCCATCGGGTCTCGATACGCCGCTCCGCGGCTGCTCGACCAGCATGTGCCGGGTCAGAGCGCGTCGAGGATGTCGTTCTTCAGCGCCTCCGCGCGGGGTCCGAAGACCGCCTGGACGTTCTCGCCCACCTCGAGCACACCGGCCGCCCCGAGCGCCTTCAGCCGTGCCTGATCGACCAGCGAGCGGTCACCGACCTCGACGCGCAGGCGCGTGATGCACGCGTCGACGTGGACGAGGTTGCCGCGCCCGCCGAAGGCCGCGATGAGCGACTCGGCCTCGGACTCCGGCGGGTCGTTCGTGACGGGGGTCGGCTCCGGCGCTTCGACAGCGGCGGAATCGCCCTCGTCCACGCCGGAGACGACGTCCTCGCGCCCGGGAGTGCGCAGGTTCCACCTCGTGATCACGAGCCGGAACAGCAGGTAGTAGACGACGGAGTACACGACTCCCATCACCACGAGCAGCCCGACGTTCTTCGCGGCGGGCGCCGTGCCGTAGAGAAGCAGGTCGACGAGCCCGGCGGAGAACGAGAAGCCGAGGTGGACGTCGAGGAGGTCCGCGAAGGCGAGGGACAGACCGGTCAGCACGGCGTGCACGACGTAGAGCGGGAACGCCGCGAACATGAACGCGAACTCCAGCGGCTCCGTGATGCCGGTGAGGAAGGCGGTCAGGCCGGCCGCACCGAGGATGCCGATCGCGGCGGCGCGCTGCGAGCGGTTCGACACGTGGATCATCGCCAGCGCCGCCGCCGGGAGTCCGAACATGAGCACCGGGTAGAAGCCCGACGTGAGCGCGCCCGCCGTCGGGTCCCCCGCGGCGAAGCGGGTCAGCTCCCCCGTGACGACACCGCCGTCGGCGTTCGTGTACGAGCCCTGGAGGAACCAGACGTACGAGTTGAGGATGTGGTGCAGCCCGAGGGGGATCAGCATCCGGTTGGCGAAGCCGTAGACGAAGGCGCCGAGCGCCCCGGTGCCGCCGATGAAGGCTCCGAGACCGGTGAGGCCGGACTCGAAGACCGGGTAGAACCAGCTGAGACCGAAGCCGACGACGAGGCACGCGAGCGAGACGACGATCGGGACGAACCGCCGGCCGCTGAAGAAACCGAGGGAGGCGGGGAGCTGAACGGTGTGGAACCGGTCGAACAGCACGGCCGTGAGCAGACCGACCACGATCCCGCCGAAGACGCTGTAGTCGATCTGCGCCTGGTCGCCGGCGGCCGTCGTCCGCCCCGCCAGGACGATCGGCGACAGGACGGTGAAGACCTTCGCGAGCACGAGGTGGCCGACGACGGCCGCGAGCGCGGTCGAGCCGTCCGGCTTCCTGGTGAAGCCGATGGCGACGCCGACGGCGAACAGCAGCGGCAGGTTCTCGAAGAGGGCGCCGCCCGCCGCGCTCATGGCCGTGAAGAACGGGCCCAGGACGGGCACGTCGATCCGCCCGAGCAGGTCCGGCTGCCCGGTCCGGAGGAGGAGCCCCGCCGCGGGCAGGACCGCGATCGGGAGCATCAGGCTCTTGCCGAGGCGCTGCAGTCCGGCGAAGCCGCGGACGGCCGGGCGACGGCGCGAGACGGGCGCGCTCCCGGGGCGCGCGGTCATGCGGAGAGCAGAGGGTCGCCGGCGAGGACGGACGCGCCGTCCGCCGCGAGGACGTCGACGTGGTCCGCCGTGCACTCCAGCACGACGACGGGGACGACGGGCGGGAGTCCCGCGGCGACGATCGCGGGGACGTCGTAGGCCAGGACGGGAGTCCCCGCCTCGACGCGGTCGCCCTTGGCGGCGAGGATCGTGAATCCGACGCCCTTCAGCCGCACCGTGTCGATCCCGAGATGGACGAGCACCGCCCGACCGCCGTCCGCGACGACCACGAACGCGTGCGGCAGGACCTGGAGCAGGATCCCGCGGACCGGGGACATCACCTCGACGGCCTCAGCAGGAGGCTCGATCGCGACCCCCGCTCCCATCACGCCGGCCGCGAAGAGCGGGTCGGGGACGGCCGAGAGGGGCACGGCGCGCCCGGCGAGTGGGGACAGGACGACGACCACGGAGACTCCCTCGAACCGGAGACCGGCTCGTACTCGCCACCGGTCGCCGATCACAGTAGGTCGGCGCGGAGCCCGGCCGAGCTGTGGCGCGAAACGCCCTGCGCGCCGGCCGACGGGTCTCGATACGCCGCTGCGCGGCTACTCGACCAGCATGAACTCCCCTGCTGATCGATCGGCACTGCAGAGGGCGTCTCCGCTTCATGCTGATCGAGTAGCCCTCGCAGAGGGCGTATCGAGATCCCGCGCGCTCAGACGGTCGGCCAGCTCTCCGGGCCCTCGCTGCCGGCCGGGTACTCGTCCAGCGGCACGTCGTCGGCGCGCCAGGCGTCGATCGCCGGCTGGACGATCCGCCAGCACTCCTCGGCCGCGTCACCGCGGACCGACAGCGACGGGTCGTCGTCGAGGATCCCCGAGATGACCTCGCCGTAGGCCAGCAGCTCCCCCGCCCCGAAGGTCGCCTCGAGCGATGCGCGCTCGAGCGTGTAGGGGTCGCCGGGGCCGTTGATGTTCAGCTCGAGCGCCATCTGGTCCGGCGCGAGGAAGAGCCGCAGCACCGACGCCTCCGCCGTCCCGTGGAAGCCGGCCGGCAGGTGCGGCACCGGCTTGAAGCGGATGACGATCTCGCGCCGCCGCTCCCCCAGCGCCTTGCCCGAGCGCAGCGTGAACGGCACTCCCGCCCAGCGCCAGGTGTCGATCTCGACGGTCAGCTCGGCCAGCGTCTCGGTCTTGCGCGCGGGGTCGACGCCCTTCTCGTCCGCGTAGGCCGGCAGCTGGCGTCCGTCGACCGAGCCGGCGGCGTAGCGCGCCCGCCGCGAGCTCGCGGTCAGGTCCTCGCCCGCCAGCCGCGTCGCGCGCAGGACGATGCCCTTGGCGTCGCGCAGGTCCGCCGCGTCCAGCGTCGACGGCGGCTCCATCGCGACGACCGCGAGCACCTGCAGCAGGTGGCTCTGGATCATGTCGATCAGCGCGCCGGCGCCGTCGTAGTAACCGGCCCGCCCCTCCAGGCCCAGCTGCTCGTCGTAGACGATCGCGACGCTCTCGATGTGCTCCGCGGACCACAGCGGCTCGAGGATACGGTTCGCGAAGCGCAGCCCGAGCAGGTTCATCACCGTCGCGCGGCCGAGGAAGTGGTCGACGCGGTGCACGCGATCCTCGGGGACGAGGGCGGCGACGCGCGCGTTCAGATCGCGGGCGCTCTCCTCGTCGGTGCCGAAGGGCTTCTCGAGCGCGAGCACGGTCCCCTCCGGCAGGTCGTGCGCGGCGAGCGCGTCGCAGGCCTTCGCCGCGACGGCGGGCGGCAGGGCGAAGTAGATCGCGACCGGGCCCTCGCAGCTCGCGAGCAGCGCGGCGAGCGCCTCCGGATCCGTCACGTCCACCTGCTGGTACCGGGTCCCCGACACGAGGGCCTCGATGCCGGCGCCCGAGGCCGTCTCGGTCGCGAACGACGTGGTCACCACCTGGTGCCAGTGCTCCTGCGTCCAGTCCTCCTGACCGGCGCCGACGAGGTGCAGGCGGCGATCGGGCTCGCGGGTCAGGAGCTGACCGACAGCGGGCAGGAGGAGGCGGGCGGACAGGTCCCCCGTCGCACCGAGGATGAGCAGCGTGGAGACCGACTGAGGCATGCGCCACACCCTACGGCGCCCCCGCCGACGGTTTCCCGGCCTTGACGGGGGCGCGCCCCGGTCGGTGGTCCTCGGACCTCGCAGGAGCGCCCAGCGTTCTGCTGCCAGGATCAGCGCATGGTCTCCCCGATCGAGGACTACGCCGTCCTCTCCGACTGCCGCACCGCCGCTCTCGTCTCCCGCGACGGCGGCATCGACTGGCTCTGCCTCCCCCGCTTCGACTCCGCCTCGATCTTCGGTGCGCTCCTCGGCGGTGACGACCAGGGCCGCTGGTCGCTGCGGCCGGTGGACGCGGAGGCGACCGTCGAGCGGCACTACCTCGGCGACACCCTCGCGCTCGTCACCACCTGGACCACCGCGACCGGCGTCGTCGAGGTCACCGACATCATGCCGCTGCGCGACGACCGGGCCGAGCTCGTGCGCCGCGTCCGCGGCGTCTCCGGCACGGTGCGGATGCGGCAGGAGCTGCGGATCCGGTTCGACTACGCCCGCACGCTGCCGTGGGTGCGCCAGGAGGGGACGGACGAGGATCCGCTGCTCGTCGCCGTCGCCGGCCCGGACGCGGTCGTCGTCCGCGGCGTGCGCCTCTCGGCGACCGATCACGTGCACGCGGCCGAGTTCGACACGGCGCCCGGCGAGACGATCGACCTGTCGATGGCCTGGTTCCCCTCGCACCAGCGCGCCCCGAAGGTGCTCGACGTCGACAAGGCGATCGAGCGCACCGTCCGCTGGTGGACGGAGTGGGCGGGCGCGATCCGCTACGACGGCCCCTACCGCGAGGCCGTGGTCCGCTCGCTGCTCACCCTCCGCGCCCTCACCGACGACCAGACCGGCGGCATCGTCGCCGCCGCGACCACGTCGCTCCCCGAGGAGTTCGGCGGCAGCCGCAACTGGGACTACCGCTACGTCTGGCTCCGTGACGCCTCCCTCACCCTCGAGGCCCTGCTCGCGCACGGCTTCGAGAAGGAGGCGCAGAAGTGGCGCGCCTGGCTGCTCCGCGCCGTCGCCGGAGCCCCCGAGGACGTCCAGATCATGTACGGCCTCGCCGGCGAGCGCGACCTGGCCGAGCGGGAGATGCCGAGCCTGCCCGGCTACGACGGCGCCTCGCCCGTCCGGATCGGCAACGCGGCCGTCGACCAGTACCAGGCCGACGTCATCGGCGAGGTGATGGTCGCCCTGCACGAGGCGCGCGCCGCCGGAGTGGACGAGACCGAGTTCTCCTGGCCGCTGCAGCGCGCGCTGCTCGGCTTCGTCGAGAGCAACTGGCAGCGGCCCGACAACGGCATCTGGGAGATCCGCGGCGAGCCGAGGCACTTCACCCACTCCCGGGTGATGATCTGGGCGGCGCTGGACCGCGGCGTCCGCGCGGTCCGCGAGCACGGCCTCGACGGTCCGGTCGAGACCTGGGAGCGGCTGCGCGACACCGTCCGCGCCGAGATCGAGGAGCAGGGCTTCGACTCCGAGCGAGGCCACTACGTGCAGTCCTACGGCTCCAGCGAGGTCGACGCCTCCCTGCTCGTCCTGCCGATGGTCGGCTTCGTCGCCGCCGACGACCCGCGGATGCTCGGCACGGTCGCCGAGCTCGAGCGGGCGCTGATGCACGACGGCCTGCTGCACCGCTACCGGACGGAGTCCTCGGTCGACGGCCTGGCCGGCGGCGAGCATCCGTTCCTCGCCTGCTCGTTCTGGCTGGTCAGCCAGTACGCCGCCTCCGGCCGCCTCGACGACGCCCGGACGCTGATGGACCGCCTCGTCGGGCTCAGCAACGACGTCGGGCTGCTCTCGGAGGAGTACGACGTCGAGAACCGCCGCCACGCGGGCAACACCCCGCAGGCGCTCTCGCACCTCGCGCTGGTCCAGGCCGCCGACGCGATCGCGGCGCACCGGTGAGCGCCCGGCGTGTCGCGCCGCGTCGGCGCCGCCCTCTCCGGATCGTCCTGCTGAGCCTGGGCGGGCTCGTCGCGGTCGCCCTCCTCGCCTTCCTGACCTGGTCCTCGATCGTGATGGGCCCGGACGCCGAGGCCCTCGCCCGTGTCGACGCGGATCCCGCGGTCGCCGTCGAGCGCACCGACACCGCGATCGTGCTGACGCCGACCGATGACGCCGGCACCGCCCTCGACGGGGTCGGGCTCGTCTTCGTCCCGGGTGCCAAGGTCGACGCCGCCGCCTACGAGGCGACCCTCGCGCCGCTCGTCGAGGCCGGCGCGAGCGTGGTGATCACCCGGCCGATCCTCAACCTGGCCTTCTTCGACCTCCGCTCGCTCGAGAGCTTCACCGCGCAGGCCGGCGGCGTCGACGAGTGGCTGGTCGGCGGCCACTCCCTCGGCGGCGTGAAGGCCTGCCAGTGGGGCGAGGACCCCGAGGTCGCGGGTCTCGTGCTCTTCGGCAGCTACTGCGCGAACGACCTCTCCGCGTCGGCGCTGCCGGTGCTGAGCGTGAGCGGCTCGGAGGACGGCCTGAGCACCCCGGAGAAAGTCGCGGCGGCGAGCGACCAGCTGCCCGCCGACGCGCACTTCGTCGAGATCGACGGCGCCAACCACGCCGACTTCGGCTGGTACGGCCCGCAGCCGGGCGACGGCACCGCCACGATCAGCCACGAGGAGGCCGACGCGCGGATCGCCGAGGCGCTGCTCGCCTTCGCGTCCGACCAGGCCTGATCCGGGCCCGGCCGCGGCCGCGCTCAGGCGCGCGGGCGGCCGTCGCGGTCGGGCGTCTCGCGCAGGTCGATCAGGCCGGTGAAGAGCGCGCCGCGCTCGTTCGACTGCTGGTCGCCCGAGAACAGGTTGTCCGGCGCCGAGCGGGTGCGGCTGCGCGGTGCGGGCGCGGTGCCCGCCTCCTCGTGCTGCATCTCGACGCGCTGGCGCGGCAGGGCGATCGGGTCGCTCTCGTGCAGCCAGGTGACCAGCCGCTCACGGACGTAGCAGCGCAGGTCGAACAGCGTCGGCGCGTCCTTCGCGGTGACGAGCACGCGGATGCGGACGTAGCCGCCGACCGCGTCGGTCACCTGCAGGACGCTCACCCGGTGATCCCAGAGCTCGGTCTCCTCGAGGATGCGGTGCAGCTCGGTGCGCATCTCCTCGGGGCGCACGCGCCAGTCGAGGTCGAGCTCGACGGCGCCGAGCAGCTCGGAGCCGGTGCGGGTCCAGTTCTGGAACGGCTGCGTCGTGAAGTAGTTGGTCGGCAGCACCAGGCGGCGGTCGTCCCAGAGGTGCACGACCACGTAGGTCAGCGTGATCTCCTCGATCCGCCCCCACTCGTTCTCGACGATGACCACGTCGTCCAGGCGGATCGCGTCGCTGAAGGCGAGCTGCATCCCCGCGAAGATGTTGGTCAGGCTCGACTGCGCCGCGAGACCGGCGACGATCGAGAGCACACCGGCGGAGGCGAGCAGGGACGCCCCGGCGGTCCGCGCCTCGGGGAAGGTCAGCAGCGAGGCGCCGATCGCGATCACGACGACGGCTGCGACGGCCACGCGCCGGATGATCGTCATCTGCGTGCGCAGGCGCCGCGCCCGCCGGTTGTCGGCGGTGTCGGTGCGGTAGCGCTCCGCGCCGAGGTCCTCGAGGAAGACGAAGGTCGCGCCGACCAGCCAGGCGGCGGTGCCGATCGTGGCGATCTGGAAGATCCGGTCGACGAGCCCCGGCCAGGTGTCGCCGGAGACGGTCGCGGCGAGCGCGGCCCAGACGGCGATGGTGAGCAGCAGCACGCGGAACGGGATGCGCACCCGGCGGATCAGCAGCCGCGCCCAGGTCTTGCGCTTGCCGATCGAGCGGATGATCAGGGCCACGACCGCGGTCACGACGACGGCGATCACGACGGCGATCAGGACGGCGAGGGCGATGGAGCCGACTTCTTGCAGGGCGTCTTCGGGCACGGCGGTCCTTTCGGGAGGGGGACGGGCGCGCACCATCGAGCGGATCGGACGAAGAGGGCAGCCTCCCACGGACGAGGCGGGGAGCGCAGGGAGCGCAGCCGCACGTTGCGGGGATGCCCAGGCGGAGAGCGGCGGCGTCGCGCGCTCCGGAAACGACGAAACGCCCGCCGGAGTGGCGGGCGTCTCGAGTGGTGCACCCCCTCGGACTTGAACCGAGAACCCACTGATTAAGAGTCAGTTGCTCTGCCGATTGAGCTAGAGGTGCGTGGTGACCGGCGAATCGTGCGTGCCGAACCGAGGGATCACATTACCAGCGCCCACCCCCGTTTCGTCAAATCGGCACTCGGACACCCCGCTCGCTGCCGATCGAGCAGTCCGCGCCTCTTGCTGATCGAGCAGCCCGCGCAGCGGGCGTATCGAGATCCACCGGGTCCGGACGGCCGGTCGCCAGAACCCGTCCCTCGGAGGCGGAGGGTCTCGACACGCCCCTCCGGGGCTGCTCGACCAGCATGCAGTGCGCCCCTCCGGAGCTGCTCGAGCAGCAGGGAGACGCGCGTCCACACTGCGCTGGCACCAGGCCATCGGCGGGGTCGCTCAGTATCGTGGACGCGTGACCCTCGACGACGACCTCCGCCTCGCCCTCCGCCTCGCCGACGCCGCCGACGCGATCTCGCGCGAGCGCTTCCTCGCGCTCGACCTCGTCGTGGACACCAAGCCCGACAGCACGCCCGTCTCGGACGCCGATCGGGCCGTCGAGGAGGCGATCCGCGCGATCCTCGCCGCCGAGCGCCCCGACGACGCGATCCTCGGCGAGGAGTTCGGCACCTCCGGCGACGCCGCTCGGCAGTGGATCCTCGACCCGATCGACGGGACGGCGCACTTCGTCCGCGGCGTCCCGATCTGGGCGACGCTGATCGCTCTCGCGATCGACGGCGTCCCGGTGGTCGGCGTCGTCTCGGCCCCCGCCCTCGGCAAGCGCTGGTGGGCCTCGAAGGGCTCCGGCGCCTGGGTCGACGAGAGCCGGGCTCCCCTGGGCAGCCTCGACCTGCCGGACGGCCTGCGCGGCGTGCTGGTCGCCCCCGCCGCGGAGGAGCCGCGCCGCCTGCAGGTCTCGCGCGTCGCCTCCCTCGCCGACGCCACCTTCAGCTACAACAGCATCCAGCAGTGGGACGGCGCCGGCCGGCTCGAGCAGCTGCTGGAGCTCGCCCGCACGGTCTGGCGCGACCGGGCCTACGGCGACGCCTGGCCCTACATGCTCGTCGCCGAGGGCCTCATCGACGGCGCCGGCGAGTTCGACGTGAAGCCCTACGACCTCGCCGCCCTGGTGCCGATCGTGCAGGAGGCGGGCGGCCGCTTCACCTCGGCCGACGGCGAGGACGGCCCCTGGCACGGGAGCGCCGTCGCGACGAACGGCCACCTGCACGACGAGGTCCTCGCGATCGCCGCCCGCCGATGAGCCGGCGCCGCTCGGCTCTCCTCGCCGCGGTGCTCCTCGCGGCCTCCCTGCCGCTCGCGGCGTGCTCCTCGGTCGTCGGCTCCGGCGGACCCGACGCGGTGCGCGACGAGACGGGAGCGGTCGTGACCGCGGGCACCGTCGACCCCTTCTCGATCGCCAAGGGCGACTGCCTCCAGGAGCCGGACGACGACCGCGTCGCCGACGTCGAGGCCGTCCCCTGCGCCGAATCGCACGATCTCGAGGTCTTCCACGTCTTCGCGCAGCCCGGCGACGACTACACGAGCCGCAACACCCTGCTCGCCCAGGCGGACGCGGGGTGCGAGCCCGAGTTCGGGGCCGTGATGAGCATCGCCTACGGCGACTCCGCCCTCGAGTACCGCAGCTTCGTGCCGTCCGAGGTCAGCTGGCGGCACGGCGACCGCGCGATCCTCTGCGCCGTCTTCGACCCGGCGACCGGAGCGAGCACCGGCAGCCTCTTCGGTGCCGCGCGCTGAGGCGGGAGGCCGGTGCCCCGGCCGACGCGGTCAACCCCCTCCGCCCGTCGTTTGACAGCACCGCAGCGCGCGCGCATCGTGGGAGCACGGTCGGACACGGCCGACCAACGGCTCGGGGGCGCCGCGATGCGCTTCAGGAGTCGGCTATGCACGAGCACGCGGGAGACACCCCGGAGAGCCCCGAGCCGGAGCGATCGGCGACGACGGAGCACGTGCTCCGCCCGGCGGACACCCTCTTCACCCGCCTGCAGCAGCAGAGCGCGCTGCTCGCCGCCGCCGAGGCACTGGCCGGATCGTCCGACGACGCGGTCCGGCGCTGGGGCCGGCTGGTGCACGACTACGCGCTGATCTCCGACCGGGTGGTGTCGGTGCACGGCGACGCCGAGGAGGCCGTGCTCGGCTGGCTGAAGCCCCGCGGCGTCGTCGCCCTGCTCGTCACGGAGGACTGCGTCGACGACCACGCGGTCGAGCACCTGGCGGCGGCCCTCGGGGCGATGAACGCAGTGACGCTGACCGTGGACGGCGAGCGCTCCGACCGCCTCGCGCCCCTCACGAGCGCACTCGAGCGGCTCCTGCCGAGCGCGTTCGCGGAGCTGCGCATCGATGCCGAGGCGCGCTACCCGGTGGGGGCGACGGCGGCGGTCCTCACGCGGCAGCACCTCTACCGGGCCTGGACTCCGCCGCTGACGCTGGACGCGCCCTCGGGTGGGGACGTCCGCGACGACGACGAGCGCCTGGCGCTGCTGACCCTCTACGGGCGGGTCCGTCAGCTCGACGTCCGGCCGGAGTGACCGGACCGGCGCAGCATCCGTACCGTGCAGCATCCGTACCGTGCTGCATCCGTACCGTGCAGCAGCAGCCCCGTGGAGCAGCCGCTGCGGCGGGAGCGCGTCCTCCTCGTGTGCGACGACGACCGGTGGTGGAGATGGGGGGAATCGAACCCCCGTCCATCGCTGTGATTCTGCGCCTTCTACGGGTGTAGCCAGTGAGAGCGTTCTGCTCGGCCCCGACCGTTACCACTGGCGCATCGGTCGACGGGCCCAGCCCGAGTGCAAGTCCCGCGTCGCCCTCAGGCGTAACGACGCAGCAAGTCCTCTAGATGACGCCAGGATCCGGGGCGAGGACGCACCCACGGGCTGACGGACTATCTACTCTGGCTTAGGCAGCGAGAGCGAAGTCGGTGCGCTTCTGTTCGGCACCTGTGTTTTTCAGAGATCGTTAACGAGATAACCCTGAATCCTCGACCCGCTTCTCGCAGTTTCGCAGGCGATGTCGAAACCGATCATCCCCGCGAGCACTCGCCGGCCGATGGCCGGGTGGAGTGGGTCGTCGTCGCACACTGTGGAGTTACGAGAGAAGAGTCTACCTCGTCGAGCGGGCCGTGACCCGTCGACGGCGCAGATCGAGCAGTCCGAGCACCAGCGCCAGCGCGATCAGCCCGAGGGTGACGAAGTAGCCGTTGCGGAAGGCGTCGTGGTACTGGTCGAGCCCCTCGGCCATCCCGGCCTCGCTGGCGAGAGTGGCGAAGAACACCGCCGAGGCGCAGGCCGTGCCCACCGCCGTGCCGACGCGCTGCCCGAGCTGGCCGACCGAGCCCGCGACGCCGCCCTGCTCGGGCGAGATCTCGGCGAGCGTCAGCGTCTGGTTCGGCGAGACGACGAAGCCGCCGCCCGCGCCGGCGACCAGCATCGCCGCCCCCATCCCGTACGCCGCGGTCTCGGCCGGCAGCAGCTCGGCCGCCAGAAGCACCAGCGTGAAGCCGATCACGACGAGCACGATGCCCAGCACGACGAGGGCGCGCCCGTAGCGCTGGACGAGCTTGCCGCCGTACCAGGCGGTGACCGCCGAGCTGAGGGCGAACGGGATGCTCACCATCCCCGCGAAGACCGGCGCGAGCCCGAGCCCCTGCTGGAGGAAGAGCGTCGTGAGCAGGAACGTCGCCGGGATCGCCGCGAAGTAGGACGTGGCGACGAGGATGCCGTTGCGGTACGAGCTGGTGCGGAAGATCCGGAAGTCGATGACCGGCGTGCGGTCCTTCGCGGCGTAGTGCGCCTCCCACTTCACGAAGGCGTACGCGGCGACGACGGCCAGCAGCAGCCAGAACCAGCGGAAAGGCGAGTCCGTCGAGGCGCCGGTGGTCAGCAGGAACGGCAGCATGAAGGCGAAGATCGTGACGCCCAGCAGCAGCAGGCCGACCGGATCGAGCGAGGTGTCGCCCTGCGGGGTCCGCTGCACCTTCGGCAGCAGCTTCCAGGCGAAGACGAGGGCGGCGATGCCGAGCGGGATGTTCATCCAGAACAGCAGGCGCCAGCCGTCCTGCTCGCCGCCGATCGCGATCAGCAGACCGCCCAGCGTCGGGCCGAAGGCCGTGGAGAGCCCGATCACGGCGCCGAAGACACCGAAGGCGCGGGCCCGCGCCGCCCCGGTGAACAGCTGCTGCACCAGGCCGAGCACCTGGGGCATCTGGATGCCGGCGGCGACGCCCTGGACGAAGCGGGCGACCACGAGCAGCTCGATGGTCGGCGCCACGGCGCAGAGCAGGCTCGCGAGGGTGAACGCGGTGAGCCCGACGAGGAACAGCAGTCGCCGCGACTTGATGTCGCCGAGCCGACCCGACGGCACGAGCGAGAGGCCGAACGCGAGCGCGTAGCCCGCCACGATCAGCTGCAGCTGGCTCGGGTCCGCAGAGAGCGACTTCTCGATCGAGGGCAGCCCCACGTTGACCTTGGACAGGTCGAGGATCGTGAAGGCGGCGACGGAGACCGCGACGGCGAAAGCCCGCCAGCGCGTCCTCTCCTCCGCGGCGGTGGTCGGCGCGTCGGGAGCGTTGTCGGGAGAGGTCACGACGTCCAGTCTCTCAGGACCGCAGGGCACGCCTCCCCCGCTTGCGGGACGTCGGCGCGGGCGCCCTACTCGCCCATGCGGCGGCGGGTCGACATGGCGCGGTCGGCCTCGCGGCGGTCCTGGCGCTCGCGGAGCACCTGGCGCTTGTCGTAGTCCTTCTTGCCCTTGGCGACCGCCAGCTCGACCTTGGCCTTGCCGTCGCTGAAGTAGAGCGAGAGCGGGATCAGCGTGTACCCGCCCTCCTTCACCTTGTTGTGGATCTTGAGGATCTGCGCCTTGTGCAGCAGCAGCTTGCGCTTGCGCCGCGGCGGGTGGTTCGTCCAGGTGCCCTGGGCCCACTCGTTGATGTGCACGGCATCGAGCCACGCCTCGCCGCCGTCGACGAAGGCGTAGCCGTCCACCAGCGACGCGCGCCCGTTGCGGAGCGACTTGACCTCGGTTCCCGAGAGCACGAGTCCCGCCTCGTAGGTGTCCTCGATGAGGTAGTCGTGGCGCGCCTTGCGATTGGTCGCGACGACCTTCTGTCCCTGTTCCCTGGGCACGGCTGCTCCTTCGGTCCGAGAGCGATGGTGGGCCACCCCGATCGGGGCAGCCCACCAGTATACGGCCGCACGCGGCCGATCGCGCCGGGCGGTCTAGACCCGCAGGTACCGCGCGATCGCCACGTTGGCGGAGATCGCCGCCAGGATGATCCCCACCACGATGAGGATCGGCACGACGATCAGGGCGTCGTCCACCCCGACGAAGGACGTCAGCGGGATCCGGTAGGCGAGGAAGCCCTGCACGAAGAAGACCACGATCGCCACGACCGCGACTCCCGCGAGGATCGAGCCGAGCAGCGCCGCGAACACGCCCTCGAGGATGAACGGGGTCTGGATGAACCGGTTCGACGCGCCCACGAGCCGCATGATGCCCAGCTCCCGTCTCCTCGAGAACGCCGACAATCGGATCGTCGTCGCGATCAGCAGCACCGCCGCCACGAGCATCAGCATCGCGATGCCGATGGCCGTGTAGCTGGCCGCGTTGAGGATCGAGAAGATCTGATCGAGGTACTGCTTCTGGTCGGTGACGCTCTCGACCCCCGAGACGCTGGACAGGCTCTCCACGAGCACGTCCGACTGCGTCGGGTCCTTCAGGTTGATCCAGAAGGTCTGGTTGAGCAGGTCGGGCGTGACGTACTCGGCCACGGGGTTCCCGGCGAACTGCTCCTGGAAGTTCGCGTAGGCCTGGTCGTGGTCCTCGAAGTAGGAGCGGTCGATGTACGGCGCCAGCGTCGCGCCGGCGAGCTGCGTCTCGACGGTGTCGATCTGCTCCTGGGTGGCGTCGGACCCGCTGCAGTTCGCGCCGCCGGAGGTAGCCGTGCACATGTACACGGCGACCTGGGCCTTGTCGTACCAGAAGTTCTTCATCTGGCCGATCTGCATCTGCAGCAGGATCGCGGTGCCGACGAAGGTGAGCGAGATGAAGGTCACCAGGATCACCGAGACGACCATGGAGACGTTGCGCCGGAGGCCGCTCGAGACCTCCGACCAGATCAGTGCGTATCTCACTTGACGGGTCCTACATCCTGCTGGTCGTCCCCGGACTCGTCGCCCTCGCCCGCGTGGGCGCGCAGCCCCAGGCGGGCCGCGAGCGACTCCTCGGGGAGGGCCCCGGTGTCGGCGGGGAGGTAGATCGGGCCGGTCTGGCTCTGCAGCTCGACCACGCGCGGCGAGACGGGGGTCTCGGCCGGAGCGGGGGGCGGCGGCGGCACGACCGGGTTCGACCGGGTGGTGGGGCGGGCGGGAGCGACGTGGGTCTCGGGCGCGGCGGCCGAGCGTCGGCCCTCCGGGACGCGGGGCTGAGGCGCGGTCTGCTGCAGGCGCGGGCGCGCGAACGCGGCGCCGTGCTCGGGGAGCTCCGGAGCGGCGGCGGCGGGCGCCGGGTCGCGGCGCAGGTCGACCTCGGGGACCTCGGCGGGCGCGAGGGCGCTCTCGGTGATCACGGGGACGGCGATCGAGGAGGTGGTCGTCGGGTGGTCGTCGGCCGCGACGACCACGACGCCGTCGTGCACGACGGTGATGCTCTCGGTCTGGCCGTAGCCGCCGCGGCTCTCGTCGCGGACGATGCTGCCGGCCGAGAGCTCGATGACGCGGCGCTTCATCTGGTCGACGATGCCGGCCTCGTGGGTGGCCATGATGACGGTCGTGCCGCCGGCGTTGATCCGCTCGAGCAGGGCCATGATGCCGGCGCTGGTCGTCGGGTCGAGGTTTCCGGTCGGCTCGTCCGCGAGCAGGACCGCCGGCTTGTTGACGACGGCGCGGGCGATGGCCACGCGCTGCTGCTCACCGCCGGAGAGCTCGTGCGGCAGGCGCGCGGCCTTGCCGGCGAGGCCCACCATCTTGAGCGTGTCGGGGACCGCCTCCTGGATGTAGCCCTTCGACTTGCCGATCACCTGGAGGCTGAAGGCGACGTTGTCGAAGACCGACTTGTTCGGGAGGAGCCGGAAGTCCTGGAACACCACGCCCATGTTGCGGCGGAAGTAGGGGACCTTGCGGCTCGAGATCTTGCCCAGGTTCTGCCCGAGCACGTGGATCGAGCCGGAGGAGGGCCGCTCCTCCTTGAGGATCAGGCGGAGGCAGCTGGACTTGCCGGACCCGGAGGCGCCGACGAGGAAGACGAACTCGCCCCGGAGGATCTCGAGATCGATGGCGTTGAGGGCGGGTCTCGTGCCACCCCGATACTGCTTGGAGACGTTGTCGAAGCGAATCATGTCGGTACGAGGGTAAGCGACGATCCCGGAGAGTGACCCGTCCGGGCGCCCGGCGCGTCGAGCGGCCGGCGCTCCGGCGGACCCGACCCGGGAGTCAGGCGCCCCGCGACTCCCCCGGTCGCCGCACCAGGGCGACGACGAAGGAGCAGGCGGAGACGGCCGCGCAGGCGAGGAGAGCGATCGCGAGAGCCGACGACGCCCTCTGCGACTCGGGAGTCGGCATCGACGTCGCCGGCTCCGTCCCGACGCTGACGAGCGACAGCCCGACGAGGAGGCAGACCGCCGCCGCGGCCGCCGTCGTCGCGATCACGGGGGCTGTGCTTCCCGCGCGCTCGGCACCCCACGCCCGTCCGAGGAGCGCGGCGGCGCCCAGCAGCAGCAGGCCGGCAATCGCCAGCGCCACCGCGAAGCCGGCCCGCCACCCCTCGTCCGGCACGGCGTCGAACGCACCTGTCCGGTTGCCGATGACGGACGCGACGACGAACGCGCCCGCCGCGAGCGCGAGAGCCGCGCCGCCGCGCCCCGCGAGGGAGGCGGAGCGGCGGGCGCTCGTGCTCATCGTCCGTGCGGGTCGCCGCGGGTCACGCGGACTTGCGCCAGCGGATGCCGGCGGCGATGAAGCCGTCGAGGTCGCCGTCGAAGACGTGCGAGGGGTTGCCGACCTCGTGGTCGGTGCGGAGGTCCTTGACCATCTGGTACGGCGCGAGGACGTAGCTGCGCATCTGGTCGCCCCAGCTCGCCGTGATGTTCCCGGCCAGCTCCTTCTTGGTCGCGGCCTCCTGCTCCTTCTGCAGCAGCAGCAGGCGCGACTGCAGCACGCGCATGGCGGCCGCGCGGTTCTGGATCTGGCTCTTCTCGTTCTGCATCGAGACGACGAGGCCGGTGGGGAGGTGGGTCAGGCGCACCGCGGAGTCGGTCGTGTTGACCGACTGGCCACCGGGGCCCGAGGAGCGGAAGACGTCGACGCGGATGTCGTTGTCCGGGATCTCGATCGCGCCGGCCTCCTCCATCAGCGGGATGACCTCGACCGCGGCGAAGGACGTCTGGCGCTTGCCCGCGGCGCCGAAGGGGCTCATCCGCACGAGGCGGTGGGTGCCGGCCTCGACGGAGAGGGTGCCGAAGGCGTAGGGCGCGTCGATCTGGAAGGTGGCGGACTTGATGCCCGCCTCCTCCGCGTAGCTCGCGTCCATCACGGTCGCGGAGTACTTGTGCTTCTCGGCCCAGCGGAGGTACATCCGCATCAGCATCTCGGCGAAGTCGGAGGCGTCGACGCCGCCGGCGCCCGCGCGGATGGTGATGACGGCGGGGCGGTCGTCGTACTCGCCGTCGAGGAGGGTCTGCACCTCGAGCTCGCCCATCGTCTTCTGCAGGGCCTCGAGCTCGGCGATCGCCTCCTGCTCGGACTCGGCGTCGTCCGCCTCGTTGGCCATCTCGACCAGGACCTCGAGGTCGTCGAGGCGGCGCTCGATCGCGGTGATCCGCGCGAGCTCGGACTGGCGGTGGCTCAGCGCGCTGGTCACCTTCTGCGCGTTCTCGGTGTCGTCCCAGAGGTCGGGGACGCCCGCCTGCTCGTTCAGCTCCTCGATCTTCGCGCGGAGCTCGTCGACGTCGATGACGGCGAGGATGTCGGAGAAGGTGGAGCGGAGAGCAGTGATCTGCTCGGTGAAGTCGTTGTCCAGCATGGTGACCCCAGACTACCGGGGCCGTCCCGGGTCGCCGCGGGCCACCCTCCCGGGAGGCGCTCGGCAGGGGGCGCTTAGGATGGGGCCAGTGAGCAGCACCGCCGAGCGCCCGTTCCCCGTCGGGCCCCTCCTGCTCTCGACCTTCCTGCCGACCCTGCTCTTCTCGGTCGGCGAGGGCGCGATCATCCCGCTGCTGCCCGCCGTCGCCGGCGACCTCGGGGCGACGCTGGCGATCGCCGGCCTCGTCGCGGGCATGATCATGATCGGCGAGCTCGCGGGTGACATCCCGAGCGGCTGGATCGTCTCGCGGATCGGCGAGCGCGGCGCGATGCTCGGCGCCTCGGGCGCCTCGATCCTCGGGCTGGTGATCTGCCTCGTCTCGACCTCGTGGGTGACGCTGACCGTCGGCGTCTTCCTCATCGGCCTCGCGACGGCGGTCTTCGCGCTCGCGCGGCACGCCTTCATGACCTCGTTCGTGCCGATCAGCCACCGGGCGCGGGCGCTGTCCTCCCTCGCCGGGGTGTTCCGGGCGGGCTGGCTGATCGGCCCGTTCCTCGCGGCCGGTGTCGTGCACCTCAGCGGCTCGGTGGAGTCGATCTTCTGGGTGCACATCGTCTGCTGCGTCGCCGCGGTGGTCGTGCTGCTGCTCGTGCCCGACCCGGCGACGGTGCTGCGCCGCGCGGCGGCCGCCTCGGCCGCCGCCGACCCCGCGCTCGACACCGCCGCCGAGGCCGCAGCCGTGCCCGAGTCCTCCCCCGGACTCGTCCGCACCCTGCGCGCGCACCGCGGGGTCCTCGCCCGGATGGGCTCCGGGGCGGCCGTGATCGGCGCCCTGCGGGCGAGCCGGACGCTGATCCTCCCGCTCTGGGCGGTCAGCCTCGGCCTCGCCGAGACCGACACCGCGATCATCATCGGCGTCGCCGGCGCCCTCGACTTCGCCCTCTTCTACGCGGGCGGGCAGGTGATGGACCGCTTCGGCCGCGGCGCCACCGCGATCCCGTCGATGATCGGCCTGGGCGTCGGGCACCTGCTGCTGGTGGCGACGCTCCTCGCCGCGGACCCGGTGCCGTGGTTCGTCGCGGTCGCCTGCGTCCTGGCGGTGGCGAACGGGATCGGCTCGGGCATCCTGATGACCATCGGCGCGGACCTCGCACCGCCCGACGATCCGGCGCCCTTCCTCGGCGCCTTCCGCTTCACCGGCGACGCGGGCAACGCCGCCGCGCCGATCGCGGTCTCGGCGCTGACCGCGGCGGTCTCGCTGCCGTTCGCCGCGGGGGCGATGGGAGTGCTCGGGCTGGCGGGCGCCGCCGCGCTCTCGCGCTGGATCCCGCGGTACCTGCCGCACCGGCGCCCGCGCGGCTGACCCTCTCGCGGTCCCCTCCTCGACGTCCCCTCCTACACTGGAGCCCGCACGCGGGAGTGGTGGAATGGCAGACACGCAGGATTTAGGTTCCTGTGCCGAGAGGCATGTGGGTTCGAGTCCCACCTTCCGCACGAGGGGCGGCGCGGGGCGCCGCAGCGCGCCACCTTCGGGGGCCGCCCCGGTCGTCTTCCCGGTTTCGCCGGTACAGTGAGCGCGGTCGAGCCGCCGCAGACCGAGGACCGGCTGTGGCGTCGGCCGGCCGGACGGCACCGATCGACCGAACGGCACTGATCGACTGGAGAACCGTTGAACCACGCCGCCCTCATCCCCTGGCTGGACCCGGAGACGATCCTCACCTCGTTCGGTCCGTGGGGCGTGCTCGTCGTCTGCCTGATCGTCTTCGCCGAGACCGGCCTGCTGATCGGCTTCCTCTTCCCCGGCGACACCCTGCTGATCATCACGGGCCTGCTCGCGCACGAGAACGCCTCCAACGGCGGGCTGGGCGTCCCGATCTGGCTGATCTGCCTCGCGGTCGGCTTCTCGGCGTTCGTCGGCGGCGAGGTCGGCTACCTGATCGGGCACAAGGCGGGTCCGCGCATCTTCGAGCGCAAGGAGTCCGGCCTCTTCAGCGTCGAGAACGTCAAGCGCACCAACGCCTTCTTCGAGCGCTTCGGCGGCCTCGCCGTGATCCTCGCGCGATTCGTGCCGATCGTCCGCACCTTCGCGCCGATCGCGGCCGGCGTCGCCCACATGAACTACCGCAAGTACAGCCTCTACAACCTGATCGGCGCTCTGATCTGGGGCAGCGGAGTCACGCTGATCGGCTGGCTGCTCGCATTCATCCCGCCCGTCGCGGACTTCGTCTCGCACTACATCGACGTCATCCTGATCGGCGCCGTGGCCCTCGCGATCATCCCGACGGTGTTCCACTTCCTCCAGCAGCGCCGCAAGGCCCGCCTGGCCGCCGACAAGGACACCGACGCGTCCGAGGCGAGCGCGCTCGTCCTCGACCCGACCGCCGTCGACGACGAGCGCCGCAAGCACTGATCCACTGACCCCCTCCCGCGAGATGCCACTTGTGCACGCGACACGCCGTGTCGAGCGTGCACAAGTGGCATCTCGCGGTGGAGCGGCTGCGCCCCGATCAGGACAGGGTCGTCGCCAGGGCGGTCAGCTCGGCTCGGAGGGCGGTGAAGGCCCGGGCTCGGTGGCTGCGGGCGTTCTTCTCGGCGGGGGCGATCTCCGCCGCCGAGAGGGCCGAGCCCGAGGGGACGAAGACCGGGTCGTAGCCGTGGCCGTTGGTGCCGCGCGGACCGGCGGCGATGGCGCCATCCCAGCGGCCCTCGACCACGATCTCGCGGCCTCCGGGCAGGACGGACTCGGGGACGACCAGCGCGATCGTGCAGACGAAGTGCGCGCCGCGGTGCTCCGGCTTCACGTCGGCCAGCTGCGCGAGCAGCAGCTCGTAGTTCGCGACCGCGTCGTGCGCGTGTCCTGACCAGCGGGCCGAGAAGATGCCCGGCGAGCCGCCGAGCACGTCGACGCAGAGACCGGAGTCGTCCGCGAGCGCGACCAGGCCGGTGTGCGCCGCCGCGGCCCGCGCCTTGATCAGCGCGTTCTCGGTGAAGGAGACGCCGTCCTCGACCGGCTCCGGCCCGTCGTAGGCGCGGACGCCGACGCCCGGCAGCGCGCCGGCCAGCATCGCCCGGAACTCCTCGACCTTGCCCGCGTTGTGGGTGGCGAGGACGAGGTCGAGGCTCACGCGTCCTGCCCCGCGGCCAGGGCCTCGGCCTGGAAGCGCGCCAGGTCGGCCGCCCCGCCCACGGCGAGGTCGAGCAGCGCGTCCAGCTCGCGGCGGTCGAAGGGGGCGCCCTCGGCCGTGCCCTGCACCTCGACGAAGAGGCCGCGGCCGGTGACGACGACGTTCATGTCGGTCTCCGCGCGCACGTCCTCGACGTAGGCCAGGTCGAGCATCGGGACGCCGTCGATGATGCCGACCGAGACCGCCGACAGGCTGTCGATCAGCGGCTGGGCCTTCTGGCCGACGTACTTCTTGCCGCGGGCCCACTCGATCGCGTCCACCATCGCCACGTACGCGCCGGTGATCGCCGCGGTGCGGGTGCCGCCGTCGGCCTGGAGCACGTCGCAGTCGATCACGATCGTGTTCTCGCCGAGGGCCTTGGTGTCGACGACCGCGCGCAGGCTCCGGCCGATCAGGCGCGAGATCTCGTGGGTGCGTCCGCCGACCTTGCCCTTGACGGCCTCGCGGTCCATCCGGGAGTTGGTCGCGCGGGGCAGCATCGCGTACTCCGCGGTGACCCAGCCCTTGCCCTTGCCCTGCAGCCAGCGCGGGACGCCGTTGGTGAAGGACGCGGTGCAGAGCACCTTGGTGTTCCCGTAGGAGATCAGGGCGGAGCCCTCGGCCTGGGTGCTCCAGCCGCGCTCGATGGTGATCGCGCGCAGCTCGTCGGGCGCGCGGCCGTCCTTGCGCTTCGCGGTCGGCTGGGCGGTGGCGGGCTGGGCGGCGGTGCTGTCGGTCACTCGGGTCTCCCTGGAGTCGTGCGGCGCGCGGCCCGGTCGAGCTCGCGCAGGTTGATCGTGCCGGTCTCGACGAGGTCGACGCTGGAGACCTCGGGACCGAGGAAGCGCCGGGCGAGGCGGACGAAGTCGCTCGACCCGGTCTCCTCCCAGCGGTATGTCGGCGGGGCGGCGGCGGTGCGCTGCAGTCCGTGCGCCACCAGGGTCCGGTAGACGTCGAGCGCGGTCTCCTCGGCGCTCGAGACCAGTCGCACGTCCGGCCCCATCACGTAGGCGATGGCGCCGCGCAGCAGCGGGTAGTGCGTGCAGCCGAGCACGAGGGTGTCGACGCCGGCCTGCTTCATCGGCGCGAGGTACTCCTCGGCGAGCGCCAGCAGCTCGTCGCTCCAGGTGACGCCCGCCTCGACGAACTCGACGAAGCGCGGGCAGGCGGCGGTGACCAGCTCGAGGTCCGGTGCGGCGACGAAGGCGTCGTCGTAGGCCCGCGAGCGGATCGTGCCGACGGTGCCGATCACGCCGACCCTGCGGTTGCGGGTGTCGCGGACGGCGCTGCGCACGGCCGGCTGGATGACCTCGATCACCGGGATGCCGCGGCCGATCGTGTAGCGCTCGCGGGCGTCCCGCATCATCGCCGCGGACGCGGTGTTGCAGGCGATCACGAGCAGCTTCGCGCCCTGGTCGACCAGGGTGTCGAGGGTGTCCAGGGCGTAGGCGCGGACGTCGGCGAGGGGCTTGGGCCCGTAGGGCGAGTGGGCGGTGTCGCCGAGGTAGACGATCGACTCGTTCTGCAGCTGGTCGATCACGGCGCGGGCGACGGTGAGTCCGCCGACGCCGGAGTCGAAGATGCCGAGGGGTGCGTCCGTCACGGAGGAAGAGCCTACCCGCGCCCGGGAAGGGTGCCCCGTGCAGGGAACGGTGCATGGAACACTGGTCGGATGGACGCGACGGCCTTCCTCACCGACCGCTACGAGCTGACGATGGTCGAGGGCGCTCTCGGCAGCGGCACCGCCGACCGGCGCTGCATGTTCGAGGTCTTCGCCCGCAGCCTCCCGCCGGGCCGCCGCTACGGGATCCTCGCCGGCACCGGCCGCCTGCTCGAGCTGATCTCCCGCTTCCGCTTCGGCGACGCCGAGCTCGACTGGCTGCGGGAGAACCGCGTCGTCGACGCCCGCACGCTGGACTGGCTGGCCGACTACCGCTTCCAGGGCGACATCTGGGGCTACCGCGAGGGCGAGGTCTACCTGCCCGGCTCCCCCGTCCTCATCGTCGAGGCGCCCTTCGCCGAGGGCGTGCTGCTCGAGACGCTCGTGCTGAGCGTGCTCAACCACGACAGCGCCGTCGCGAGCGCCGCGGCCCGGATGGTCTCGGCCGCCGACGGCCGCCCGCTCGCCGAGATGGGCTCGCGCCGGGCCGGCGAGCGCTCGGCCGTCGCCGCCGCGCGCGCCGCCCACATCGCCGGCTTCGGCGCCACCTCGAACCTCGAGGCCGGCCGCAGCTGGGGCGTGCCGACGATGGGCACGTCCGCGCACGCGTTCACGCTGCTGCACGACTCCGAGGAGGACGCCTTCCGCGCGCAGGTCGCCGCGCTCGGGCCCGGCACGACCCTCCTCGTCGACACCTACGACGTCCCGGCCGCCGTCGACCTCGCGGTCCGCGTGGCCGGCACCTCGCTCGGCGCCGTGCGGATCGACTCGGGCGACCTGCCGCAGCAGGTCGCCGCCGTCCGCGCGCAGCTGGACGGCCTCGGCGCGACCGGCACGAGGATCACCGTCACGAACGACCTGGACGAGTACGGCATCGCCGCGCTGGCCGCCTCCCCCGTCGACTCCTACGGCGTCGGCACCTCGGTCGCGACCGGCTCCGGCCACCCCACCGCGGGGATGGTCTACAAGCTCGTCGCGCACGAGGACGACGCGGGCGAATGGGTCTCGGTCGCGAAGAAGTCGGCGGCCAAGGCCTCCATCGGCGGGCGCAAGTCGGCGGGCCGGCGCCTGACCGAGGACGGCGTCGCCGTCGAGGAGGTCGTGCACGTCGGGGCGGGCCCGGAGGGGGCCGTCGGCGAGGACGAGCGCGCCCTGCTGGTGCCGCTCATCGAGGACGGCCGGATCCGCGACGAGCACCTCGGCATCGAGGGCGTCGCCGCCGCCCGCGAGCACCGGGCGAACGCCGTGCTCGAGCTGCCGCTGGACGCGCTGCGCCTCGGCCGCGGCGACCCGGTGATCCCGACCCGCTACGCCTGAGCACAGCACCCCGAACCGGGGCGGGCCCGCGAAGGGGCGGGCCTGCGAACGGGCGGGCCCGGCTCCCGATGCGGGGCCGGGCCGCGCGCCCTACTTCATCCGGGCGTAGATCTCCTTGCAGGAGGGGCAGACCGGGAACTTCTCCGGGTCGCGGCCCGGCAGCCACTTCTTGCCGCAGAGGGCGCGGACGGGCTTGCCGGTCATCGCACTCTCGAGGATCTTGTCCTTCGGGACGTAGTGGGAGAAGCGCTCGTGGTCGCCCGGCTCGATCGTCTCCTGGTTGAGGAGCTCCTCGAGTTCGCGGTCGAGGGTGGCGGTTCCTCCGCCTCCCTCGAGGGGGTCGGTGCTGCTGTTCTCGAATCGGGACGTCATGGCTCCGATCCTACGCTCGGAGCGCGGGAGCGGGCGGGGCTCGGCGAGGCTCAGTAGCGGCTGGTGAACGAGACCAGCTCGGCCGCGCGGCGGTCGAAGAGGAAGCCGCCGAGCAGCACGCCGAGGGCGAAGACGCCGACCGCACTGGCGAGACCGGCGAGGATCGCCTGGTCCCGGTCGCCCTCGAAGAACAGCGCCTGCACCGCGAGCACGACGGCCGGCGCCGCGAGCAGCAGCCCGAGCCCGAAGGCGAGCGCCTGCGCGCCGGCACCGCTCGCTCCGGGCGCCTGCGGCTGCACGAAGGCGCTGTCGCCGGGACGCGGCGCCGGATAGGCGAGCCGCGCCGAGAGGGCGCTCGCGACCCCCGCGGGCACCAGCAGGAGCGCGGCGTTGACCGCGAGCAGAATCGGCAGCGCGTCCTCGAGTCCGGAGGTGGCGCTGCTGACCAGCGAGCCGAGCACGACGATCGGGAGCCCGAGCAGCAGCGTCGGGAAGGCGCGGCCCAGCCGGTCCGACCAGCCGCGCACCCCCGCGGCGGCGTGCAGCCAGAAGGCCGAGCCGTCGTAGGCCACGTCGTTGTGCAGGAACCAGCCGAGGAAGAGCGCGACGAGCGGCACGGGCAGCAGCGAGAGCAGCGGGAACGGCACCCCCACCACGGCGAGGAGCAGCACGGCGAGGACCGGGAGCAGCGGCACGGCGACGAGAGAGGCCTGGTAGCGGGGGTCGCGGACCCAGTAGGTCGTGCTCCGCGCCGCGATCGCCCCGGTGCGGGTGCCGCCGAGGACGTCGAACCAGCCGAGGCGGAGGCCGCGCGGCGGACGGGAGGTGCGCTCCGGTCGCCCGGTCAGCGCGCGGACCACCAGCCACCAGAGCGCCGCGGCGGCGGCGAGGGTGAGCAGCGCGGTCAGCAGCGGGCCGGCCGCCGCCCCGGACGCGGCGCTCGGCGCGATCGCCCATGCGGCGCCGAAGGGCGTCGGGGCCAGGACCTCGGCGAGGCGCTCCAGCGCCCCCGAGCCCTGGCCGCCCCAGTCGAGCCCGGTCGCGAGCACGAGGGCGACCGGCACAGTGAGCAGGAGGACGAGGCCGAGCACCGCGAGCAGCTCGCGCGCGGTGCGCGAGGGAACCAGCGCCGACGAGGCGGCGAGCCCGATGCGGGCGAGCAGCGCGGCCGTGAGGACGCCGAGCAGCGGGCCGGCCACGGCCAGGACCCCGGCGTCGGGGAACAGCCGGATCGTCGCCGCCGCCACGACGACGACGCCGAGCACCGGCACCGAGACGAGCCCTGCCAGCGCGAGGGCGGCCGCGAGCCGGCCGCTCGGGATTCCGAACAGCCGGAACGCGCGCGGGTCCATCGGGTCCTTCGGCCCGAGCAGGAACGGGAGCACCAGGAAGCCGAGAGTCAGCACCGCTCCCCCGGCGACGACGGCGTCGCGGGCGAGCCAGGAGCCCGGCTCGATCGTGCCGAGGCCGGCGAGGAGCGCCGCCGTGGACAGCACGACGACGAGGAGGCCGAGCAGGGCGCCGCCCGTCCGCCGCGCGCCCGAGCGGAAGGCGCCGAGCAGGACGTCGAGCCTCAGCCGGAGAAGTCGTGCAGCCACTGCAGCCCCTCGGCGATCTGCTTGCCGCCCGCGAGCTCGAGGAAGCGCTCCTCGAGCGTCGCGGTGCCGGCGACCTCCTCGACGGAGCCCGAGGCGAGGACCTTCCCGCCCACGATCACGGCGACGTCGTCGCAGACGCGCTCGATGAAGTCGAGTCCGTGGCTGGAGAGGACGACGGTGCCGCCGCCCGCGACGAAGCGGCGCAGGACGGTGATCACGGCCGCGGAGGAGACCGGGTCGACCGATTCGAACGGCTCGTCGAGGACGAGGACGCGGGGGGCGTGGATCATGGCGCCGGCGAGCGCGACCTTCTTGGCCATGCCCGCGGAGTAGTCGGAGATCAGGCGCTCGAGAGCGTCGGTCAGGCCGAGCGCCTCGGCCAGCTCGACCGTGCGCTGCTTGGCGGTCCTCCGGTCGATCCCCCGCAGGGCCGCGGAGTAGTAGAGGAACTGCGCACCGGTGAGCCGGTCGAACAGGCGCAGGCGGTCGGGCAGCACGCCGATCAGCGGCTTCGCGGCACGCGGGTCCTTCCAGACGTCCACGCCGTGCACCAGCACGCGGCCGGAATCCGGGCGGAGGAGCCCCGTCATCATCGAGAGCGTCGTGGTCTTCCCCGCTCCGTTGGGGCCGATGATCCCGTAGAAGGTGCCGGCGCGGACGGCGAGGTCGATGCGGTCGACCGCCACCGTGCGGCCGAAGGTGCGGGTGAGGGCGTGCAGCTCGAAGACGACGGGGTGCTCGGGATCGGCGGCGGGCTGCACGGGCTCCGCGGCGGGAGCCGGCAGCACCGCGGAGGCGGACTCGACGGGAGTCTGCGACTCGGCGGCCGGAGCGTCGTCGCGCTCGGATTCCTCGGCGTTCGTCGCGGACGTCATCCGGCTACGGTACCAAGTCGCCCCGGACGGCGACGGGGCGCGCCGGGCCCCTCGGGGCGGCGCGCGAGATCCACCTCGCCGACACGGCTCCTGGCAACCCCTGGCCTTCGAAGGCGTGCACAGTACACTAAGTGGCGACCCAGGAAGCGATCAGGTCGCTGCACGCCGGTGAAGGATCGCTACGCGGCGGTGAACACCTCGCTCCGCGGCGACTCGACTCGAGGAGAACACATGACGAGCAAGCCCTTCCAGGCCGCCCCCACCGGCGGTTCCACCGGCACGCCCGCCTCCGTGGTCATCCTCGCCGCGGGCATGGGGAGCCGGCTCGGCCGCTCCCTGCCGAAGCCGCTGACGCCGCTGAACGACGGCCGCACGATCATGCAGCAGCAGTTCGACAACATCCACCACGCCTTCGGCACGAAGGTCCCGGTGAGCATCGTGGTCGGCTACAAGCTCGAGCACATCATCGAGGCGTTCCCGTCGGCGACGTTCGTCTACAACGAGCAGTACGACCAGACCAACACCTCCAAGAGCCTCCTCCGCGCCCTGCAGGCCTCCGGCCAGGGCGGCGTGCTCTGGATGAACGGCGACGTGGTCTTCGACCCGCGCATCCTCGACCGCACCGCGGACCTCATCGCGAAGGACGTCTCCTTCGTCACCGTCAACACCGCGAAGGTGTCCGACGAGGAGGTCAAGTACACGACCAGCGCCGAGGGCTACATCGACGAGCTCTCCAAGACGGTGAAGGGCGGTCTCGGCGAGGCCGTCGGGATCAACTACGTCTCGGCCGCCGACAAGCCGGCGCTCATCCGCCAGCTGGCCCGGGTCGACGCCCAGGACTACTTCGAGCGTGGAATAGAGTTGGCGATCGAGCAGGACAGACTGCTCGTCGAGCCGATGGACATCTCCGACCTCTACGCCGTCGAGGTGGACTTCGCCGAGGATCTCGAGCGGGCGAACCTCTTCGTCTGAGGCTCGCGACTCGTCCGGCTCGAACCGAGCCGTGCGAGGGGAGTCTTCCGCCGTGAGCAGTCCCGCACGCGTCGACGATTCGGCGACGGCCCTGCGTCCGCACCGCTCGCGGGCCTGGCGCTACCGGCACTCGCTCTGGCTGCTGACCAAGCGCGACCTCACGGTCCGCTACGCGACCAGCGCTCTCGGCTACGTCTGGTCGGTGCTCGACCCGCTGGTCATGTCGGGCATCTACTACTTCGTCTTCACCGTCGTCTTCCAGCGGTCGGTCGGCGAGGACCCGTACATCGTCTTCCTGCTCGCGGGCCTGCTGCCGTGGATGTGGTTCAACCAGGCGACCTCGGACGCGACCCGGGCCTTCCTCCGCGAGGCGAAGCTCGTGCGCTCCACGTCGATCCCGCGCACCATCTGGGTCGGCCGGATCGTGCTGTCCAAGGGCATCGAGTTCGTCGCGAGCCTGCCCGTGCTCGTGCTCTTCGCGGTCGTCGCGGGGGCGTCGGTGACGCCGGCGATCCTGCTCTTCCCGCTCGCGATCCTGCTGCAGGGCGTGCTCACCCTCGGTGTCGGCCTGCTGGTGGCTCCCCTGGTCGTCTTCTTCCGCGACCTGGAGCGCGCGATCAAGCTCGTGCTGCGCTTCCTCTTCTACGCCTCGCCGATCATCTACTCGACGGCGAACCTGCCCGAGGCCGTCCGCCCGTGGGCCGCGCTCAACCCGCTCAGCGGGATCTTCGCGCTCTACCGCTCCACCTTCTTCGCGAGCGAGCTCGACCTGCCGCTCATCCTCACCTCCGTGCTGATCTCGTTCCTCGTGCTCGGTCTCGGTCTGATCGTCTTCCGCCGCTCCGAGCGCGCGGTGCTGAAGGAGCTGTGACGGTGGCCTCCGCCGATGAGCACCGTGCCGGCGACGCCCCCGTCGGCCACGCCCCTGCCGGTGACGCTCGCGTCGTGATCGAGTGCCGGGGTCTCGGGATCCGGTTCCGGCGGAACCGCCGCGGCCGTCGCTCCTTCAAGGACCTCTTCGCCGGCGGTTCGCGCCGGTCGCGGCCCGGCGAGTTCTGGGCGCTGCGCGGGCTCGACGTGCGGGTGCACGCGGGCGAGGCGATCGGCGTCGTCGGCCGCAACGGCCAGGGCAAGTCGACGCTGCTGAAGCTCGTCGCCGGCGTCGTGCTTCCCGACGAGGGCGTGGTCGAGGTGCGCGGCGGCGTCGCCCCGCTGATCGAGATCACCGGCGGCTTCGTCGCCGATCTCAGCGTCCGCGAGAACGTCTACCTCACCGCCGGGCTGCACGGCATGTCCAAGCGCGAGGTCGACGACCGCTTCGACTCGATCATCGAGTTCGCCGAGATCGGCGACTTCCTCGACACCCCCTACAAGCACCTCTCCAGCGGGATGAAGGTGCGGATCGCCTTCTCGGTGGTGTCGCGGCTCGAGGAGCCGATCATCCTCGTCGACGAGGTCCTCGCTGTCGGCGACAAGGCCTTCCGCGAGAAGTGCTACGCCCGGATCGAGGAGCTCCTCGCGGCCGGCCGGACGCTATTCTTCGTCTCGCACAACGAGCGCGACCTCCGCCGCTTCTGCACCCGCGGGCTCTACCTGGACAAGGGCGCCCTGGTGCTCGACGGACCGATCGATCAGGTTCTGGCCCGGTATTCTGAGGACTACGCGCCGAAAGCGCAGCCCGCCGCGGAGTGACGGCAGGTCGAGCCGGAGCGTTCGGCTCCGCGCTCCTCGGATCCTCACGACGCAGGAGTGCAGACATGTCCTCGAAGAAGGACCGCAAGGACCGCGACGAGCTCGAGCAGGCCGGCAGTGCCGGCGTCGAGAACGCGCAGCTGGCCCGAGTGCTCGATCGCGTCCTCGCCGTGCAGCGCCCGGCGGTCCTCGCGAACATCCGGGCCCTGCGCCGCCGCCGCCCGAACGCGACTCCCGAGCAGCTGATCACCTCGCTCGAGCGGCAGTACCTCTCCAGCGTCGCCGCCGGCGGCGCGGCCATCGGAGCGACCGCGGTCGTCCCCGGCATCGGCACCGCCGCCTCCGTGGCCCTCTCCGGCGCCGGCGCCATCGGCTTCCTCGAGGCGAGCGCCCTCTTCGCGCAGTCGGTGACCGAGGTGCACGGCATCCGCCTCGAGGACCCGGACCGCGCCCGCGCGCTCGTCCTCACGCTGATGATGGGCTCCTCCGGCAGCGAGCTGGTGCGCCAGGTCGCCGGGCACGCCACCGGGACCAGCACGGGGATGAACCAGTACTGGGGCTCGGTGGTGACCAAGGGGCTGCCGTCGTTCCTCGTCGGCGAGCTCGCCGACCGGGCCAAGAAGTCGTTCGCGAAGCACTTCCTCGCGCAGCAGAGCGCCGGGCTGGTCGGCCGGGCGATGCCGTTCGGGATCGGCGCCGCGCTGGGCGGGGTCGGCAACGCGATGCTCGGCCGCAAGGTCGTGCAGAGCGCGCGGGACGCCTTCGGGCCGGCCCCGCGCGAGTTCGGGAACGTCTTCGTGCTCCCGCCGACGAGGGCGGAGCGGAAGGCGCTGGCCGCCGGTGCCGACCCGCTCGAGCTCTACGTCCGCGACTACGGCGGCACCGGCGAGAAGGTCGCCCTGCTGCTGCACGGCCTCGGCTCGGACTCGCGGACCTGGTACGCGCTGGTGCCGACGCTGCACGAGCACGGCTACCGCGTCGTCGCGCCGGATCTCGCCGGACACGGCGGATCGCCGAAGTCGCCCGCGTACTCCGTCGACCACTGGGCGGAGGACGTGCGCGCCTCGGTGCTGCCGTCGCCCGACCTGATCGTGGGCCACGGCCTCGGCGCGGTGGTGGCGGCGCGGCTCGCCCCGGAGTACCGCGCCGAGCGGCTGATCCTGCTCGACCCCGCCTTCTCCGACGCGAAGGGCCTCACCAGCGCCCTGCGCCGCGGGGGCTCGATCGCGCACGTCGAGAAGGGCGACGCGGACGATCTGCGCCACCGCCACCCGATCTGGACCGACGAGCAGATCGAGCTCGACGTCTCGGCGCACGCCCTGTGGGACCCGGAGTCCGCCTCCGGCCTGACGGCGCGCGGTGCGGCCGACGCACCCGACGCCTTCGCGGTGCCGACGCTCGCCGTGCTGCCGGAGGACCCGCTCGGCCACTCCTCGCTCGGCGGCGTGCTCGCCGACCACGGCGCCGAGGTGCGCACGGTCCCCGGAGCCGGCACCTCGATCCTCCGCGAGGACCGCGCGGCGCTCATCGCGGCCCTCGCCGACCGCCTCTAGCCCCGGCCTCTGCGGAATCGAATCGCCGGGGCGATCCGGTTCCCGGGTCTCGAGACGCCGCTGCGCGGCTACTCGACCAGCATGGAGGGCCGCGGTTCGCTCAGCAGGCCGTCCAGCAGGCGCTGCAGCCGCCGCAGCAGGCGTAGCCGCAGTAGTTGCAGGCGTCGCAGCAGACGCAGCATGCTGATCGAGTGGCGGCCGCGGGGCGCGTATCGAGATCCACCCACCGAACAGACGTCGGTCTCGATACGCCGCTGCGCGGCTACTCGACCAGCATGGGCCGCGAGCAGCGCGAGGAGCCTTACTTCTTGGCCTTGGCGGCGGCCTTGGCCGCTTGCTTCGTGGCGCGGACCTTCGCGAGGGACTCGGGCGAGACGATGTCGGCGACCGAGCGAAACGAGTCCTCCTCGCCGTAGGCGCCGGCGGCCTCGCGCCAGCCGGCGCCCTCGAAGCCGCGGCGCTTGCCGAGCAGGGCGACGAAGATCCGGGCCTTCTGGTCGCCGAAGCCCGGCAGCGCCTTGAGGCGCGCGAGCACCTCGCGGCCGTCGGGGTCGTCGCGGGTCCAGATCGCCGAGGCGTCGCCGTCCCAGTCGTCGACGATCGCGCGGCAGAGGGTCTGCACCCGGCCCGCCATGTTGGCCGGATAGCGGTGGATCGCCGGGGGCGTGCGCGACAGCTCGGAGAAGCGGTCCTCGTCGAAGTCCGCGATCGCGGCCGCATCGAAGGACGACCCCTCCTCGGCCAGGCGCTGCTCGAGCTTCAGCGGCCCCGAGAACGCCGTCTCCATCGCGACCTGCTGATCGAGCAGCATCCCGATCAGCAGGGCGAGCGGGTCGCGGGTGAGCAGCGCGTCGGCGTCGGCGTCGTCGGTGATGTGCAGGGCGGAGTCGGCGGTCATCCTCCAGGGATACCACGGACGCCGGGACCGCCGCCGAGCATCGCCCGGACGGTGCGGTCGATCGTGCTGAGCGCGGTGGTCAGCTCGAGATCGCTCGCGCTGCCGTAGCCGAGCACCAGCGCCTCCTCCTCCGCCCGGTCGGCCAGCGCGTAGTCGTCGAGCGGTGCGACGAGGAGCCCCTCCGCCGCGAGCGCCGCCACGACCGCCACCGCCGAGAGCGGCGCGGGCAGCCCGAGCACCACGTGCAGCCCGCCGTCGAGCCCGCGGGCCGAGCCCCACTCGATCCCCTCGGAGAAGTCGCGGACCAGCCCGCGCCGATGCGCGTAGCGCCGTCGCGACCGGGTCAGGTGCCGCCGGAAGCCGCCGCCCGCCATGAAGGCGGCGAGCGCCTCCTGCGTCGGACCGGAGACGGAGGCGTCGCGCTCGGCGTCGACCCCCCGCACCGCCGCGTGCAGCCACGACGAGGGCGGCAGCGCCAGGTACGCCACCCGCAGCCACGGCGACACCGTCTTCGAGAACGAGCCGACGTGCGCCACTCCCCCGCCGCCGTCGAGCGACGCGAGCGCCGGCAGCGGTGCGCCGACGTAGCGGAACTCGCTGTCGTAGTCGTCCTCTATCACCAGGAGCCGCTCCGTCGCCGCGCGGCGCACCAGCTCCAGCCGGGCGGCGAGCGCCAGGCGTCCTCCGGTCGGGTACTGGTGCGACGGAGTGACGATCACGACATCGGCGCCGCTCGTCGCGAGCGCATCCAGATCGATCCCGTCGGCGTCGACCGGCACCCCGACGACCTCGTGCCCCTCGGCACTCAGCCGCCGCCGCACCGCCGGGTAGCCCGGGTCCTCGACGGCGACCCGCACCGAGCGCCCGAGCGCCGCGGCGGCCGCCCGCACCAGCAGGGCGACGGCGTCCGCGGTCCCGCTCGTCACGAGGACGTCCTCCGCCTCCACGTCGATCCCGCGCGAGCGCCGCAGCTGCTCGGCGATCTGCGCCCGCAGCCCCGCGTGCCCCGCCGCCGACGGCAGCTCCGAGGGCGGAGCCGAGAGCGCCGGGCGCCAGGCGGCCCGCCACTCGGGCCCGTCGAGGTCGCGCGTGTCCGGCCGCCCCGGCCGCAGGTCGAGCCGCACGGGCGCCGGCACCACCGCCGACTCCGCTCGTTCCACCCGCGATCGAAGGGGCACGACCACCCCGTCGGCCGCGACGGTCACCGCCGCGCGCGGGTGCGCGACGAGGTAGCCCTCGCCGACCAGCTGATCGACCGCCGCGACGACAGAGCCGCGCGAGACTCCCAGCTGCTGCGCGAGCACCCGGCTGGACGGGATCGCCTCCCCGGCCCCGTAGCGCCCGTCGAGCACCGCCGCCCGCAGCGCCTCGGCCAGCCCCGAGCGGACGGAGCCGCGCTCCGGCACGCTCAGCAGAAGCGGCACTTCGAGATCGCCGGACGCCATGGACTCCCCCGCTCTGGACCACTCGACACGTGCTCCCCTGGCATCCTCGCAGATCCAGCCCGGCCGCGATCCTCGAGCCATGGACACTCTCAGCACCACCGACCGCACGCGCGTCACCCGCCTGCGCGACCGCCAGGTCCTCGACCGCGACGCCCTCGACGCCCTGCTCGACGAGGCCCTGATCGCGCACGTGGCCGTCGTCCGCGACGGGGCCGCGATCGTGCTGCCGATCCTCTTCGCCCGCGACGGCGAGGACCTGCTCCTGCACGGCTCCAGCGGCGGCGGCCTCCTGCGCGAGGCCGCCCGCGGCTCGCTGCTCACCGTCGCCGTGACCCTGGTCGACGGCCTGGTCGTCGCCCGCTCCGCGTTCGACAGCTCGATGAACTACCGCTCCGCGATGATCCTCGGCCGCGCCGAGGCCGTCGAGGGCCCCGGCAAGGCCCGCGCCCTCGACCTGCTGACCGAGCGCTTCCTCCCCGGCCGCCCCGCCGAGACCCGGCCCAGCACCGCCCGCGAGATCGCCGCGACCCTCGTCCTCCGCCTTCCCCTCGCCGAGGCCAGCCTCAAGATCCGCGCCGCCGGCCCCTCCGACGACGCCGACCAGACCCCCGGCGTCTGGGCCGGCACCGTCCCCCTGGTCACGCGCACCCTGCCGCCGGTCCCGGCCCCCGGCTCCGCGCCCGATCTCCCCGCCTCCGCGATCGCCTTCACCGGCACGGTCGACGGCACGCTGCCGCCCTTCCGCTGAGGCCGCACCTGCAGGAGAGGACGAGCCTGCTGGCCCGCCCCACTGAGGACGACGGGTCTCGACACGCCCCTCCGGGGCTACTCGACCAGCATGGATGCGCCCCTGCGAGGCCACTCGACCAGCACGCCTACGGCGCCGTCATGCTGATCGAGCAGCCCGCGCAGCGGGCGTATCGAGATCCACCAGCGTCGGAAGACCAGCCTCCAGACCCGCCCTGCTGAGGACAGAGGATCTCGATACGCCCCTGCGGGGCTGCTCGACCAGCATGCTGCCGCTGAGGCCCTCCGCCGGGCACGAGGCGCGGGTGCGGTGCCTCGTCGCGGCTCCTGGCTCGGGCCTGGCGGGCGCGCCGCAGGCGCGCGGGAAGGAGCCGCGACGAGGTACCGCACCCGCGCCGTCGCGCAGCGACGCGCCGAAGTGGACCCTACTTCGTGTCCTGCCTCGGGAACACGACCTTCTGCACCACGATGATCACCGACGCCGCCACCGGGATCGCCACGAGCGCCCCCAGCACCCCCGCGAGCGTCCCGCCCGCGACGGCCGCGATCACGACGACCGCACCCGGCACGGACACCGCGCGGTTCATGATCCGCGGGCTGAGGACGTACGCCTCGACCTGCATGTAGACGAGGTAGTAGATCGCCGCGACGAGGGCCGTCACCGGCGAGGCGAGCAGGCAGGCGAGCGAGATGATCACGGCGCCCGAGATGGTTCCGACGAGCGGGATCAGCGAGCCGAGGAAGGCGACGCAGGCCAGCAGCGCCGGCACCGGACCGCCGATGATCAGCAGCAGGATGAAGGTCAGCACGCCGTTGACCGCCGCGAGCGACACCTGGCCCACGACGTAGCGGCCCACCGCGCCGGTGATCTCCTCGCCGACCTCGCGCGCCTTCGGGCGGTGGGAGGCCGGGGCGAAGCGGTAGGCGACCGACTTCATCGAGCGCAGCGACGCGAGGAAGTAGAGGGTGAGGATGAGCACGATGATCGCGCCGGTCACGCCGCTGGCGATGCCGCTGCCGACCGCGAGGATGCCGCCGCCGAGCGAGAGCAGGTTGTTGGGGTTGCCGATGAAGCTCTGCACGTTGCCGATGAGCGAGTCGACGTCGACGACACCGCTGAGCTGCCGCTCGAGGTCGAGCACCCACGGCTGCGAGGCGATGTCGGAGACGATCCGGGGAGCGCTGGTCACGAAGATGGTGAGCTGCTCGATCAGGATCGGGATGATGTACAGCAGCAGCCCGGCGAAGATCAGCAGCACCGAGGCCAGCACGATCGTGATCGCCAGAGCGCGCGGGATCCTCTTGCTCTCCAGCCAGGAGACGAGCGGGTCGAGACCGAGCGCGAAGAACAGCGCGACGAAGACGTAGGTGAGCACGGTGCCGAGCGAGACGACGAGTCCGCCGACCACGAGTGCGACGAGCACGCCGAGACCGCCGAAGAGGCCGATCCGGAACGAGCGGATGGTGAACTGCGGCCGCTCCGGGTCGCTCGACACCACGATGTCGGGCTCCACCGCGGGCTGGGCCGGCGCAGCGGGGCGCCGGCGGGAGCGGGCGAAGGCGCGCGGGGTGATCATGCGTCGAGCGTAGCGGGGCGCGAACGGCCGCCCGTTCCGAGGCGGAAGGCTTGACGAGGAGCCGCTGCCGGGGCGCTCGCCGGGCCCTCAGCGCTCGGGGTCGCGCTCGTCGACGGCGACATCGTCGCGGTGGAGCTCGGCGTGCCGGTCCCACTCGGCGAGCAGCTGCTCGACGGCGGCGTGGAAGCGGGCGGTCGCGGCTCCGGGGCTCGTGTCGCCGAAGTAGTGGGCGACCCAGCGCTCCAGCCGCTCGACGGCCGCGTCGTCGTGCTCGACGCTCTCCAGCCGCGCGACGACGCCGCCGGCGTCCTCGGCGCGGAGCCACTCCGCATCGCCGAGGTAGCCGGACTCGTCGACGTCCGCCGCCGGGCTGATCGGCCGGGTCACCAGCAGCGGGCGGCCGGTCGCCAGCCGGTCGTAGACCATCGCCGAGACGTCGAGCACCGCGACGTCGGCGGTGAGCTGCCAGCCGAGCTCCGCGGAGGTGTCGTGCACGTGCCGGGCGGACGGATCAGCCGCGTTCGCCGCCGCGATCAGGGCGACGATCTCGCGGGCGGCCGCCCCGTAGGCCGGGTCGACGGCGCCGCTGCGCGGGTGCGGCCGGTAGACGAGGCGGTAGCGGCGGTCGGCGAGCACGGCGCGGGTGAGCGCGACGCCGTGGGTGCGGATCGAGCCGTAGCCCGCGGCCGGGCGGTCGCCCTCCCAGGTGGGGGCGTAGAGCACGACCCGGCGCTCATCCGCGGGGTAGGGCGTGCGGCCGGAGACGTGGTCGGCCTGCGGGCGGCCGATGGCGAGGGCCCGCTTGTCGAAGTCGAAGTCCCAGAGCACCCGGCGCAGGCGGGCGAGCGCGGCGTCCCCGGCGATGAAGCTGTAGTCGTAGGCCTTGAACTGGTTCGTCGTCATGTACATCTTGTCGCTCTCGCCGTGGTTGACGAAGACGTGCCAGCGGCGCCCGTAGCGCATCATCTGGAAGTTGCGCGCGTTCTGGTTGACGTAGAGCACGATCCGCAGCGGCTGCTCGTCGATGGCGGTCTCGAGGTCGGCGACGGAGCGCACGTGCGCGACCGGCACGGGGCTCTCGCGCAGCAGCGCGCGGGTGGCGGTCGCGTTCCGGGAGAGGATCACGACCGGGTGGGTCTTCGCGAGCTCCTGCAGCGGCGCGTACCACTGGCGCAGCTGGTAGAGGTTGATGTCGCCGTCGGCGAAGTAGACGCCGATCTCGAAGACGCCGGGCGTCAGCGGCGCGCGCTCGGCGATCGCGCGGGCGACGTCGCGGCGAGCCCGCCGGGCGGTGAGCAGGTCGCGGGCCACCCCGCGCGCCAGCGTCGCGTCCCGGAGCAAACGGGCGAGGACGTCGCGGGGTGCGGGTGTCATCGGTCCAGGCTACAAGCCCGGGTTCTGCCTGCCGATCGAGCAGTCGGAGCGGCGACCAGCATGTGGTGGGCCCTTGCGAGGCTGCTCGGCCAGCAGGGATCGGTGTCCTCCGGCACTCAGGGCGCCGGGGTCACCCGGAGCCAGACGAACTGCAGGGGCGCGAGGCGGAAGCCCTCGCGCAGGTCGACGGCGATCTCGGTGACCAGGTCGAGCGCCGCCGGCGCGAAGCCGCCGAAGCGCTCCGGAGCGATCTCCTGCGCCTCGTCCGAGACGTTCGCGAGGACGAGCACCGCCTCGCCGTCGCCCGGGCGCTGGTATCCGAGCACGTGGTCGTTCACCGCGTCGAAGACCGTGAGGGCGTTCCCCGCGAACAGGTCGGTCCGCTTGCGGACCGCGATCAGGTGCAGCAGCCCGCCGAAGATCTCGGCGGCGTCGGCACCCGGGGTCTCGCGCTCGGCGTAGCGGGCAGCGGGCCGGCGGGGCCGGTTCACCCAGCGGGAGTCCCCCGCGGTACTCGGATCGTCCAGGTAGCCGTGGTCGTTCAGCTGGCCGACCTCGTCGCCGAGGTAGAGCAGCGGCAGCCCGCCGGTGCTGAGCGCGATCGAGTGGGCGAGCAGCACCCGGTCGATTCCGTACGGGTCGCCCGCCTCGACTCCCGCGAGCGAGGCGGTCGTGCCGGACACGCGCCGGTCGCCCGTCCGCGGGTTCTCCTGGAACGGCACGCCCCGGGCGAAGGTCCCCTCGAAGCGGTCGGTGTAGAAGTCGTTGAGGAAGCGCCGGTGCCCGGCCGCGTCGATGCCGAACTCGGCCGCGTCCTCGTCGGCGAAGGTCCAGCCGATGTCGTCGTGCCCGCGGACGTAGTTGACCCACGCCGTGCCGGCCGGCAGCGCGTGGCGCCGCTCGAGGGCCTGGGCGAGCAGCCGGACGTCGCGCGTCGCGAGCGCCTCCCAGGTCAGGGCCATCTGCAGCGGGTTGTAGGAGAGCTGGCACTCCTCGAGGTCGATGTACTCGATCACCTCGTCGGGGTGCACGATCGCCTCGGACTTGAACAGCAGCGACGGCGCGGCGAGCCGGCAGACCTCGTTGAACGCGCGCAGCAGCAGGTGCGCCTCGGGCTGCGACTCGCAGGTGGTGCCGAGCTCCTTCCAGATGAAGGCGACCGCGTCCATCCGCAGCGCGTCGACGCCCTGATTGGCGAGGAAGAGCATCTCGCCGGCCATCGCGCGGAAGACCTCGGGGTTCGAGTAGTTGAGGTCCCACTGGTAGCGGTGGAACGTCGCCCACACCCAGCGCCCGTCCTCGAGCGGCACGAAGGAGCCGGGGTGGTCGTCCGGGAAGATCTCGCGGGTGGTGCCCTCGAACGCGTCGGGCTGCTCGCGATCCGGGAAGATCCAGTAGTAGTCCTCGTAGCGCTGCTCGCCCGCGAGCGCCTTCCGCGCCCACTCGTGCTCGTTCGAGGTGTGGTTGAAGACGAAGTCGACGACCAGCGCGATGCCGTGCTCGCGCAGCTCGCCCGCGAGCAGGCGCAGATCGTCCATGTCGCCGAGGTCCGGGCGCACGCGGCGGTAGCTGGACACCGCGTAGCCGCCGTCCGACTCCCCCTCCGGAGCATCGAAGACCGGCATCAGGTGCAGGTAGTTCAGCCCGATCTGGCGGAAGTACGGGATCTCGGCGCGCAGCCCCGCGAGGTCGCCGGCGAAGCGGTCGACGTAGCAGACGCCGCCGAGGGCCTTGTTGGAGAGGAACCAGTCCGGGTGCTGCCCGCGGGCGCGGTCGAGCGCGCGCAGGTCCTCCGGGCGCTCCTGCCAGGAGGTCGCGGCGAGCTCGACCAGGGCGACGATCTGCTCGACGAGGTCGTCGCGGCGCGCGTAGACCGCGGCGAGCAGGTCGACCAGGCGCGGGAGGCGCGCGTCGAGCCGCGCCTGGAACTCCGGATCGGCGACTGCTCCGCCGACGGTGTCCACGCGGGAGCGCACGGCCGTGATCAGGTCGTCGGGGGTGGGCACCGGCTCGTCCAGCACTGCACCGGGCAGAGCTGTCGAGGGGGGCTGCGTCGAATCGAACACCGTCGTCCTTCCGAGGGGCGTCCGCCCGGCGGGGGGCGGATTCCCCGATGCTAGACGATCGGGGGACGCCCGGCGACCGTCATGCGCAGCAGCGTCCGGCCTGCCACAATGCGGCGCTCCCCGGGGTCGGCGGTCCAGCCCTCGCGCCAGCCGGCGAACCAGGCCCGCAGCGCCCGGCGGTCGTTCCGCCAGCGCAGGCACTGGATCGCGGTCCACGAGCCGACGTAGGCGAGCGCGAGCGGAGCCGGCAGCGAGCGCCGGGCGAGCCACACCCGGTTGCGGGCGTTCAGCCGGTAGTAGTCGGCGTGCCGGGTCTGCTGGATCACCGGGTGCTGAGCGACGAGCTCGCCCGCGTACCAGGTGCTGCGCCCGGTGTCCCAGACCCGCCAGGCCAGCTCGATGCCCTCGTGCGCGTAGAAGAAGGGAGCCGCCCAGCCGCCGGTCTGCTCGAAGACGTCGCGCCGCAGCACGACCGCGCCCTCCCAGACCGAGAATACCGGTCCGGAGCGGCGCGGGTCGCCCTTGAGGATGCGCGGGGTCCAGCGGCGGGGCGCGGGAGTGCCGTCGACGCTGTCGACCCGCGGTTGCACCATGCCGATCCGGCGCGGCGAGGCGAGCAGCGCGACCGCGTCGCGGAGGAAGCTCGGCGACGGCACGCGCGCGTCGTCGTCGAGGAAGAACAGGTAGTCGCCCGCGACGACCGGCACGCCGGCGTTGCGGCCGGCCGGGATGCCGAGGTTCTCCGGCAGGGCGAGCGCGCGGACGCCGTCCGGCAGGTCCTCGGGCGCCCAGCCGTTGCCGACGCAGACGACGTCGAGTTCGACCCCCTCCTGCGCGAGGACGCTCGCGAGCCCGGCCGCCAAGTCGTCGGGGCGCGTGCCCTGGGTGAGCACGACGACGCCGACGCGCGGCACCGCGCCGGTCACCCGCTCAGGACCGGACACGCTTGGAGGCCATGATCGCGACGAAGTGGCCGACGAGCGCGAGGAGCGCGAGCGGCAGCAGCGCCGACACCAACACCCGGTCGGCCGTTCCGGCGCCGACGACCAGCCCGACCAGGCTCGCGGAGAAGGCCAGCATGGTCAGCTCGACCGAGTGGTACAGCCGGTGGAACGGCAGGAACCGCGCGGCGCGGCGCAGGCGCGCGAGGGACGAGGAGGACGGCGTCGCCTCCCCCTTCGTGTCGGCGAGCCTGGTCAGCCCGGCGTTCGCCCGCGCGACGTGCACCATGTCGTTGAGCGCCTTGTTCAGCACGATCACCAGCGCCAGAGCGAGGCCGATCGTCGTCCACAGGAAGTCCTCGGGGGCGTCGAACGGGAGGCCGGCGGCGCGCAGACCGAGGGCGATCGGGATCAGCGACTCGGTCGTGTAGTGGCCGACCTTGTCGAGGAAGACGCCCGCCGGCGACGAGGTCCGGCGCCAGCGCGCGACCTCGCCGTCGCAGCAGTCGACGAGCATCTGCAGCTGCCCGAGGATCAGCGCGAGGGCGGCGCCGGGGATCCCGGGGATCAGCAGCGCGGCGGCGGCGCTCCAGCCGACCAGGATCATCAGCCCGGTCACGCCGTTGGCCGAGATCGAGGTGCGCAGCAGCAGCATGGTCAGGTACGGCGAGAAGCGGCGCAGGTAGAGCGAGGCGGTCCAGTGCTCCGCGTTGCGGCGTCCGCGGACCTCCGGCGGCTGGGCGACCGCGCGGAGCTCGGCGATCGATCGCGGTCTGGCGGTGCTGGTCATGCGTCCCTCGCGGTGTCGGCGGCAGTGTCGGCCGTCCCCTGGTGGCGGTGCGCCGCGATGTTGCTGGTGAGGCCCGCGAAGCCGAGCACGAAGCCGGTGCCCCAGGCGACGTGGATCGAGGGGATCACGACGAGGAACCACAGCATCGCGCGCGGCCCGTCGGCGCGGGCGACGGCGAGCGTCGCGGCCGCGACGAGCAGCAGGTAGCCGACCGGGACGACGAGCCCGAGCAGCAGCCACGGCGCGGCGCCGAGCAGCGCCTGCACCGCTCCGGCGACGCCGGCGAGCAGGCCCAGGGCGAGCAGCGCCACGAGGACGGGGGGTGCGAAGTAGCGGAGGGAGCGCGACGCCGGGAACAGCCGGGTCAGCTCGCCCCGCCACATCCCGGTGGAGAGGAACTGCCGCAGCAGCGCCCGCATCGACGGCCGGGGGCGGTAGGTGACGGTGAGCCGCGGCGTGAACCAGACGAGTCCGCCCGCCTCGCGCAGCCGGCGGTTGAGCTCCCAGTCCTGCCCGCGCTTGAACCGCTCGTCGAAGAGCCCGGCGCGCTCGAGGGCGGAGCGTCGGAAGACGCCGAGGTACACGGTGTCGGCCGGACCCTCCTCGCCACCGACGTGGTGCGGGGTGCCGCCGAGGCCGATCCGCGAGCCGTAGGCGCGGGCGACGGCGCGCTGGAACGGGGTGAGCCCCTCGGCCGCCATCACTCCCCCGACGTTCGCGGCGCCCGAGCGCTGCAGCGCCTCGACGGCGATCCGCGCGTAGTCGTGCGGGAGGACGGAGTGGGCGTCGACGCGGACGACGACGGGGTGCTGCGACGCGCGGATCGCCGCGTTCAGCCCGGCGGGAGTCGAGCCGACGGAGTTGGCGACGACGCGGATCCGCTCGTCGGCGGCGCTGAGCTCGGCGACGAGCCGCTCGGTGCCGTCGATGCTGGGCGCCAGCGCGAGGACGACGTCGAACGGGCCGGCGTAGTCCTGAGCGAGCAGCGAGTCGACCGCCGCCCGCACGTGGGTGACCTCGTTGAGCACGGGCATCACGTAGGAGACGCCGGGCAGATCGGGGAGGTCGTCCGTCGGGATCTCGGGCTGCATGGGTCCAGTTCGTGAGGCGGGGCCGAGCGTCCTGACCGGACGCGGGCGCCCCACACTACCAGCGGCCCGCGCGCCGCCCCGCGGACGAGCAGCCGCCCCCGGGGACGGATCCCCGGGGGCGGCTGCTCGGTGCGGAGAGGGTCAGCTGGTGGCCATCGTGCCCAGCGTGACGTCGAGCTCGAAGGTCTTGCCGCCGCGCACATAGGTCAGCTGGACGTCCGCGCCCGCGGCCTGCGCGCGCACCTGGGCGGTGAGGTCGGAGGCGCTCGTGATCGGCGTCCCGGCCACTCCGGTGACGATGTCGCCCGCGGCGAGACCGGCGGCCTGCGCGGCACCGCCGCTGGTCACCTCCTGGATCCTCGCGCCGAGGACGTCCTCGGTGGAGTCCGAGACGCTCGCGCCGAGGAGGCCGTGCGTGGCGGAGCCGTTCGCGATGATCTCCTTCGCGACGCGCTCGGCGACCGCGCTGGGGACGGCGAAGCCGACGCCGATGTTGCCCGACTGCCCGCTCGACCCCGAGGACTGACCGGCGCTCGCGATCGCCACGTTGACGCCGATCAGCTCGCCGTCGCTGTCGAGCAGCGCGCCGCCCGAGTTGCCGGGGTTGATCGCCGCATCGGTCTGGATGACGGGCAGCGAGATGGTGCTCGTCGCGGGCGTCTGCTGGGTCTGCCCGGGGATGTCGAAGTTGAACGGGCTCTCGGTGCCGCCGCTCGAGCTGTCGCCCGAGTCGTCGGGGGCGGCCGAGGAGGCGACCTGGATGCTCCGGTTCAGCGCGCTCACGATGCCGTCGGTGACGGTGCCGGAGAGGCCGAGCGGAGCGCCGATCGCGACGGCGGTGTCGCCGACGTTGACCTCGGAGGAGTCCGCGAAGGTGATCGGGACCAGGTCGGTCGCGTCCGCCAGCTTGATCACGGCGAGATCCAGCGTCGGGTCGGTGCCGACGATCGTCGCGGTGAAGATGCGGCCGTCCGACGTGGTGACGGAGACCGCGCCGTCCGAGATCTGGCCGTCGAGGGTGACGACGTGGGTGTTGGTGAGGACGTAGCCGTCCTTCGAGAGGACGATGCCCGATCCGGTGCCCGACGAGGAGCTGCCGGCGACGGCGATCGTCACGACGCTCGGGGTGGCCTTGGCGGCGACGGCGGTCGCGGTGGTCGCGTCCTCGGCGTTGTTCACCGTGATGGTCTGCGAGCCGCTGGAGGACACCACGCGGGTGCCGGCTCCGTTGGACGCGGACCAGAGGCCGAAGACGCCGGCGCCGGCGACCCCGCCGACGACCGCGCCGATGGCGAGGGCCGCGACGACGCCGACTCCGGCGCGGCGCTTGGTCGCAGCGGTCGAGCCGAGCGGGGGCTGGCCGCCGCCGAAGGAGCCGTTCTCGCCGACGGGCGGCTGCTCGGTGCTCTGCACCGTGTGCGCGGCCGGAGGCGCGAACTGGCCGTAGCGCGGGGTCGGCGGGACCGGCTGCGCCTGGTTGCCCTCCGCGGAGTTCGACGTGTAGGACGGGAGGGGCTCGGTGGCCCCGGTGGACGACGACGGCGCTCCGGTGCCCGCGGGGGAGGTGGGCTGTCCGGGGGTGTGCTCGCCGGAGATGGGCTGGTTCGCCTCGTGGCGGCGATCCTCCGGCGTGCGGGGATCCTCCGGCTGACGAGGACCGTCGTGACTCTCGGTCATGGGTGGTGCTCCTTCCAAGCGGGGATAGCTTGACCAGCGAACCTGTGCGTTCCTTATGACGGGCCTGCGAGCGGCACGCCAATGCCCGAGGGGCGCGGGAGCGGCCCCTCAGCCGCCAGACTGGCGGGGTGAGCATCCCCGGATCCTGGACCCGCGCCGCCGCCGGCGCCGGTCTTCTCGGCCCGAGCGGCGAGGTCGCCGCCACCGTCTTCAGCGAGATGAGCGCGCTCGCCGCGCGGACCGGGGCGATCAACCTCGGCCAGGGCTTCCCGGACGAGGACGGTCCGCAGGAGGTGCTCGAGGCCGCGCGCGCGGCGATCTCCGCAGGCCTCAACCAGTACCCGCCCGGGCTCGGCTTCCCGGTGCTCCGCGAGGCCGTCTCCGCGCACCAGCGGCGGTTCTACGATCTCGCCGTCGACCCGGACGGCGAGGTGCTGGTCACGACGGGCGCCACGGAGGCGCTCGCCGCGACGCTGCTCGCGCTCCTCGAGCCCGGTGACGAGGTCGTCACCTTCACTCCGCACTACGACGCCTACGGCGCCCTGATCGCGCTGGCCGGCGGCGTGCACCGCACGGTCCCGCTGCGCGGTGCGGACTTCCACGTCGACCACGAGGAGCTGGCGGCCGCGGTCACCGACCGCACCCGCGTCATCCTCGTCAACGATCCGCACAACCCCACCGGCTCGGTGCTGCCCGTCGAGACGCGCGAGCTGATCGTGCGTCTCGCGCACCGGCACGACGCGCTGATCGTGACGGACGAGGTCTACGAGCACCTGCGCTTCGACGGCGCCCACGTGCCGATCGCGACCCTGCCCGGAGCCCGCGAGCGCACCCTCACGGTGTCGTCGGCCGGCAAGACCTTCAGCACCACCGGCTGGAAGATCGGCTGGATCACCGGCCCGCGCGAGCTGATCACGGCGGTGCTCGCCGTGAAGCAGTTCCTGACCTACGTCAGCGGATCGCCGTTCCAGGGCGCGATCGCCGTCGGCCTGGAGCTCCCCGACTCCTTCTTCACCGGCATCGCGACGACCCTGGAGCGCAAGCGCGACGTGCTGTCGGCAGGGCTCGCGGCGGCCGGCTTCACGGTGTCACGATCCGCGGGGTCGTACTTCGTCGTCGCCGACGCCGCTCCGCTCGGCTGGGACGACGGGGTCGCCTTCTGCCGGGCGCTGCCGGGGCTGACCGGAGTGGTCGCGGTGCCCGTGTCGGCGTTCTGCAGCGCCGCGGACGCCGACGCCTACCGCTCGCTCGTGCGGTTCGCGTTCTGCAAGCGCTTCGAGGTCCTCGACAGCGCGGCGGAGCGGCTAGCGGGACTCGCGCGCCGCGGCTGACCGGCGGCCGGCCCGGACGGGGCGGACCTCGAAGCGCCGCAGCGCGAGGGCGGGGTTCTTCTCCCGGGCCGCGGCGATGCGCTCCTGCGAGAGCCAGGCGACCGCGACGTCCTCGACCTCGCCGAGCGTCGCGATCTCGACGCCCATCGGGTCGACGATCATGCTCGTGCCGACCCCGATCGGCGGGGTCTGGTCCGCGGCGACGAGGTAGATCGTGTTCTCGAGCGCGCGGGCGGTGACCAGGGTGCGCCAGTGCGCCTCCTTGAGCGGGCCGCGGACCCACTCGGCGGGAGCGGCGACCACGTCGGCGCCCGCGTCGACGAGCCAGCGGGTCACCTCGGGGAAGCGCAGGTCGTAGCAGGTCTGCAGGCCGACCACGAGGCCGCCGACCTCGAAGGTCTGCGGGACGCCGATCTCGCCGGGCGCGACCCAGTCGGACTCGGTCTGGCCGAAGGCGTCGTACAGGTGCAGCTTGCGGTACGTCGCGACGACCGCTCCCCCGGCGTCGACGGCCACGAGCGTGTTGGCGATGCGCCGGCCGTCGTCGACCGACTCGACCATGCCGGCCACGAGGTGGATGCGGAGCTCGCGGGCGATCTCGCCGAGCCCCTGGACGAAGGGGCCGTCGAGCGCCTCGCCCGCCGCGACGAGCTCGGGACCGAGCGGATCGACGAAGAACGAGCTGTACTCGGGCAGGACGACGACGCTCGCGCCGCGCTCGGCGGCGATCCCGGCGAGCCGGCGGATGACGGCGAGGTTCGCCGCGCGGTCGTCGGTGGGGGCGAACTGCGCGACGGCGAAGCCGACGGCCGCCGCGCTCGCGGGCTGAGCGGCCTTTCGTACCGAGGCCCTGCGCTGCGCCGCCATCAGCTCGGCGGGTAGAGGAAGAGCGCGACGCTCGAGGCCGGGATCGTCCGCGCGTGGTACGCGTGGTCGTTGCCCCAGTTGTACTCCTCGAGTGAGACGGTGCCGTCGGAGTTGACCGACTGGACGTACGCGACGTGGTTGCCGTTGAACCAGGCGACCGCGCCGGGGACCGGGGTGCTGCTGGTCTCCCAGCCGTGCGACGCCCACTGACCGGCCCAGGCGTAGGCGCTGCCGCCGCCGGGGGTCATGTTGCCCCAGGTCCACTTGAACGGAGCCCCGGTGGAGCCCTGGTCGCGGTTGAGGCGCCAGGCGACGAAGTCGACGCACTCGCGGTAGTAGTAGCGCAGCGGCGAGAGCCCGCCGCCCTGGTCGTCGGTCAGCGCGTCGCGCCAGGGGTAGTCGTCGCCCTCCTCGCGGGGGGTGACGGAGCTGCTGGTGCCGCCCGAGCGGCTCGGGGAGGCGGCGGCGGAGGACGTGCCGGAGGCCTCCTCGGCGGCTGCCGCTGCTGCGGCCGCGGCGGCGTCGGCCGCCGCCTTCTCCGCGGCGGCGGCGAGGGCGCGCGCCTGAGCGGCGGCCTCGTCGAGCTGCGCCTGCGTGGGCGCGGTGAAGGAGTCGCGGATGACCTGCTCCTGCACGGCGGTCGAGGCGACGGTGAGCTTCTGGTTGCCGAGCGCCTGGACGCGGGCGGCGGCCTCGATCGCGGCCTGCGAGTCGGGTGCCGTGTCGAAGGAGTAGGCGGGCAGCGCCATCACGGCGACCATTCCGGCGATAGCGGCGGCGGCGACGGTGCTGACGGTGGTGCGCAGGACGCGACCCCGGCGGCGGCGGACCGGCGCGACGCTCGCGAGGACGGGCGTGCGCACCGCGACGGGGGCGACGGGCACCGGGCGGATGCGGGGGGCCGGACGCTGGGCCTGCGCGGCGGACTCGGCGTCCCGCCGGCTGCGCCGGGTGAGGTGGATCCCCTCGCTCGCGGACCCGTCCCGGGTCGCTCCTGCGGTCTCGTCCACCTGTTCGTCGCTCACACCAGCACCCTTCGCATCCCGGACGAGGATAGCGTGCGCCCCGGCCCGACACACCGAGCGACTCGGGGCTCCCGCCGAGTGGGCCCCTCCTGCTGATCGAGCAGCCCGCGGAGCAGGCGTATCGAGATCCACCGGCGCCAGAACGACGCGTCGGCAGACCCGGCCTGCGGGAGGCGGTGGGTCTCGAGACGCCCCTGCGGGGCTACTCGACCAGCATGCGCGACCACAGTCCCACGTCAGCAGCGTGCTCCTCGTGATCCAGCGACCGGCGGAGTAGCGTCGCGCGCAGGACGCGGCGACGGCGCCGCGCGGACGGGAGCTGGTCATGATCCGGAGCGAGCGGGCCTTCAGCGGGTTCAGCGTGCAGGACGTCGAAGCGGCGAGGGCGTTCTACGGCGACGTCCTCGGGCTCGAGGTGTCGGTGAACGCGATGGGGATCCTCGACATCGCCCTGCCCGGCGGCGGGAGCGCCATCGCCTACCCGAAGCCGAACCACGTGCCGGCCGAGTTCACGATCCTGAACTTCGCCGTCGAGGACGTCGATGCGGCGGTCGCGGCCCTCAACGACTCCGGCGTCGTCACGAAGATCTACTCGGACGGCGAGATGCCGACCGACGAGAACGGCGTCATGCGCGGGCGGGGGCCGACGATCGCCTGGTTCCGCGACCCGTCCGGCAACGTCCTGAGCGTCATCGACGCGGCTTCATAGCGCCGTCGGAGACCGCGGTTGACGACGGAAGCCCGTCAACGACGAAAGCCGGCCGCTTTCGCGACCGGCTTCCGTCTTCTTGTTGCGGGGGCAGGATTTGAACCTACGACCTCTGGGTTATGAGCCCAGCGAGCTACCGAACTGCTCCACCCCGCGGCACAAGAAGAGACATTACACGGGGATCAGAGCCGATGCAAATCGAGGACGAGGGCGGAGCGGGTGGTGCTCCGCGCGGGACGACCGTGGACGCTCAGTCCGGCTTCGTCGCGGTCCACGCGACACCCTCGAGGGCGCCCGCGGCCACGTCGAGACCGGTCCCGCGGAGGGCCGCGGCGACCGCGTCCGCCGAGCGCTCCCAGGTGTGCACCGCCGGGTCGACGACGCGCGGGCGCGCCTGCTCGCCGACGACCGCCGTGCCGCCGGGAACGAGGAACCACTCGACGATCCGCGCCCACTCCTCGAGATCGGGGAGCCACGCGATGGCGTCCAGGGTCGTCACGACGGCGTCGAACCCGTCGGGCTCGGGCAGCATGTGCCGCAGCTCGTAGAGGTTGGCCCAGACGAAGCGGGTGCGCTCCGCGAGACCGCGCTCGCTCGCCGCCTGCCGCGCCAGGCGGACGGCCGGCATCGAGAAGTCGACGCCGATGACGTCCTGCCCGCGCTCGGCCAGCAGGAGCGCGTCCGCGCCGGCCCCGCACTGCAGGCGCAGGACCCGCGCGCCGGCCGGCACCGCCGCCGTGAACGCCCGGAGGGGCGCGCCGTCGCCGGCACGCCCCTCCCAGTACTCCCGGTTCGGATCGAGCCACTCCCCTGCACGCAGGTGCTCGCCACGATCGACCTGGACCATCGGCCTACTGCTGCCCCTCGGCCGCCAGCGCCCGCTGGAGCGCCTCCGTGAGCTGCTCGTCGGCCGCCGCGAACGCGGTCAGGTCGCCCGCGCGGAGGGCCGTCTCGCGGGCGGCGAGAGCGGTGCTCGCGTCGCTCAGCGCCGCCTGGAGCTCGGTCTGGTCACCGGTCGGGGTGCCGCCGGTCTCCGTGCCCGCGTCGCCCGTCCCGGTGTCACCGGTCCCCGGGTCCGCCGTGTCGGTCGGCGTCGGGGTCGGCGTGACGACCGTCCCGGTGTCGCCCGCGTCCGCTCCCGAGTCGCCGCCGAAGAGACTGTCGAGCGCGGCGTCGAGGGTGTCCTCGAAGGCGATGTCGTCGCCGAACGCGACGAGCACCTTCTGCAGGAGCGGGAAGCTCGTGTCGCCGTTCGAGCTGACGTAGATCGGCTGGACGTAGAGCAGACCGCCGCCGACCGGCAGGGTGAGCAGGTTGCCGCGGGTCACGGTGGTGTCACCGCGCTGCAGCAGCGCGAGCTGGTTCGCGACCGTCGGATCGGTGTTGAACGCGTTCTGCACCTGACCCGGGCCGGGCACCGTGTCGTCGCTCGGCAGCTCGAGCAGGCGGAGCGTGCCGTAGCCGTCGGCCACCGCGCCCTCCGTCGAGCCCGCGTCCGAGTCGGCGACGAGATACCCGGTGAGCACGTTGCGGCTCGCCGCGCTGCCGGGTGTGCTCGCGGGGATGTACGTGGAGTACAGCGAGTAGGACGGCGTCTCGACGTCGGGCGTCTGCAGCGTCAGGTAGTACGGCGGCTGCAGGGTGTCCCCGCCGCCGACCGCCGCGGCGCTCGCTCCGCCCGAGGTCGGGTCGTTCGGCGTGGACCACGCGGCCTCGCGGGAGTAGAAGGATCCCGCGTCGGTGACGTGGTAGGTGCCGAGCACGGCGCGCTGCACCTTGAAGAGGTCCTCCGGGTAGCGGACGTGGCTCAGCAGGTCGGCCGACATCTCGCTGATCGGCTCGACGGTGCTCGGGAAGATCTTCTGCCAGGTCTGCAGGATCGGGTCCTCGGTGTCCCAGGCGTACAGCGTGACGCTGCCGTCGTAGGCGTCGACCGTGGCCTTGACCGAGTTGCGGATGTAGTTGACGTCGTCGGTCGGGAACTGCTGCTGCGTGTTCGTGTCGGCGATCGCCTGCGAGAGGCTCTGCACCTCCGAGTACGGGTAGTCCGCGGACGTGGTGTAGCCGTCGACCACCCAGACCACGCGGCCGTCGACGACGGTCGGGTAGGCGTCCGAGTCGAGCGTCAGGTAGGGAGCGACCTTCTGGACGCGCTGCACCGGGTCGCGGTCGTAGAGGATCTGCGACTGGTCGTTGACGCCGTCCGAGAGGAAGATCTGCTCGGACTGGAACTTGATCGCGTAGACCAGCTTCTTGAAGACGTTGTCGAGCGACGGTCCGCCCTCGCCGTCAAACGTCGTGTAGGTCTGCTGCTCGCCCTCGGTGCCCGACGGGTAGTCGAGCTCGATGTTGCGGTCGCCGGTGCCGCCGACGATCGAGTAGCCGGGCGAGTTCTCGCCGAAGTAGATCCGGGGCTCGTAGTCGCCGAGGTCGCCGGTCGTCGGGACGCCGGACTCGATGAAGACGGGCTCGCCGTCGGCGGAGCGCTGGTTGCCGTAGGCGGCGACCAGGCCGTAGCCGTGGGTGTAGACGAGGGTCTGGTTGTACCAGGTCTGGTTGGTGCCGAGGCCGTTGAGGTTCAGCTCGCGGACGCCGACCACGGCGTCCTGCGTCGAGCCGTCGATCGAGTAGCGGTCGACGTCGAGCGCGTTCTGCTGGTCGCCGAAGGAGTAGTACTGACGGAACTGCTGCAGCTGCGAGAAGGCGTCGGTCACGACGGCCGGGTCGAGGATGCGGATGTTCGCCGTGGTCTCCGCGTCGGAGCGCAGCGCGCCCGGCTCGGCGTCGGTGGTCGCGTCGTACGGGATGACCTGGACGTCCGAGACGCCGTAGGCCTGCCGCGTCATGTCGATGTTGTCCTGGATGTACGGCTGCTCGAGCGTGCGCTCGTTCGGCTCGACCTGGAACTTCTGCACGACCCAGGGGTAGAGCGAGCCGACGAGCAGGCTCGCGACGATGAGGAGCGCGGTGCCGATGACGGGCAGACGCCAGCGGCCGATGAAGGCCGTGATGATGAAGAGCACGGCGATCAGCGCGGAGATGGCGGCGAGGATCTGCAGGCCCGGGATCGTCGCGTTGACGGAGGCGTAGGTCGCGCCGGTGATGCGGGCGCCCTGACGGCTGAGGGTCGCGTACTGGTCGAGCCAGAGGCTGACCGCCTGCACCAGCAGGTAGAGCGCGGCGATGATCGCGAGCTGGATGCGCGACGACTTCGAGATCCGCACCTCGCGGCCGTTGATCCGGATCGCGCCGTAGAGGTAGCCGGTGGCCAGGGTGGCGAGCGCCGAGATGATGAGGACGGCCGAGGCGAAGCCGACGATGCTCTGGTAGAAGGGCAGCTCGAAGAGGTAGAAGGACGTGTCCAGGCCGAACAGCGGATCGACGTCGCCCGAGGGCGTGCGGTTCCAGAAGGTCAGGCTCGTCTGCCAGCGGGTGGACGAGGAGACGCCGGCGAAGAGGCCGAGCACGGCCGGGATGCCGAAGGTCGCCAGGCGCCGCAGCGGCTCGACGACCTGCTGGTAGCGGTCGATCTGCGAGTTGAGCTTCGCGTAGACCGGGCGCAGCCGGTAGGCGAGCGTCAGGCTCACGAAGACGGGGACGGCCATCGCGACGAAGCCGATGACGAAGAGCCCGCCCGCGGCGAACCACTGCGTCGTGAGCACCGAGAGGAACCCGAGCTGGTCGTACCAGAGGATGTCGGTGTAGAGACCGGCGAAGACGAAGAACGCCACCACCAGCACGGCGACCACCACGACCGTGACGGCGAGAACGCTCCGTCTCTTGCGCGGGGGGGCTTCGGTTGCTGCAGAACTCACGGATAAGCCTCTTGCTGTAGAGATGTGACGGGAGGCTCCCCATGGTAGGCGACGACCGCCGGGGGGACCTGAGCGTCGCCCTCAGGGAGCGGGCCCGCGCTCCGCCCTGAGCGGACAGGGCGGCTCGGGCGGGCGGTGGATCTCGATACGCCCGCTCCGCGCGCTACTCGATCAGCATGAAGGGAGCGCGTCGCGACTCGATGCGACTCGGAGACGCCGGCACCACCGCATCCTGGTCGAGTAGCCCCGCAGGGGCGTATCGAGACCCGCCGTCGCCGGCCGGAAGACCGCCGTCGTCAGTTGATCGGGTTCGCGCCGTCGCAGGTCGGCAGGGCGTCGGTGTCGCCCGCGGCGACGCCCTCCAGCGCGGCGAGGGAGTCGTCGAGGGTGGCGACGCTGAAGACCTGGAGGCCGTCGGGGATGTGGCCGACGACCTCGTTGCAGTTGTCGGCGGGCGCGAGGAAGTACTGCGCCCCCGCGTCGACCGCGCCGAACATCTTCTGCCGGATGCCGCCGATGGCGCCGACCTCGCCCGCGGCGTCGATGGTGCCGGTGCCGGCGACGGAGGCGCCGCCGTTGAGCGCGCCCTCGGTGAGCTTGTCGATGATCCCGAGAGCGAACATCATCCCGGCGCTGGGCCCGCCGACGTCGTCGAGCCGGATGTCGACCTCGAAGGGGAAGTCGAAGGCCGCTCCGGCGACGATGCCGATCACGGCCGCTCCGTCGTTGTCGACCGGGGTGACCTGCACGTCCTGCTCGGCGCCGCCGCGCTCGACGGTGAGGGTGACCGGCTGCTGCGTGCCCGAGGCCTGCACGGCGGCGCGGAGGGCGGCGACGTCGGCGACCGGCTCCCCCGCGACGGCGACGATCTCGTCTCCGGTCTCGAGCGCTCCGGCGGCGGGCGAGTCCTCCGGGACCTGCACGACCGAGACGCGCTGGCCGATCGGGTAGCCGAGCTCCGTCAGCGCCGCGGCGATCGCCTCCTGCTGCGAGTCGGTCATCTCGGCCTGGTTCACCTGGTCCCGCTCCTCGACCGTCGAGGACGGCGGGAAGATCTGCGCCACCGGGACGACCGCCTTGGTGCGGTCGAACCAGGCGCCGGCGACCTCGATCCAGGTCGGCAGGCTCTGCGGGTTGCCGACCACCGAGACGGTCAGCATGTCGAGCGTGCCCTCCGTGGGGTAGGTCGTCTCGTCGGGGATGGAGATCAGCGGCACGTCCTCGCCGCTCGTGCCGAGGGTGTCGAAGACGGGACCCGGCTGCTCGATGACGTAGGGGGCGGGGGTGACGCCGAGACCGACGACCAGCGCGACGCCGGAGAAGAGGACCGCGGGGCCGACCCAGGCGCGCCGGCCGCGCGGGGAGGACGGGCGCGGGTCGACGGAGAACAGCAAACGGGGGCCTCTCTGGGGACGTGCGGGGCGGCGGCGCCGGCGTGTTCGCGGCGGGCGGAAGCGGGTCGGGGCCGGGCGGTCGACTTCACGTCGTGGCTCCGGACGCTCGGGCTAACGTAGCTTGCACGACTGGGAGTCGAGTCACGATCCGTCGCCCGAACCGGGTGGGCGGAGTCCGGCTCCGTGCGACGAGAGAGGGCTCCCCGAATGGCCGAAGGCGACAACGCGGACCGACCCGGCGGCGGCTCGGAGGACGAGTTCCGCGACATGCTGCGGCAGTTCCTCTCGGGGAACGGCCCGATCGACCCGAGCCAGCTCGCGGGCGCCGCCGGGCTGCCCAACGACCCGGTCGCGCTGCAGAACCTGCTCTCCCAGCTGCAGAGCGCGATGCAGCAGTCGGGCGGCGGCATCAACTGGTCGCTCGCGCTCGAGCAGGCGAAGCAGCTGGCCCGCGCCGACTCCGCGCCGGTGACCGACGCCGTCCGCGCACCGCTCGACGGCGCCTTCGGCGTCGCGGCGCTCTGGCTCGACGAGGTCGCCTACGTCTCCGAGCTGAGCCGTCCGCCGCGCACCATCAGCCGGCTCGAGTGGATCTCGCTCACCATGCCGGTCTGGACGCAGCTCGCGGAGCCGGTCGCGCTCAGCATCTCCGACGCGCTCACCGGCGTGATGCGCGATCAGGCCCCGGAGGAGATGAAGGCGATGATCGCCGGCGCCGAGGACATGATGCGCGGCATCGGCGGCACCCTCTTCGCGCTGCAGCTCGGCCAGGTGGTCGGCCAGCTCGCCGCCGAGGTCGTCTCGGGCGGCGACATCGGCATCCCGCTGCTGGAGGAGAACGATGCGGCGATCCTGCCGCAGAACGTCGCGGCCTTCGGCGAGGGCCTCGACATCCCCGTCGACCAGGTGCAGATCTACCTCGCGGTGCGCGAGCTCGCCCACGCGCGGCTCTTCCGGCACGGCAAGTGGCTGCGGCTCGCCCTGATCTCGCAGATCACCGACTTCGCCCGGGGCATCACGATCGACACCAGCCGTCTCGAGGAGCTGGCCGAGAACTTCGACCCCTCGAACCCCGAAGAGCTGCGGGACGCGATGACGTCCGGCGCGCTGATCCCGCCGAAGACCGAGGAGCAGCTCGCCGCGCACGGCCGCCTCGAGACGATGCTCGCGCTGATCGAGGGCTGGGTCGACGTGGTCACCGCGGCGGCGACCACCCGCCTGCCCAGTGCCGGCGCCATCGCCGAGACCGTCCGCCGCCGGCGCGCGTCCGGCGGGCCCGCGGAGTCGGCCTTCGCGACGCTCGTCGGCCTCGAGCTGCGGCCGCGCCGCCTCCGCGAGGCCGCCGCGATGTGGCAGGCCGTCACCGACGCGGTCGGCCCGGAGGCGCGCGACGCGCTCTGGTCGCACCCCGACGTCCTCCCCGGCTCGGCGGACCTGGACGACCCGTCGGCCCTCGTCGCGCGTCTGGGCGCGGAAGCCCGCGGCGAGACACCGGAGCCCGACGAGATGGACCTCGCGCTCGAGGAGCTGCTGAACGGCACGACCCCCGCGGCGCCGGAGGGCGACGGGACCGACGGAGGCGCGGACGGCCGCCGCTCCGACGACGAGGGCACCCCGCCCACCGGCGACCGGCCGGTCTGATCCGGTCGCGGGAGGCGTCCACGACCTGTGGACAACTCCCGCGCCGCGGGGCCGCTCTCGGCCATGATCGCCCGATGGTCCTCCGGCTCGATCCCCGCTTCCCCCTCCTCTGGCGCTCCGCGACCGCGATGCAGATCGGTCTCGACCACCCGCAGGTCGTGCTCGAGGGCGTCGGCTACGCCGAGGAGCTGCTGCTGCACGCCCTGCGGATCGGCACGAGCGCGGGCACGGCTCGGCTGATTGCGACGCGGGCCGGCGCCGCGGACACGCGCGTCGACGAGCTGCTCGCCGCGCTGCGACCCGTGCTCGTGCGGAGCATCGACCCCGATCCGCCCGCGTCGCCGCGGGTCGTGGTCGAGGGGGTCGGCTCCGCCGCGGACGCTCTGCGCAGCCTGCTCCGCGGCGAGGGCTGCGAGCTCGTCGGCGACGACGCGCTGCCGGAGCTCGCGGTGCTCGTCGCGGACTACGCCGTTGCTCCCGCCCGCGCCGCGCACTGGCTCTCGAGCGACGTGCCGCACCTGGCCGTGGTCTTCGGCGACGAGGCGGTCCGCATCGGCCCCCTCGTCGAGCCGGGCGGCGGGCCCTGCCTGCACTGCGCCTACCGCGACCGGATCGACCTCGATCCGGAGTGGCCGCGGCTGGTGATCCAGGTCCTCGGCACGACCGCATCGACCCGCACCGCCCTCTCCAGTGCCACGATCGCGGTCGCGGCCGCCGACGCGGCGCTCCGGCGGCTGCACGCCGGCTGGACCGGGCTGCGCGGCACCGAGCGGACCTACTCCGACGCCTCCGGCGCGTTCAGCGAGCGGCGGCTGGAGCCGCACCGCGAGTGCGCGTGCCGATCTCTGCGAGGAAGCGCGACGGCTCCCGCCGCGTGACCCGGCCCACGGTGGACTGCGACCAGGACAGCCGCAGGCGCTGCCGGGCACGGGTGATTCCGACGTAGAGCAGCCGGCGCTCCTCGTCGATCGCCTCGAGGCCGCTCGCGTAGGAGATCGGCAGCAGGCCCTCGGTCAGCCCCATCAGGTGCACCGACTCCCATTCCAGGCCCTTCGCCGAGTGGAAGGTGGCGAGGGTGACGGCCGCGCGGTCCGGCTCGTGGTGCACCTGCTGGCGCGCGAGGAGGTCGTCGGTGAACTGCTTGAAGCTCCAGCCGGCGGGCGCCTCGTCGACGAGGCGGGCGAGCGTGTCCAGCGACTCCCAGCGCTCGCGCACCGCGCCGGGCGCGGACGGCGGCTCGGCGCTCCAGCCCAGCGAGCGCAGGACGTCGCTGACCGACTTGAACAGGGGCTCGCCCGAGATGGAGACGGAGGCCGCGCGCAGCTGCATCACGGCCTGCTTCACCTCGGGCAGGTCGAAGAAGCGCTTGCCGCCTCGCAGGTGCGCCGCGACGCCGCGCTCGTGCAGCGCGCGCTCGAGGATCGCCGACTGCGAATTGGTGCGGAAGAGGATCGCGATGGCGGAGGGGCGCACGCCCGCCTCGATGTCGGCGGCGACGCGGGCCGCCACTCCCCTGGCCTCCGCGACGTCGTCGGGGTAGGCGTCGATCGCCGGCTCCAGGCTCTCGGCGGCGGCGGAGGCGCCGGCGACGGGCTTCTCGACGACGGAGTGCAGCACGAGCGCGCCGGGCCGGCCGCGCATCAGGCGGTTCGCGGTCTGCACGATCGGCGGCGCCGAGCGGTAGTTCTCCTCGAGGCGGACGACCGTCGCGGCCGGCCAGCGCGAGCCGAAGTCGAGCAGGTAGTCGGCGCGGGCGCCGGCGAAGGAGTAGATGGTCTGGCTCGCGTCGCCGACCACGCAGAGGTCGCTGCGGTCGCCCAGCCAGAGCTCGAGCAGCCGCTGCTGGAGCGGGTTGACGTCCTGGTACTCGTCGACGACGAAGAAGCGGTACTGCTCGCGGACCTGCATCGCCATCGCCGGCTCGGACTCGAGCATGCCCGCAGTGACCAGGAGGACGTCCTCGAAGTCGATCTGCCGGCGCTGGTCCTTCAGGCCCTCGTACTCGTCCACCATCGCGACGGTCTGCTCGAGGGTCAGCCGGCCGGGCAGCGCCCGGGTCCGCGCGGCGACGGCGTACTGCTCGAGCGAGAGGGCGGAGACCTTCCGCCACTCGATCTCGGCGGAGAGGTCGCGCAGGGTCGCGGTGTCCAGCTTCAGCCGCAGGCGCTCGGCCGCGTGGCCGAGCAGCCGGGCCTTGCCGTCGAGCAGCTGCGGCATCGTGCCGCCGACCAGCTGCGGCCAGAAGAAGCCGAGCTGCGAGAGCGCGGCGGCGTGGAACGTCCGTGCCATGACGCCGCCCGCGCCGAGCACGCGCAGCCGGGAGCGCAGCTCGGCGGCCGAGCGGCTCGTGAAGGTGAGCGCCATCACGCGGGCCGGCGTGTAGACGCCGGTCGCGACGCCGTGCGCGATGCGATGGGTGATGGTCCGCGTCTTGCCGGTGCCCGCGCCGGCCAGGACGCAGACCGGGCCGAGCAGCGCCTCCGCGGCCTCGCGCTGCCCCTCGTCGAGTCCGTCGAGCAGGGTCACGCGACGATGGGGCCGTTCTCGAGCGCTCCCCCGTACCAGTCCTCGATCATCGCGCGGGCGATCGACGAGCGGCCGGGCAGCAGCACCGACTCGAGCGAGTCGTGCAGCTGCTGGCGGGTGAACCAGCGCAGGGCGACGATCTCCTCGCCGTCCGGGAGCAGGTCGGCGGGGGCCTGGTCCTCGGCGAGGCGCGCGGTGAAGCCGATCATCAGCGAGGCGGGGAACGGCCAGGGCTGCGAGCCGAGGTACTGCGGGTCGACGACGCGCATCCCGGACTCCTCGAAGATCTCGCGGACGACGGCCGCCTCGAGCGACTCCCCCGGCTCGACGAAGCCGGCCAGCAGCGAGAAGCGGCCGGTGCCCCACATCGCGTTCGAGCCGAGCAGCAGGCGGTCGTCGGCGTCGAGGACGCAGACGATGATCGCCGGGTCGGTGCGCGGGAACACCTGGCTGCCGTCGGCCGGCGAGCGGCGGACCCAGCCGCCCTGCTCGATCACGGTCGCCTCGCCGTTGCGCGGCGAGAAGCCGTGCGAGGCGTGCCAGTTGACCATCGCGAGCGCCTCGGTGAAGAGGCCGGCGTCGCGGTCGCTGAGGTGCTCGGCGAGGGTGCGCAGGGCGCCCCAGGCGGCGTCGTCCGGCTCGAGAGCGCTCGCCTGCTCGTCCGTGAGCACGGCGGCGACGACCGGGGTGCCCGCGGGCTCTCCCTCGGCGTCGGCGGTGGTGCGGCCGAGGTAGAGGCGGAGAGCGCCGGCGGGCACGTCGGTCGTGGGGCGCAGCGCGAGGCGCTCCCCGTCGACGAGGGCGCGGTCGCCGCGGAGCAGGAGGACCCGGGTGGCGGCGTCCGCGTCGAGCTCGTCGAAGAGATCGTCGCGCGCGCGGGCGAGGTAGTCCCGGTCGACCGCCTGACGGGCGAGCGGGAGGCGGTCGGAGAAGGACGGGATCATGCGGGCTCATTTCGAAGCGGTGCCGGGGGGACGGCCGGTGCGGGGCCGAGGAGATGGCGGGCCGGGCGGCGGCCGGGAGGAGCGCGACTCCTCGACGGCATCGGCTGGTCAGCGCGTGGCGACCGGCCGGTCGGGCGCCCGGCGACCTACCCTGGTGAGCATGGCCAGATCCCATCTCACTCTAGCCGCGCTGGCCACTTCGGCCGTCGAGGGCCTCGACGTCCGGACCGCGCGCGCCTTCACGCACTCGACGCACGGGGACTTCGACTCCGCTCTGCTGACCACGCGCGACGGCGCCCGCCTGGTGGTGCGCGTGCCGACCTCGCCGCTGGCCGAGCAGGAGCAGCTCGGCGACCTCGTCGCCCTGCGCGCGCTGACCGCCGGCATCCGCAGCCGGCTGCCGTTCGATCTGCAGGAGAGCATCGGGCAGACGCCGTTCGACGGCACCCGCGGCGTCGTCTACGAGTACCTCGAGGGCGACCGCGTGCTGATCGACGACGTCGCGGCCTCGAGCGGACTCGCCGACTCGGTCGGGCGTGCGATCGGGGCGATCCACTCGCTGCCCGCGTCGTTCGTCCAGGAGGCTGGGCTGCCCGTCGCCTCGGCCCGCGACAGCGTCAACGAGTCGGTCGCCGTGATCGAGCGCGCCGCCGACACCGGTCACGTGCCCGCCGCGCTCGTCGCGCGCTGGGAGTCGGCCTCCTCGGACGAGGCGCTCTGGCAGTTCGACCCGACGGTCGTGAACGGCTCGATGACCTCCGACTCCTTCCTCCGCTCCGGCGACTCCGTCAGCGCGGTGCTCGGCTGGGCGGCGCTGCGGGTCGGCGACCCGGCCCGCGATCTGCACTGGCTGCTCAGCGCGCCGGGCGCGGGCACCGCCTTCGCGGCGTACTCGCGGATGCGCGCCGGTGCGGTCGACCGCACGATCCGCCAGCGCGCCCAGCTCTACGCCGAGCTCGAGCTCGCGCGCTGGCTGCTGCACGGCACCGAGACCGAGGACTCGGCGATCGTCGACGACGCGGTCGGGATGCTCGACCTCCTCGTCGACAGCGTCCTCGGCGACCTGTCCGCGCCGCTGTCGACCGACACCGGCCCGGTGCTCGAGGTCTCCGAGGTCGAGGAGCTGCTGAACCGCACCCCCGGCGCGCGGACCGGCTCCTCCGCTCACGGCCGCGGGCTCGCTCCCGTCGCCGAGGAGAGCGACTCCGACAGCTCGCGCTCCGAGTAGAAGCGCTCGGGCCGCAGCACGAGGTCGTCGGCGACGAAGTAGAACACCGCGTCGACGCTCTCCAGCGGCACGCCCTTCCAGCGCGAGTAGGCGACGCGGTACAGCGCGAGTTGGAACTGCTTGAGCTCGAGATCGGCCGCGTCCTTCGGGGCGCGGCCGGTCTTCCAGTCCACGATCTGGAAGCCGTCCTCCGTCCGGTACACCGCGTCGAGCTTGCAGACGACGACGTGCCCGGCGAGCTGCAGGTGGATCTCGATCTCGACCGCCTCCGGTCGGCGGTCGGCCCACTCCGAGCGCTCGAAGGTGTCGATCAGGCCGGCCAGCTGCTCGCCCTCGGCGCTCTCCGCGGTCGCCCCGCCGTCGTCGAGCTCGTCGGGGAAGGTGTCGACCGACTCGGACTCGCCCTGGATGCCGAAGCGGTTCTCGACCCAGGAGTGGAAGGTCGTGCCGAGCCGGGTCTGCCGGTACGGCCGCTCGGGCATCGGCCGCCGCAGCTGCGCCACGACCTCGGCCGGCGTGCTGACGATGTCCTTGAACCGCGACGCCGGGATGCGGGTCGGCAGGCCGACGCGCTCGCCACCCGCGAGGCGCACGGCGCGCTCGGCGAGGAGCAGGCGGATGTCCGCGCCCCGGGCGCCCAGCAGCGCGGGCTCGGCGATGCGGACCCGCTCGGCCGCCGCGCGCACCCGGTCGCCGCGGGCGCCGAGCGGGTCGTGCGGCCAGTGGAAGGTGCGCGGGGCCTGCTCGAGCGGGTTCTCGAGGTTCGACGGCTCGACCGGCAGCTCCGGCAGAGTGCGGGCCTCCGCGAGGTCGCGCAGGAAGACTCCCGGCCCGCGCGGCTTCGCCTGCCCGGCCCACCAGGAGCCGCTGAGCAGCAGGTGGTGGCGGGCCCGGGTGACCGCCACGTAGGCGAGCCGGCGCTCCTCCGACTCGTTGCGCTCGCGCAGGGTGTCGCCGAAGTCGGCGATCGCGTCGACCACCTCCTTCTGCGTCGCGCAGCCGCGCCACGCGAGGTCCGGCAGCTCGGCGGCGTCGCCGCGGAAGGCGTAGGGCATCGCGCCCAGGCGCACCCAGCCGCGGAACCCCTCGACCGGCGTGCCGGGCAGCTCGCCGTCGACCATCCGCGGCACGGCGACGAGGTCCCACTCCAGGCCCTTCGAGCCGTGGATCGTGAGCAGCTGCACGGTGCCGGGCTCCGGGTCCTCGGGCCGCGGCGCGAGGCCGTCGCGCTTGTCCGCGAGCACCAGCCAGCGGAGGAAGCCGCGCAGCGACGAGCCGGTCCCGGCGCCGCGGTCGTCGGTCTGCAGGTAGCCGGACACCGCCTCGCGGAACGCCTCGAGGTTGGCGCGGCCGTCGCTGCGCGACTCGTTGGCCTCCACCTCGATGTCGAGGCCGAGCTCCTGCTCCACCAGCGTGACGAAGTCGAGCAGGTCCAGGCCCGCCCGGGCGCGCAGCCGGGCGAAGAGCGTGCCGGCGTCGTGCAGGCGGCGCAGCCCCTCGTCGCTGAACGAGGACAACGCGGAGTGGTCGATCCGGCCGTCCTCGCCGGGCCGCCGCGAGGCGATGAAGTCGAGGGCCTCGATGATCGAGCCGCCCTCGCCCTCGGTGACCGAGGCGCGCATCCGCTCGCGCACCTCCTCGGGCAGCAGCCGGTGGGCGTGGTCGCGCGAGGCGAGCCAGGAGGCGAGGTCGCGCAGCGCGCGCAGGTCGCGGACGCCCAGGCGCCAGCGCGCGCCGGCCAGCAGCCGGACCAGCTCGCTGCCCGCCGCCGGGTCCTCCACCACGGTGAGCGCGGCGACGAGGTCGGCGATCTCGGGCTGGCGGAGCAGGCCCCCGATGCCGAGGATGTGGTACCGGACGCCGTGCCGCGCCAGGGCGGCGGCGAAGCGGTCCATGTGCGCACGGACGCGGAAGAGCGCGGCGGCCGACGGCGGCGCCTCCCCGCGCTCGGCGCTCGCGGCGAGGCGGCCGGCGAACCAGCGCGCGACGTCGTCGGCCTCGTCCTCGATCGTCTCGGGGAAGGTGAGCTCGACGGCGTGGTCGGAGGCGCCCGGACCGGCCGCGAGGCGGTCGACCGGCACGGCGCTGCCCGCGGTGAGCGGCGCGACGACGGCGTTGGCCGCGGCCAGGACTCCATGGCCGTTCCGCCAGCTGGTCGACAGCGAGAAGCGGGCCGCGGAGCCGAAGTCGAGGGCGAAGCGGCCGAGGCCCTCCGCGCTCGCCCCGCGCCAGCCGTAGATCGACTGGTGCGGGTCGCCCACGGCCATGACGCCCTGCTCGGCGAAGAGCCGGGCGAGCAGGCGGGTCTGCAGCACCGAGGTGTCCTGGTACTCGTCGAGCAGCACGACCCGGTAGCGGGCGCGGTGCTCGTCGACGACGCGGGGCATCCGCTCGATGATCCGCAGCGCCAGCGCCACCTGGTCCGAGAATTCGACGAAGCCGCGCTCCGCCTTCGCCTCCTGGAACCGCTCGGCGAGCGCCGTCAGCACCGGCAGCGCGCCGACGGCCTGCAGCGCCTTCTCCAGCTCGCGGTAGAGGCCGGAGCCGCTGGAGCCGCGGGGCAGCTCGCCGAGGCGGAGGAAGTCCTCAGCGAAGCCCGCCACCTCGGCCGGGTCGGCGAGATTGTCGGCCAGGTCGTGGGCGAGCGCGACGGTGAGGTCGGTGAGGCGGTCGATGCTCGCCTCGACCTCGAGGATGCGCGGGTCGGCGGTGTCGGCGACGACCCCGCGCGCGAGGTGCCAGGCGGACGCCTCCGAGAGGACGGTCGCGTCGCCCTCCCGGCCGATCAGGGCGGCGTTGTCGCGGAAGATCGTGTTGGCGAAGGCGTTGTAGGTCGAGACGGTCGCGGCCTCGAACGGGTCGGGCTCGGTCTGCCCCTCCCGCAGCGGCAGCAGTCCCGCGGCACCGAGCTGGTCGATGCGCCGGCCGATCCGCTCGCCGAGCTCGGCGGCGGCCTTGCGGGTGAAGGTGAGGCCGAGGACCTCCGACGGCGCGGCGAGGCCGTTGGCGAGCAGCCAGAGCACACGGTTGGCCATCGTCTCGGTCTTCCCGCTGCCGGCGCCCGCGACGACGAGGGCCGGTTCGAGCGGCGCCTCGATGACGGCGCGCTGCTCGGCGGTGGGCGGGCGGAGGTCGAGGGCCTCCGCGATGGTCAGGGCGTCGATCACGGGCGGGGTCCCTCCTCGGGGCTCGCAGCGGGGTCGGGAGCGGGGTCGGCGGCGGGGTCGGCGGCGGGGTCGGCGGCGGGATCGGGATCGGCGGCGTCGGAGGAGAAGCCCTCGGGTGCGTCGGTCTCCTCCTCGTCCGTCTCGACCTCGTCGAGGGCCAGCAGCCCGTCGCCCGACACCTCCGGCACCGCGTGGATCCGGTAGCGCAGAGCGTCACCCGGCGAGAAGGGGACCGCATCGAGCAGCCCCGAGAACCCCGACGACGCCATCCCCCGCGCGGCGGCGCGGACCCGCGCGCGCAGCGCCTCGAGCTCCTCCTCGCCGAAGCGGGGCTGGACGACCTCGCGGTAGAGCGAGCCGCGCACTCCCTTCGCGACGAAGAGCAGCTTCGCGCCGCCGCCCTCGTCCGCGCCGGCCGCCTCGATCGCGCCGCTGGCGACCGCGAGCTGGTAGCTGCCGAGCTGCGCGTGCTCGGCGATGTCGGCCTGGCGGGGCGTGCTCCGTCCGGTCTTGAGGTCGACGATGACGACGGAGCCGTCCGGCGCGCGCTCCACCCGGTCGATCGAGCCGCGGATCCGGGCGGGCGGCACGTCGATCTCGAACTGCTGCTCGCGCCCGAGCACCGCTCCGCCGCCGCGCTCGAAGTCGGCGAGGTAGGCGGCGAGCCCCTCGACCAGGCGCCGGGTCACCCGCAGCTGCCGCTCGCCGAGCCACGGCGACTCGAAGACGAGCTCGGGCCAGCGCGACTCGAGCTCGGCCCAGAGCGCCTCCGGCTCGGTGCTCGCCGCGTTCTCGAGCACCCAGTGCACGAGCGTGCCGACCCCCATCGCCGTGCTCGTCGTCGAGCCCGAGACGGCGTCGACGAACCAGTCGAGCGGCGAGCGCTCGAACGCCTCGAGGCGGCTGGGCGAGACCGAGACCGGCCGCTCCGGGTCGTCGAGATCGAAGAGCGGCTCGGTGGTGGAGGGCTCGAGGACGCCGTACCAGGAGGCCGGATCGGCGCCGGGCACCTCGGCCAGCGTGAGCGCGCGCAGCCCGCGGATCGCCGCCGGCGCCTCGGCCGAGTTCGGCGTCGTCGCCGTGCGGCGCAGGCCCGCGACCGCCCCGCGCAGGGTCAGCGGCACGGCCGACGCCGCGTCGAGCCTCGGGGCGTCGGGCGGCGTGAGCCGGAAGAAGAGGGACGGCGTCTCGTCCTCGCCCGCGACGGCGCTCAGCACGAGCTGGCGGCGGGCCCGCGAGGCGGCGAGCGCGAACATCCGCAGCTCGTCGTCGAGGGTGGCCTTCCGGCCGTCGAGCGGCAGGTCGCCCTCGCCTCGCGCGTGCCGGATCAGCCCGTCCGGGTCGAGCAGCGAGCCGCGCTGGCGCAGGTTCGGCCAGACGCCGTCCTGGAGCCGCGCGACGACGACCACGTCGAACTCGAGACCGACGACGGAGGAGGGCGTGCCGATCAGCACCGCGTCCTCGACCGAGCGCGGCGCCAGCGTGTCCTCCGGCACCTCCGCCTCGAGGATCTCGGTGACGAAGCCGATGGCCGAGTGGCCGGGCGCCCGCTCGACGAAGCGCCGCGCCGCGCTGAAGAGCGCGACGACGCCGTCGAGGTTGCGGTTCGCCTCCGCCGCGGTGAGACCGGTGCCGAGCGCCAGCTCGCGCCAGGACGAGGCGACGCGGCTCGACTCCCAGGCCGACCAGAGGAGCTCCTCGATCGACCCCTGCTCGGCGTGCAGCCGGCGGACCCGGTCGATCGTGACGGCGAGGCGCTCGGCCTGGCGCGCCGGACCCGAGTCGATCGTGGCGAAGCGGCCCGGAGCCTCGAGCGCCTCGACGAGCAGCGGATCGCTCGCGCGGATCCCGCCGCCCGCGAGCTCCTCGGCGCGGAGGGCGAGCCGCAGCCGCCGGAGCCCGAGCCGGTCGACGCCGCCGAACGGGCCGAGCAGCAGCTCCGCCGCCAGCTCCGCATCGAGCGGCCGCTCGCCGACCGCGACGCCGACGAGCACGAGCAGCGCCCGGGCGGCGTGGTCGTCGCGGAGGGCACGGCCGGCCAGCACGGAGCGGGTGGGGACCTCGGCGACGGCGAGCGCCTTCAGCAGCGGCTGCACCGCCGCACCGGAGCGGACGACCACCGCCATCCGCCGCCACGGCACGTCGTCGCGCAGCCGCCGCTCGCGGAGCAGGCGCGCCACGGTGGCCGCCTCGCGCGCCGCCGTCGGCGCGTGCAGCACGAGCACGGGAGCGGGCGCCCCCTCCTCGTCGGCGCGAGCCTCGGCGGCGCGCTGCCGGCCGGCCGCGGCCGTGCCGATCCGCTGGGTCGCCGCGGAGACGAGCGAGCGCAGGGCGGCGCCGTGCCGGTGCACGCGGCCGAGCACCAGGGTCTCGGCGTCGCGCACGCCGATCGCCGGGCCGAAGCGGCCCAGGGTGTCGGAGGCGGCGCCGCGGTACGCGCTCGTCGCGACGTCCGGGTCGCCGAACGCGATCACGGTGACCCCGCGCGCGGCGAGGGCGCGCAGCAGCACGACGGTCGACTCGCTCGCCTCCTGCATGTCGTCGACGACGACGAGGCGCAGCTCCCGGATCCGCTCGCCGCCGCCGCCGTCGCGGATCGTCTCGGCGGCGAAGGCCGCGAACTCGGCCGCGTCGAGCCTGGTGCCGGCCTCGGGCGACATCCACTCGACGACCTCGCGGAACTCCTCGAGCACCGCCGCGGCGGCCGACCACTCGCCGCGGTCGGCGTCCACCGCGAGCCGGCGGATCGCGTCCGGGTCGAGACCGTGCTCGGTCGCCCGCATGCCGAACTCGCGCAGCTCGGTGCGGAAGGTGCGCAGCCGCAGCACCTCGGGGCTGAACTCGTCGGGCCAGCGCGGCCCGGTTCCCTCCTCGAGGTGCCCCTCGAGCAGCTCGGAGAGGATGACGTCCTGCTCCCCGCCGGTGAGGAGCGTCGGCCGGTCGATGCCGAGCTCCTTCGCCGCGGCGGTCACCGCCTCGAAGGCGAGCGACGTCGCGGTCCGCGCCAGCGGCCCCCGCGTGGGCACGCCCAGGCGCAACGCGAGCACGTCGCGCAGCGCGGTCGCGGCGGTGCGGCTCGCGGCGAGCACGGCGATCGACTCCGGCTCGTAGCCGCGCTCGAGCACGCGCTCGGCGACGAGCTCGACGATCGTCCGGGTCTTGCCCGTGCCGGGGGCGCCGAGCACGGCGGCGCTGCGGCCGTCCGCCAGGGCGAGCACGGCGCGCTGCGACTCGTCGAGGGCGACCCCCTCGGCGGCGGGGTCGTCGCGGGCGGGAGCCTCGTCGGAGGCGGGTGCCGGGGTTCGAGGAGCGCTCACGCGACCACGCTAACGAAGACCGCCGACACTCCCGCCCGCCCCTCGCGCGGCCCTCGGGAGCCGGGTCCGCTCAGCGCGAAACCGGCGCCGGGCGCCGGGCGCGGTCCCGTATCCTGACAGCCACGTCCCCTCCCGAAAGGCACTGCTGGTGGAAATCCGTATCGGAATCGTCAACACCCCGCGCGAGCTCAACTTCGAGTCCTCGCTGTCCGTGGCCGAGGTCGAGAAGACGGTGACCACCGCGCTCGAGGCGGGCGCCAAGGTCCTCCGCCTGCGCGACGAGAAGGGCAAGATCTACATCGTCCCCACCGAGACCATCGCCTTCGTCGAGGTCGGCTCCGAGGAGTCGCGCCGCGTCGGCTTCGTCGCCTAGCCCCTCCCGACGGTCACGTCGTGGAGCTCCTCTTCGTCACGCTCGGCGGGATCCTGCTGGGTCTCGCCGCCCGCTACGGGCTGCCGCACCGGCATCTGCACGGGTCGGTCCTGATCCCCGCGCTCGGCGGCGTCGTCGCCGCGGTCGTCTGGGTCGCGCTGACCTGGGCCGGTCTGCCCTGGGACGGCGGACTGATCTGGATCCTCGCGCTCGGCCTCGCGGCCGTCGCGGTCCTCGTGGCCGACGTCGCTCTGGGCCGGGCGCGCACCCGTCGCGACGACGCCGCGCTCGAGGCGATGCTCGCGGGCCGGGTCGCCCCGGACCGCGTCGCTCCCTGAGCGCACCCCACCACCACGCCGAGGCGCGGGAGTCCTGGACTCCCGCGCCTTCGTCGTTCCCGGGGCGGGGACCTCAGGCCGGCAGCGCCTCGACCCGCTCCGTCGCCACGAGCGCCTCCGCCAGCGCCGCGCGGATCGGCTCCACGATCGGCAGCACCCCGGCGAAGTCCGCCGCGAGCCGCTCGGCGGCCGCGCTGAGCGGTCCGCCGCCGATGATCACCGCTTCGGCTCCCGCCGCCTGCGCCCGCAGCACCGCGGTGCGCAGCTCGCCGTGCAGCCGCTCCGGGTCGTCGAGCTCCTCGGCGGGCGAGAGAGTGAGGAAGCAGCCCGCGTAGGCGGGGAGGCCGCCCGACTCGGCGACGAGCGCGCGGATCACCGGCTCGAGTCGTCCCGTCGTCGTCGCGATCGCGAACCGGCGTCCGCCGGCACTCGCAGCGCGGACGGCGGCGGCGCCGATCCCCACGACCGGCAGTCCGGTGGCCGCCGCTGCCCCGGCGGCACCCGGATCCCCGAACGCCGCGACGACGATCGCGTCCGGAGTGTGCGCCAGGGCCGCGCGGCGGGCCGCGGCGACCACGTGCTCAGCCGCGGCCGCGAGGGCGGCGGGAGTGGTGATGATCGAGGGCCCGTGAGCCGCCGTCTCCCCCACGATCCGGACGTCCTCGCCCCGCACCGCATCGCGGGCGACGGCCACCAGGAGCCGGGTGGTCGCGACCGAGGTGTTCGGATTCACGACGACGACGGTGCGCTGCACGCTCAGTCCTCCGCCATCGGGCGCCCGACGGTCTCGCGCGGGAACTGCACGGCGATCGCGCAGATCGCGAACAGCCCGGCGAGCAGGGCGAACATCCCGCCGACCCCCGAGGCGTCGAGCACGGCGCCGGCGAGGAGGGGGAACAGACCGCCCGACAGCGAGCCGAGGGCGAGGATCACCGAGGTGCCGAGTCCGCGGATCCGCGTGGGGTACTGCTCCGGAGCGAACAGCCAGATGGTGGTGTTGAGCACGATCACCGAGAAGTTGAAGAGGAAGCCGAAGACCAGCACCAGCGCGACGGTGGTGCCCAGGAAGCCGAAGCCGAGACCGGCGCCGATCCCGAGCAGGGCGGCGACTGTGAGCGTGAGCTTGCGCGGCAGCCGGCGGGCGGCGAGGGCCGCGACCAGCGCTCCGACCAGCGAGCCCGACTGCATCACGAGGGTATACCAGAGCGCACTGGTGATGTCGAAGCCGCGGGAGGTGAGGATCAGCGGGATGAGGGTGAGCATCGAGATCTGCGCGGCGTAGGACATGCAGACCGCGACGCCCAGGGCGATCGTCGTGCGGCGGTGGCGGCGGCCGAAGAGCTCGGTCCAGCGCGGAGTGGTCGCGGCGACCACGGGCCGGTCGGCGGCGCCGCCCAGGTAGTCGACCTCGTTCTCGACCGGGCGGTGCAGCCGGCCCTGGGCGAGCCGGTTGATGACGGTGTTCGCCTCGGCGACGCGGCCGCGGGCGGCGAGGTAGCGGGGAGTCTCGGGCAGCGCGCGCCGGTAGACCACGACCGCGAGGGCCGGGATCACCAGGATCCCGAAGAGCCAGCGCCAGCGGTCGTCGCCGGTGAAGACCGAGAAGACGATGACACCGAAGAGCGGGGCGAGCATGTTGCCGAGGCCGGCCGCCGCGACGTTGATCAGGCCGACGGCCGTGCCGCGGTGCTTGGCCGAGAAGAACTCGGCGAGCATGATCACGGCCGTCGCGATCTCGCCGCCCAGACCGAGGCCGACCAGGAAGCGCGCGGCGACGAGGATCTCGTAGCTGGGCGCGAAGGCGCAGAGCAGCGAGCCGACCGCGAAGATCATCAGGTTCGCGCCGAGGAGGGTGCGCCGCCCGATCCGGTCCATCACCACGCCGGCGAGGACGCGGCCGAGTGCGACCGCGGTGAAGGTCGCCGTGTTGAGCAGGCCGATCTGCGCGCCGGCGAGCCCCCAGTCGGCGGCGAGGATCGGACCGGCGACGCCGACCGTGTTCTGCTCGATCGCGTCGAAGAAGACGCCGAAGAGGATCATCGCGACGATGCCCAGGTGCGCGCTCGTCACTCCGATGCGCGAGTAGGCGGCCTCGATGCGGTCGCCCATCGTCGTGGCAGGGGGCGGATTCGTGACGGTGCTCATGGGGCGGGTCCTTCCGGCGGAGTGGCGAGGGAGGCGCTCGGTATACCGAGACACGTCGATCACGGTAGATCCGATCCGGCGCCGGGGTGTTTCAGGCAGATGAAGACGGCGTTACAAGGGCCGCCAGGTCCGTCCTCCGCCGCCCGCTACCCTTCGAGGACGGAGAACGGGTAGACCGACTGGAGCGCCGATGCCGACGAAGAGCCCTGCGCAGACGATGTCGCAGCGCGTGTACGAGGAGCTGCGCGCACGGATCCTCGACGGCCGGCTGCCGGCGGGCGAGCCGATCCGCGAGCGCGACCTGGCGACCGAGCTCGCCGTGTCGCGCGTCCCGATCCGCGAGGCCCTGCCCTGGCTCGAGCTGGCCGGCCTGGTCACCGTGCGCCCGCGCAGCACCGCCGTCGTGTCGATCGTCCGGCGGCGCGACGTGGACGAGCTCTACGACATCCGCTCCGCGCTCGAGCCGCTCGTCGCCCGCAAGGCCGCGGAGGCGGTGGCCCGCGGCGCCGACGCCTCGGCACTGACCGCCGTGGTCGCGGAGGCGAGCGCCGCACTGGCCGCCGGCGACCTCGCGCGCTTCCACTCCGAGAGCGGCCGCATCCACGGCGCGATCGAGGCGATCGCGGGCAACCGGCTCCTGATCACCACGATGCAGCCGCTCGACGAGCGCAGCAACCGCCTCAACATCGCCAACATCCAGGCCGAGCCGGGCATCCGCCACGAGGAGCACGTCCGGCTCGCCGAGGCGGTCGCCGCCGGCGACGCCCCGCTCGCCGTCTCCGTCGCCCACGCCCACGTCGAGTGGGGCCGCGCCCGCACGATCGCCACGCTGGCCCACGTCCCCGGCTTCATCGACGACTGACCGGGCGGCCGCGCACTTCCTCCGTGCTGATCGAGCAGCCCGCAGCGGCCACTTCCATGCTGATCGACCGGCCGGTGGCTGTCGCCTTCATGCTGATCGAGTAGCCCGCGCAGCGGGCGTATCGAGATCCACCACCGTCAGAACCTGACTCTGCAGCCCCGCCCTGCTGACGACGGCGGGTCTCGATACGCCCCTCCGGGGCTGCTCGACCAGCATGAGGTGCGGCACAGACCGAGCTCCGGCTGACAGCCGCGCCGGCGCGTCAGGCCGTCAGCCCGAGCGCGTCCATCCGACGGGTGTGCGAGGCGATCAGCTCGGTGAAGACCGGCTCGATCCGCGACTCGTCCGAGTCCGGGTTGCCCGAGCCCATCAGCGCCGAGCGGGCGACGAGGAGCGTGTCGCCGACCAGCCGGCGCCCCCAGACCGCCAGCCGGGAGCCGAGCCGCTCGTCGGCGGCGATCTCGCGGCGGAGGATCGCGACGAGCCCGTCGATGCCGGTGTCGGCGCCCAGGGTCTGCGCGATCCGCGGTCCGACGTCGTTCGGCAGCCCGCCGGTGAGCCGGATGAAGAAGTCGTCGAGCAGCCCGGCCGTGATGTACGCCGACAGCAGCGTCTCGTGCAGGTCCGCGCCGCGGGTGAGGTGCTCGAAGGTGTCGATCGCGGGCCGGAACGGCGCCATCGCCTCACTCGGCTCGACATCGCGCCGGCGCAGCTCGGCGACGACCGCGTGGTGCTTCGCGAGCGCGGTGCCCGCCGCCGCCGAGATCGCCTCCTTGTCGGCGAGGTCGTCCGTGCCCGCCACTCCGCGGGCCAGCGCCTCGAAGACGGCCAGCTGGAGGTAGGCGACCTGCCCGAGGTAGGGCAGCAGCTCCGGGGTCAGATCGGCCAGGTCCACGCGGTCGCGCTTGCTCGTCGCCTCGCCGCGCGGGGTCAGTCGGGGGGCTTCGCCGAGCGGACGTCGACGTCGGAACCAGGCTGCCATCCGATCAGTGTACAGCGCGCGCCGCCCGCGCTTCCGGGCCCGGCGACCCCCGTGGCGGTAGACTCGCCGGGATGTCACCGGCGCTGGATCGGTGACCCTGCGCCCGAGTCGTACAGGGGCGTGGACCGTTCGACACGACAGGCGCTTCACTCCGTGACTTTCTCCGACCTCAAGATCGACGACGACATCGTCGCCGCACTCGCCGCCAAGGGCATCCTCGAGCCGTTCCCGATCCAGGAGCAGACCATCCCGCTGGCCCTGCAGAAGCAGGACATCATCGGGCAGGCCAAGACCGGCACCGGCAAGACCTTCGGCTTCGGCCTCCCCCTCATCCAGGCCCTCGGCAACGACCCCGAGCCCGGCGTCAAGGCGCTGATCGTGGTGCCGACCCGCGAGCTCGCCGTGCAGGTCACCGAGGACATCGAGCTCGCCGCCTCCAACCGGCCGACCAAGATCGTCTCCATCTACGGCGGCAAGGCCTACGAGGGGCAGATCGAGCAGCTCAAGGCCGGCGCGCAGATCGTCGTCGGCACCCCGGGCCGCCTGCTCGACCTCGCCGGTCAGCGCCTGCTCTCGCTCGCGAGCGTGCAGACGATGGTGCTCGACGAGGCCGACAAGATGCTCGACCTCGGCTTCCTCTCCGACATCGAGAAGCTCTTCGCGCAGACCCCGGCCACCCGCCACACCATGCTCTTCTCGGCGACGATGCCCGGCGCGATCGTCGCGCTGGCCCGCCGCTTCATGAACAAGCCGATCCACATCCGCGCGACCGACCCCGACGAGGGCATCACGCAGGCGAACATCAAGCACATCGTCTACCGGGCGCACTCGCTCGACAAGGACGAGGTCATCGCGCGCATCCTGCAGGCCGAGGGTCGCGGCAAGACCGTCATCTTCACCCGCACCAAGCGCGCTGCCGCCCGCATCGTCGAGGAGCTGAACGACCGCGGCTTCAACGCCGCCGCCGTGCACGGGGACCTCAACCAGGAGCAGCGCGAGCGCGCGATGGCCGCGTTCAAGGCAGGCAAGAAGGACATCCTGATCGCGACCGACGTCGCGGCGCGCGGCATCGACGTCAACGACGTCACCCACGTGATCAACCACACCATCCCGGACGACGACCAGACCTACCTGCACCGCGTCGGCCGCACCGGTCGCGCCGGCAAGACCGGCATCGCCGTGACCTTCGTCGACTGGGAGGACCTGCACAAGTGGGCCCTCATCAACCGCGCGCTCGAGTTCGGCCAGCCCGACCCCGTCGAGACGTACTCCTCGTCGCCGCACCTCTACGAGGACCTCGCCATCCCCGCCGGGACGAAGGGGCGGCTGAAGCCGACCCCCATGCCCGCCGAGGCGAAGGCGGACGCGCGCCCCGAGCGCTCGACCCGTCAGCGCGAGCCGCGGGAGCCGCGCGAGGGCGGCCGCGAGCCGCGCCGCCGCAACCGCGGCGGTGACTCCGCCGAGTCCTCCCCCGCCACCGCCGAGACCGAGTCGGTGCCCGCCGGCCAGGCGCCCTCGAGCGAGAGCAAGGAGCACCACGACGGCAACAGCGAGCCCCGCCGCCGCACCCGCCAGCGCCGCCGCAGCCCCCGCCCGGACGGCTCCGCGTAGGCCTCCGCCGCCGAGGATCTCGAGACGCCCGCTCCGCGGGCTGCTCGATCAGCAGGAGAGACCTGCTGGTCGAGGAACCGCGCAGCGGCGTCTCGAGACCCGCCCGCCGTACCGACGGCGCGGCTCAGCTCGCGCGCGCCGCCCCGCGGATGGCGTCGACCGTCGCGCGGGCGGTCGTGTTCTCGCCGAGCCGGTTCGGCTTGCCCGTGCCGTGGTAGTCGCTCGACCCGGTCGTGACCAGGGAGTAGCGCGCCGCCAGCTCGCGCAGCCGCCGCTTGCCCTCGCCGGTGTTCTCTCGGTGCTCGACCTCGAGGCCGAAGAGCCCGGCGTCGACGAGATCCGGCAGCAGCGACTCGATCACGATGCCGCGGGTGCTCGTCGCCGGGTGGGCGATCACGGGGACGCCGCCCGCGGCTCGCACGAGCCGCACGGCCTCGACCGGGTCCGGTGCGTAGTGCGGCTGGAAGTAGCCGCCGCGCCAGTCGAGGATCCCCGCGAACGCCGCCGAGCGGTCGGTCGCGAGTCCGCGGGCGACGAGCGCGTCGGCGATGTGCGGCCGCCCGATCGTCGTGCCGGGGCTGGTCTGCGCGAGGACGTCCTCCCAGGTGAGGTCGTAGTCGGCCGCGATCGCCGTGACGATCGCCTGCGCGCGGTGCGAGCGCTCCGAGCGGATCCGCGACGTCTCGGCCGCGAGACCCGGATCGGCCGGATCGGGCAGGTACGCGAGCACGTGCACGCTCGCCCAGCCGACACGGGAGGACAGCTCCATGCCGGTGAGCAGGTCGATCCCCGCGTCGCCGGCCGCGGCGATCGCCGCCTCCCAGCCGCGGGTCGTGTCGTGGTCGGTGAGCGCGACGCCGTCGAGACCGGCCGCGGCCGCCGCTCGGACGAGGACCTCGGGCGGCTCGGTCCCGTCGGAGACGAGCGAGTGGGTGTGGAGGTCGTACCCGCCTCCGGGGACATGCATGGTCGCCATCGTAGACGCGCGTCCTGCGGACTCCCCGGGATCGATGCCCTAGCCTGAGCCGGGATGGGGACACGACTGGTCAAGTTCGCGGTGGCGCTCGCAGTGGCGCTCGTGCTGCTGGTGGTCGCGGCACCCGGCTTCTTCGGCATCGCCGGTCAGACGCCCTTCGCGCAGCTGGTCTCCTTCCGCTCGGCCACGGCCCTCGCCGCGGTCGCCGGAGCGGTGGTCCTCGTCGTCGTCGCCGTTCTCGTCGAGCCGGTGCGCCGGCTCGCCCTCGTCCTGAGCGCGATCGGGGTCGCCTTCGCGCTCGTCCTCGGCGGCCTGCAGGCGGTCCGCGGGAGCGACTCCGCCCCGCCGCGCGCGCACCGCCTCGGCGATCTGCGCGTCCTGAGCTGGAACCTCCTGCACGACGGCGTGCCCGCCGAGATGGTCGCAGCGCTCGCGAACGCGAACGCCAGCGACGCCGTCGCCCTGCTCGAGGTGTCCCAGGAGCGCGCCCAGCAGGTCGTCGACGTCCTCGCGGCCGCCGGCCGGCCGATGACGCTGCACCTGGTCGCGGGCACGGGCCCCGCCGACGGCACGGCGCTCCTGCTCTCGCCGTCCCTCGGCGGCTACTCCGTCGACGCCGCGAGCACGCCCACCGCGACCAGCCCCTCCCTCGTCGCCCGCCCGGACACGGCGGAGCGCCCGGTGATCGCCGCCGTGCACACCACCGCTCCCCTGCCCGCGCAGACGACCGAGTGGCGCAGCGACCTCGCGCGCCTGGCCGATCTCTGCACCGCCGAGGAGGACCTGGTCGTCCTGGGCGACCTCAACTCGACGCTCGACCACTGGTCGGCGCTCCCCGGCGACTCCGATCTCGGCGGCTGCGCCGACGCCGGGCGACTCGCGAACGCCGCCGCCGTCGGCACCTGGCCGACGAGCCTCCCGACGGGCCTCGCCGCTCCGATCGACCACGTGCTGTTCTCCGGCCGCTGGGACGTCTCCGGCTTCGACGTGCTCAACGACCAGGACGAGGCCGGCAGCGACCACCGACCGGTGATCGCTCAGCTCTCCGTCCGCGGGATGGTCAAGGAGTCCTCCTGATCGTGCTCTCGACCGCCGCTCGCGGCGGGAGGAGGAGAATGGGGGGATGACGAACACGGACGAGCAGACCTCCACCGCGGCACCGGAGACCGTCGCCGCCGCCCCGACGCCGCGCGCGACGACCAACCGCTCCACGACGCCCGGCTCCGACCGGTTCCGCGACTTCATCGCGTCCGGCTGGGCCGACCGCGAGGAGGCGCTGCCCGCGCCGCGCGAGCAGGCCGCCTTCGCCGCGGGCCGCCGCGAGCGCCTCTCCGCTCTGCACACCGGCGTCCGGCTGATCGTCCCCGCCGGGCGGCTGAAGCAGCGCGCCAACGACACCGACTACCCGTTCCGCGCGCACTCCGCCTTCACCTGGCTGACCGGCTGGGGCTCCGACTCGGAGCCGGGCGCCGTCCTGGTGCTCGAGCCCGCGGGCGAGGGCCACAGCGCGACGCTGTACTTCCGCGAGCGCGCCGGTCGCGACTCCGACGAGTTCTACGCGAACTCCGAGATCGGCGAGTTCTGGATCGGCCCGCGGCCCTCCCTCGCCCAGGTCGCGAGCGACCTCGGCCTCGAGACCCGGGGCATCGCGGAGCTCGACGCCGTCCTCGACGCGGCGGGCGCCCCGGTCGCGGTCCTGCGCGAGGCCGACCCGCTGGTCACCGCGCGCCTCGACGCGCGCGCGAGCGACGCGGAGGGCGACGCGGCCGATCGCGACGCCGCTCTCGAGCGCGACCTCTCCGAGCTGCGCCTGGTCAAGGACGAGTACGAGATCGCCGAGCTGCGCGCCGCCGTCGACGCCACCGCCCGCGGCTTCGAGGACGTCCTGGCCGACCTGCCCCGCATCGTCCGGCACGAGCGCGGCGAGCGCCTGATCGAGGGCGTCTTCAACGGCCGCGCCCGCGCCGACGGCAACGCGGTCGGCTACGACACGATCGCCGCGGCCGGCGCGCACGCCTGCATCCTGCACTGGACCCGCAACGACGGGCCGGTGCGCCCCGGCGATCTGGTCCTCCTCGACGCCGGCGTGGAGCAGGAGAGCTACTACACCGCCGACATCACCCGGACCTTCCCCGTGGACGGCCGGTACACCGAGGCGCAGCGCCGCGTGCACGAGACGGTGCGGGAGGCGGCCGACGCCGCGTTCGCGATCGTCCGCCCCGGCATCCGCTTCCGCGAGGTGCACGCCGCCGCGATGGCCGTCATCGCCCGGCGCACCGCCGAGTGGGGACTGCTGCCGGTGAGCGCCGAGGAGGCGCTCGAGGCGGACAACCAGCAGCACCGCCGCTACATGGTGCACGGCACCAGCCACCACCTGGGTCTCGACGTGCACGACTGCGCGAAGGCCCGCCGCGAGATGTACCTGGACGGGATCGTCGAGGCCGGCATGGTCTTCACGATCGAGCCCGGACTCTACTTCCAGCCCGACGATCTGACCGTCCCTGCGGAGCTGCGCGGCATCGGCGTCCGGATCGAGGACGACGTGCTGGTCACGGCGGACGGCGCCGAGAACCTCTCGGCCGGGATCCCCCGCTCGGCCGACGACATCGAGGCGTGGATGGCGCGGCTGGCCGGCTGAGCTCCGCGCGACGACGGTGCGGGGGCGTCGGCGCTCAGGCGGCGACGGCCTCGACCGACGTGCGCTGGGCGGTGGCGCGCGCGAGTCCTTCGAGCAGGACGGCGAGCTGCCCGGCCGGCGCCGCCGGGTCCTCCGGGTGCCACTGCACGCCGACGATCGGCGCGTCCCGGTGCTCGAGCGCCTCGACGACGCCGTCGTCCGCACGGGCGACGATGCGCAGCCCCGGGGCGAGCGCGTCGACCGCCTGGTGGTGCGCGCTCTGCACGGCGAGCACCTCCGCTCCGAAGAGCCCGCGGAGGGTCGACTCGGCGGCGAGCAGGACGTCGTGGCGGTGCATGCGCTCGCGCACCGGCGCATCGGCGTTGAGGTGCGCGGCCTCCGGGCCGAGGTCGGGGACGAGCGTGCCGCCGAGGGCGACGTTGACGATCTGGAGGCCGCGGCAGATGCCGAGCAGCGGCGTGCGGCGGGTCAGGGCCCGGCGGACCAGCGCGATCTGGGCGGCGTCGGCCTGCTCCGCGTGCGGACCCTCGCCGGCGTAGCCGCGGGCGACGCCGTAGCGCTCGGGGGCGATGTCCTCGCCGCCGGCCAGCACGATCGCGTCGGCGCCGAGCGTCTGCTCGAGCAGCGCCGCTGTGCCGAGGTCCTCCGCGGCGAAGCGCTCCGCCTCCCAGCCCAGCTCGCGGGCGAGACCGAGGATGCGTCCGTTCAGCATCTGCACGTAGGCGTGGTACTCGTCGCGACCGGGGCGCGTCGAAGCGACTTCGACGATGGCGAGCGTTCCTGGCATGCCTCCATCCTGGGCACGGGCGCGCGGCGGGTCGAGCGGCGACGACACGGGCGGTAACACTGGGCCCGTACGATCACGGAGTGACCTCGCCGACCCCGTCCCTCCCGGAGCGTCTGCACCGCTCCCGGGCCGACGTCTCCGTGCTCGCGGGCACCACCTCCGAGCGGCAGGTGCGACCGCTCCGCGAGGCGATCGAGGCGGCGGCCGAGCACGACGACGACGCCGCCGCGCTGCTCGACGCCGTCGAGGCCCAGACGGCGCTGCTCGAGCGCGCCGAGACGCAGCTGAGCGCGCTGGAGCGCTCGGTGCGCGACGACCTCGACCGCGCGGCCACCCTGACCGACGTCCGGACCACGGCTCAGCTCGCCTCCGCCGCCGATGTCGCGACCGCCTGCGCCGCCGCGACCGCCCTGCTGCTCAGCGTCGACGACGCCCGCGCCTCGGAAGTCCGGCACGATCCCTCCGCCGTGCTCGCCCTGCTGCTCGAGGCGGACGCCGCGCTCGACGCCGTGGTCGCCGGCTACCGCGATCCCCGCGCGCAGGCCGAGCGGCAGCTGCTCCTGGTCGAGGGCGCGCGCACGGTCGCCCTGCTCGGGGCGGATGCGGTCGCCCTGCTGGCCGCCGTCCACGGGGACCGGGTGAGCGCCGCGCCGCGCATCCTCGCGGACGAGACCCGCGCCCAGCTGGACGCGGCTCTGCGCCTCGCTGCCGCCGACCCGTCGGCGGCGCTCGAGCAGGCGCGGGCCGCCGACGACCGCGCCCGCTCGGCACTCGACGAGGCGCTGCTCGACCTCGACGGCCCCGGGGCGCCGTCCGCGGATCCGCTCGCGGCCGCGCCCGGCGAGCTCCCCGCCGCCTGATCCGCGCGGGCGGCGCACCCGCCTCCGCACCTCGGAGCCGCGTGCCATAGTGAGGGACATGGCGTCCTTCCTCGTTGTCCCGCAGTGGCAGGGGTCCGCGTCGACGCGGGCCATGCGCCTGGTCGACGGAGCCGAGGCGATCCGCGGCGATCTGCCCTCCTCCGCCACCGTCGTCGTCGACGTCCCCGCCGAAGCGGGCGATGCTCAGGACACGGGAGTCCGCCGCTACGCGTCCGTCGCAGTGACCGCCGAGCGGGTCCGCGAGGCGCTGGCGGGCCGGCCGGGACCGATCGTGACGATCGGCGGCGACTGCGGGGTGGAGTTCGCGGCGATCGGGCACGCGGTCCGCAGCTCGTCCGAGCCCGTCGCCCTGGTCTGGTTCGACGCGCATCCGGATGCGAACACGCCGGAGACCTCGCCCAGCGGCGCGTTCTGCGGCATGGTGCTCTCGGCCGTCCTCGGCCGCGGCGTCGGACTGCTCAGCGCGTCCGCCGCGGACCGCATCGCCGACGAGCACGTCGTCCTCGCGGGCGTCCGCGCCTCGGACCCGGGCGAGCTCGAGGGACTGCTCGAGCGCGGGGCGACCCACCTCGGTGTCGACGCGCTCGATCCGGAGGCGCTCGTCGCCGCCGTCGAGGCGACCGGCGCGGGCTCGGTCTACGTGCACATCGACCTCGACGTCCTCGACCCGGCCGAGGTCGCCGGTCTCTTCGACCCCGTGCCGTTCGGCGTCCCCGCCTCGCGGCTGGTCGAGTGCCTCGCGGCGCTGCGGGCCCGGTTCCCGCTCGCGGGCGCGGGGCTCACCTCGTTCGCACCCTCCTCGCCGACCGCCGCGGTCGACGACCTGCCGACGATCCTGCGCCTGGTCGGCGCGACGACCCGCGGAGTCTGAGCCTCGGCGCTCCCCCGGCGTCGGACTGCGCCGGCCCGGCCTGAGCGCCGACTCCGAATCGGCGCCCCGCCGCGACCCGGTGTCGGCGGCACCGGGCAAGATGGACGGACGCGACCCGAGCGGAGGACCGATGAGCGACGACCGGCGACGTGTGCGCACCGAGCGGCGCGGGCACGTGCTCGAGATCGTCCTCGACCGGCCCGAGAAGCGCAACGCAGCCGACTTCCGGCTCCTCGGCGAGCTGGCCGCCGCGTACGGCGAGCTCGACCGCGATCCGGAGCTGCGCGCGGGCGTGGTCCTCGCCGAGGGCGCGCACTTCACCGCCGGCCTCGACCTGGCCGACATCGGTCCGCGACTCGGTGGCGACGGCCTCGACTTCGTGCCCGAGGGCGGCCTCGACCCGTGGGCGATCCGCACCCGCCCGGTGGCCAAGCCCGTCGTCATCGGCCTGCAGGGCACCTGCCTCACCCTCGGCATCGAGCTGGCGCTCGCGAGCGACGTCGTCCTCGCCGAGGAGTCGACCCGCTTCGGCCAGATCGAGGTCGCCCGGGGCATCCTGCCCTTCGGCGGCGCGAGCCTCCGCTTCCCGCGGGCCGCGGGCTGGGGCGACGCGATGCGCTGGATCCTCACCGGCGACGAGTTCGACGCCCGCGAGGCGCACCGGATCGGCCTCGTCCAGGAGGTGGTGCCCGACGGCACCGTCGCCGAGGCCGCCCGCGCCCTGGCCGAGCGGATCGCCGCGCAGGCTCCGCTCGCCGTCCAGGCGGCACTCGCGAGCGCACGGCTCGCCGTCGCCTCCTCCGACGCCGAGGCGGCCGCCGCCCTGCCCGCCGAGCTGGCCAGACTCGCCGCGTCCGACGACGCGCGGATCGGCATGGAGGCCTTCCTCTCCCGGACGCGAGCGGAGTTCACCGGCCGATGAGCGAGCAGGCACCCGCGACCACGTCCCTCCCGACCACCACCGCCCCCGCGGCCCGGCACACCTCCGTCCTCGAGGCCCAGCGCGAGCGCGCGGCGCAGCAGCTCGAGGTGCGCCTGCGCTACGGCGACCAGGTCTGGGAGCTGCGCGAGGTCGACCACTTCGCCGTCTTCTCCCGCCGCTCCAAGGCGCGCCGGGCGGGCCGCGCCCTCGTCGCCTCCGGCTTCGAGATCGCGATCTCGCGCCTGCGCCTGCGCCTCGTGCTGGTCGCGAGCCACCACGCCGCGGTGGACGAGGAGGCGACGACCGCCTTCCTCCGCCAGGTGATCGAGGTCGTCGAGCGCGAGGGCGGCCGCTACGACGGCTGGCGGGCCGAGATCGTGCCCGCGCACTGACGATCCCCTCCGGGCCGCACGGCGCCGGAGTCCAGGACAGAACGGGCGAACCGCCCCCGAGAACGATCCGGAGAGACCATGACCACGCCGAGCACCGACGCCGCCACCGACACCGCGGCCGCCGACACCTTCGATCTGATCGTCATCGGCGCGGGCCCGGTCGGCGAGAACATCGCCGACCGCGCCGTGCAGGGCGGGCTGACCGCCGCGATCGTCGAGAGCGAGCTGGTGGGCGGCGAGTGCTCCTACTGGGCCTGCATGCCGTCCAAGGCACTGCTGCGCGCGCCGATGGCGCTGCGGGCCGCCCGCGACCTCCCGGGAGCGGCCCAGGCCGTCACCGGCCGCGTCGACGTCGCCGCGCTCCTGGCGCACCGCGACTCCGTCACCAGCGGCTTCGACGACCACGGCCAGGTGCAGTGGCTCGAGGGCGCCGGCATCGAGCTCGTCCGCGGTCACGGCCGCCTCAGCGGCGTCCGCGAGGTCAGCGTCACCGCCCCCGACGGCTCCGTCCGCGTCCTGCACGCCCGGAGCGCGGTCGCCGTCGCGACCGGCACCAGCGCCGTCGTCCCCGACATCCCGGGTCTGCGCGCCGCCTCGCCGTGGACGAGCCGCGAGGCGACCAGCGCCGAGATCGTCCCCGGCCGCCTGGTGGTCGTCGGCGGCGGTGTCGTCGCCTGCGAGATGGCGACCGCCTACGCCGGCATGGGCTCGACCGTGACCCTGCTCGCCCGCAGCGGACTGCTCGCCCCGTTCGAGCCGTTCGCCGGCGAGCTGGTCGGCGACGCCCTCCGCGAGCTCGGCGTCGACGTCCGCCTCGGCGGCTCCCCCGCGTCCGTCGAGCGCCGCGCCGACGGCACCGTCGCGGTGACCCTCGAGGGCGGCGACGTCGTCGAGGCCGACGAGATCCTCGCGGCCACCGGCCGCGCCCCGCAGACCCGCGACATCGGCCTCGAGGTCGTCGGGCTCGAGCCGGGCGACTCCCTGAACGTCGACGACACGATGCTGGTGCTCGGCGAGGACGGCTCCCCCGTCGGCTCCGGCTCCCCGTGGCTCTACGGCGTCGGCGACGTCAACCACCGCGCACTTCTCACCCACCAGGGCAAGTACCAGGCGCGCGCCGCCGGAGACGTCATCGTCGCGCGCAGCACCGGCGGCGAGGTGAAGGACGCGCCCTGGGGCGCGCACGTCGCCACGGCCGACCACGAGGCCGTGCCGCAGGTCGTCTTCACCGACCCCGAGGTCGCCTCCGTCGGCCTCACCGCCGCCGCGGCCGAGAAGGCCGGCTACCGCACCCGGGTCGTCGACTACGAGATCGGCTCCGTCGCCGGCGCCTCGCTGGCCGCCGTCGGCTACACGGGCACCGCCCGGATGGTCGTCGACGAGGACCGCAAGGTCCTGCTCGGCGTCACGTTCGTCGGCAAGGAGGTCGGCGAGCTCGTGCACTCCGCGACGATCGCCGTCGTCGGCGAGGTCCCGCTCTCCCGCCTCTGGCACGCCGTCCCCTCCTATCCGACCATCAGCGAGGTCTGGCTGCGCCTGCTCGAGACCTACGGGCGCGACAGCGCGTGAGCGCCCTGCGGCGCGCGGTCGCGGTCGTCGCCCTCGACCCGGCGATCACCCGGCCCGGCTACCTCTTCGCCTGCGCGGTCGGGCTGGCCTGGGGCGCGCTCTGGAGCACGGGTCCGATCGAGCGCCGCAACGGGCTCGTCGTCTTCACCGGTCTGCCCTCCTGGGCGTTCGGCCGCGGCGGCTCCTGCGTCGGCACGAGCTACCTGACCGGCACCAACGCGTCGGACCGCGTGCTGGAGCACGAGGCGGTGCACAAGGAGCAGTGGCGCACCTACGGGATGTGGTTCCCGCTGCTGTACTTCGTCGCCGGGCGCGATGCGCTGCAGAACCGCTTCGAGATCGAGGCCGGGCTGGAGAAGGGCGGCTACGTCCGTGGTCGCTGATCAGACGGGGCGCGTCGTCGTCCTCACCGGAGCCAGCTCCGGTATCGGCCGGGTCGCGGCCGGTGCGCTGGCCGCGGCCGGCGCCCGCGTCGCCGTCGTCGGCAGGAACCCCGAGCGGACCCGCGCGGTCGCCGAGGAGATCGGCGGCGATCCGTTCGTCGCCGACTTCGACCGCCTCGACGACGTGCGGGACCTCGCCGCGGCCCTGCTCGCCTGCTACGACGGCATCGACGTGCTCGCGAACAACGCCGGCGGTCTCGTCTCGCACCGCGGCGAGACGGTCGACGGGCACGAGCGGACGATCCAGAGCAATCACCTGGCCCCGTTCCTGCTGACGCGGCTCCTGCTCCCCCGCCTGATCGAGACGGGCCGCGAGCGTCCCGGCGCACGGGTGATCGGCACCGCGAGCGCCGCCCACCGGATCGGCCGGCTCTCGCTCGACGACCTCGACCGCCGGCGCGGGCCGTGGCTGGGCGGCTGGCGCGCCTACGGCACCTCGAAGCTCGCCACGATCCTGTTCGTCCGAGAGCTGGCCGAGCGCCTGCTGCCGACCGCCGTCGACGCCTACTCGTTCCACCCGGGCGTCGTCGCGACGGGCTTCGGCGCCGACTCGCGCCTGATGTCGCTGCTGTCGCTGAGCGGGTCGCCGGGCATCTCGGCCGAGGCGGGCGCCGTCCCGCTGATCACACTCGCGTCCGAGTCCGACGTCGGCGCGGCGAGCGGCAGCTACTTCGACGGGCTCCGGCCGGACGGCGCCGTCGCCGCGCAGGCGCGCGACCGCCAGCTGGGCCGGGACCTCTGGACGCTCTCCAGCCGCCTGGTCGGCGTGCCCACCGCGCTCTGACGCCGTGGAGGGCGCGCCGCGCCGCTAGTTGGCCTCGGAGCGGCCCGTCCGCCAGTAGCCCATGAACGCGACGCGCGTCCGATCGACACCGAGCTCGGTCACGAGGCAGCGGCGGATCAGCTTGATCGCTCCCGCCTCGCCGGCGATCCAGGCGTAGAGCCCGGGGTCGGTCCGCTCGGCGGGCACCTCCCAGAGGATCCCGCTGTCCACGTCCACGTCCGACACCTCGACACCGCGGTGGTGCGCGGTGAGGAACCGGGTGGCCCAGCCGCGCACGGACTCGCCGAGCTGCGCGCCCGGCGTCGTCCCGGAGCGCACCAGCCAGTGCACGCGGACCCCCTCGGGGTGCCGCAGCGGCAGGCGGTCCTCCGCGCTCGGCACCTCGAGGAAGGCGGCGCCGGTCGCGGACGCCGGAAGGCTCTCGAGGATCGCGCTGATCGCCGGGACCGCCGTCTCGTCGCCCGCCATCAGGAGGGTCGTCGCGGCGCCCGGGTGCCACTCGACGCCGCCGCCGGCCAGCTCCGAGCGGGTGTCGGGCGCGATGATGACGACCTGCGCGCCGACGCGGGCCGACTCCACCCAGGCGGAGGCGGGACCGGTGTCGCCGTGCGCGACGAAGTCGACGTCGACCTCGGCCTGCTCAGGGCGGGCCGCGCGGATCGTGTAGGTGCGCAGCGGGTTCCGCAGCGCGTCCGGCAGCTCGCGCCAGCGGGTGTACCAGTCGGGAGCGAGGCCGTCCGGTCCGCTCTCGTCCGCCACCGAGCCCATGAAGTCGTGCGCGCTCGAGGTCGGCGTCGGCACGACCAGCTTGATCCGCTGGTCCGGGCCGGTGCAGCCGACCGAACCGAGGTCGTCACCGGTCAGCGTGATCCGGATGAAGTGCGGCGCGATCCGGACCGCGCGGGCGACGGTCGCGAGGTACGGCCGGTAGGCCGGGCGGGCGGGGGCTTCGGTCAGCGGAGGCACCTGTCCAGTCTCGCAGAGAAGGTAAGCCTTACCTAATCCTGAGTGGCTCTCAGCGAGCGGCGTGCTCCGCGGAGACGCGCAGGCGAGCCTCGACGTCGGCGGCGAGCTCCGCCACGACGGCGCCCTCTCCGCCGACCCAGGCGCAGAAGTCGTGCCGGTCGTCGGCCCACGGGTAGTCGCCGTCGACGACGGACATCTCGCCCATCCAGGCGCGCACCGCGCGGTCGAGCGCGACGCCGCGCGCGCAGGCGAGACCGGTGCCAGGAGCGCCGGAGCGCTGCGAGCGGCCGAGCCAGGTGACGCAGACGCGGCCGGGGGCCGACAGCGGCGGCAGGCCGCGGGCGTCATCCACCTCGACGAAGACCTGGCCCCGTGCGTTGGCGGGCAGGGCGTCGAGCATGCTCTGGATCCACGGCACGACGGTCTCGTCGCCCGCGATCAGGAACTGCTTGACGTCGACCGGCTCCGAGCCGTCTCGTCCCTCGAACATGCACATCGGAAGTAAGTATAGGCATGCCTAACCTGAGCGGCAAAGGGCCTGGAGCTGCCCGTTCGCCGGGTGTCAGCGGGCGCCCGGCTGCCCCGACGTCACCACTGCGGCGGGTGCCGCCGCTGCCAGCGCGCCCGCCGCTCGAGCTGCGCGCCGATCGAGAGCAGCACGGCCTCGCCGCCGGGGCGCCCGATCAGCTGGATCCCCATCGGCAGCCCGTCCGCCGTGACGCTCAACGGCAGCGCGATAGCGGGCAGCCCGCTCACGTTCACGAACGAGGTGTACGGCGTGTAGCGCACCTGCTGCTCGAAGTCGTGCTCCGGATCCTCGGCGTCGTACCAGCCGACCGGTCGCGGGGTCATCGTCATCGACGGGGTGAGGATCGCGTCGAACGGCGCGAAGGCGGCGATCACCGCGCGCTCGTAGGCGGAGAGCACCCCCGTGGCCTCGACGATCTCGCGCGCCGAGCGCTTCCGCCCCTCGCGGATCAGCCACTGCGTGAGCGGCTCGAGCAGCTCGAGCTCGTCGCCCTCGATCGGGAGCGTCGACGCCCCGCTCTGCCAGAGCATCCGGAAGGCGTCGGGGTAGGCGGCGGACGGCGGCAGCAGCGCGTCATCGAGTCCGTGGCCGAGCGCCGAGAGAGTCGCGATCCCCTCGTCCAGGGCGGCGCGCGCCTCCGGGGCGAGCCCGATGTCGTACTCCTCGTCCCACGGCGAGGCGGTCAGCACGCCGATCTGGAAGCGGCCCTCCCCGCGCACCGCGGCGCCGAGGAAGGAGCCGTCGCCGTCGCCCGGCGCGGCCAGCGCCGTGCGCTGCGGGACGACGCCGTTGCGGCGCTCGAGCATCCCCTCCAGCAGCATGCCGGCGTCGGCGACCGAGCGCGTCAGCGGTCCGGCGACGACGAGGCCGCCCACTCCCCCCACGCCGGACAGCGCCGGCACCCGCCCGCGCGAGGGCTTCAGGCCGACCAGGCCGCAGGCCGCGGCGGGGATGCGGATCGAGCCGCCGCCGTCGGAGCCGGGCGCGAACGGGAGCAGACCGGCGGCGACCGCGGCCGCCGCGCCCCCGCTGGAGCCGCCCGCTCCGAGCGAGGTGTCCCACGGAGTGACCGTCGGCGGCCCGACCCGGTTCTCGGTGTAGGAGGGCATCCCGAACTCGGGGGCGGCCGTCTTGCCCAGGCTGATCGCGCCCGCGGCGTCGAGCACCTGGACGATCTCGTCAGACGCATCGGGCACGAACGACTCCCGCAGCCTCGACCCGAAGGTGGTGCGCACGCCGGCCCGGCGCCAGAGGTCCTTGTCGCCGCTCGGCAGTCCCCAGAGCAGCGCGGTGCGCGGGACGGAGTCGAGCGCGGCCGCGCGGGCACGCGCCGCGTCCGCGGTCACGGTCGTGAAGGCGCCGAGCTCGCCGTTCCAGCGCTCGATGCGGGCGAGGTAGTGCTCGGTCAGCTCGAGCGGGGTGATCTCGCCGCGCTGCAGCCAGTCCCACTGCTCCTGAGCGCTGAGGTGGTGGAGTTCGAACATGGAACGACCCTATTCCGCCGCCTCAGCGCTGGACTGTGAGCGCTGAGGTCGGGCGGAACAGGGTCGTGGGGTCGTCCGCACTACGCGGCGCGGCGGCCGATCTCGCGGACGCCGTCGTCGGTGCCGAAGCGGCTGCCCGGGGTGACGACCGTGTCGCGGTCCACCCGCGCGCCGGTCGCGACGACGGCCGAGCCGCCGATCCGCGAGTAGCTGCCGATGTGCGCACCGGGACCGATGATGGCCTCCGGTCCGACGTGCACGTTCGCGCCGATGAAGGCGCTGTGCCCGATCATCGCGTCGCGGTCGACCCAGCTGCCTGCGCCGATCCACGCGCGCTCCCCGACGGTGGCGCCGGGTTCGACGTAAGCGCCCGTCTCGACGTACGCCGACGCGGAGACGCGCGATCCCGGAGCGACCATGCCGCGTCCGTTCGCGTGCCGGCGGTAGACGATCTCCTCGTCGGCGCCGCGCACTCCCCGTCCCTTGCTCATTCCTGTTCCTGCCATCTGCCTCGAGCTCCTCCGAGCGATCCGATGGGCGAGGCACTCGGGCCCCACCCCGCTATCGGAGACAACAGCGCGCGGGGCCCGCACATTCCCCGTGCGGGGGGCACTCAGGCTCGGGGCTCGACGACGTCCGCGACGGCGGTGACCACGGAGCGGAACCGCTCCGGCGCGTCCCGGATCCGGCGCCGGGCCAGCACGCCCGCGAGCGCGGACGAGGCGCCGGACGCGACGAGCTCGCACTCGACCCGCGAGCCGTCCTCGTCCGCCAGCACCCGCCACTGCTCGAGGCCGACGACCGGCAGCCGCCGCTCCAGGCCGTCCGCCGAGCGCTCGAACGCCGGGCCGTCGTCGGACGCGAGCACGTCGGCGAGGGCCGCGAGCACCGCGGCGGGCTCGGCGTGCAGGATCGAGGCGAGGGCGAGGAGGCTGCGCATCGCGGCAGTCTCCCATGCCGGACCGGACCCCCTGCTGATCGAGCAGCCCCGACTCATGCTGGTCGAGCAGCCCCGCAGGGGCGCATCGAGACCCTCAGGCAGACGCCGTCAGGAGCGCTCGTCCAGCACCCGCCGCAGCCAGTCGAACGACGCCTTCGGCACGCGGTCGCGGCTGCGGGAGTCGAGCGCGACCAGCCCGTGCGGCCGGGTGTAGCCGTGCTGCCACTCGAAGGCGTCGACCAGCGTCCAGAGCTGGACGGCCTCCACCGGCAGCCCCTCGTGCACGGCCTCGGCGAGCGCCCCGAGGTGCGCGCCCAGCCAGCGGATCCGCTCCGTGTCGACGATCGCGCCCTGCCGGTCCGGCAGATCCGGATAGCTCGCGCCGAGCTCCGTCAGCACCAGCGGCGGCAGCGCATCCCCGTAGCGCTCGACGAGGCTCCGCAGCACCGCCACCGGCGCCCACGGCGCGAACGGCGAGCCGTCACCGGTCCGGTCGAGCTCCGGCCACGGCCGGGCGTGGAACGGCAGAGCAGCCGGTGCGCCCGGCCCGGTCGGCAGCGCCGGATCGCGTCCGGCGGCGATCCGCTGCGGCGCGAGCGGTGCGACCCCGTAGAAGTCGAGCGGCGCACTGATCCGGGCGAGGTCGACCGGATCGACAGCCGCCAGCGGCGCGAGGAACGGCGGCAGCTCCTCCGGCCCGGTCGGGTAGGCGCCGGTGAGGACGGCATCCGCCACGAGCCGGTTCTGCAGGACGTCGGCGAGCGCCGCCCACGCGCCGTCCCGCTCCGACTCGCTGGCCGGCTCGACCACGGCCTGCGCGTCGACGAGGCCGATGCGACCGGCGAGGTCGGCGGAGCGGAGCGCCTCGACCGCGACGGCGTGGCCGAGCAGCTGGTGGTGCAGGGCGGGCAGCGCGCTGAACAGCCGGCCGGCGCCGGGCGCCTGGTTCTTCAGCGCGTAGCCCTCGAGGAAGACGGTCGACGGCTGATCCAGCGTGATCCAGTCCGCCACCCGGTCGCCGAGCCGCGAGCCGATCTCGAAGGCGACGTCGCCGAAGCGGAAGGCCGTGTCCCGGTTCATCCAGCCGCCGCTGAGCGCGGAGGGGGTGTCCCGGTGCTGCAGCGTGAGCGCGATCCGGAGTCCGGCCCCGGCCAGCTCGTCGAGCAGGCGGTCGTAGAAGCCGAGCCCGCCGCGGTCGATCGGCCCGCGCCCGTCGGGCTGCAGCCGGGTCCAGGAGATCGAGAGCCGCAGCTCGTCGACGCCGAGGTCGACCAGCAGGGCCAGGTCCTCGCGCCAGCGCAGGACGAAGTCGGTGGCGAACTCGGGCGTCGCCTCCTCGGCGATCGTTCCGCGCCGCAGCGCGAAGTCGTCCCAGACGGAGCGGCCGCGCCCGCCCGCTTCGAGCGATCCCTCGGTCTGGAACGCGCTCTGCGCGAGCCCGATCCGCAGACCCGCCGGCAGCAGTCGCCCCAGCTCCCGTGGATCGTCGAAGCGCGCGGTCTCGGCGCGCACCTGCTGCCGATCGCGTCCGCGCGCTGCGTCCTCGCTCATCTTTCCTCCGAGTCGTCGATGGGTATATTGTCGCGGAAGCGCTCTCCCGCTCCGACCAGCCGCTCCCCCGCGGGGCGGACGCGGATCCGCCCTCCGGTGTACATCCGGCAACGGAGGCGCGCCGCGCTTGACACCACCCGCGTGCCCCCGTGCAATGGACGCACCGTGATTCCGAGTGTCGCCGCGTCTGTTCCGGGGGGTTCCGCGACGAGGGGTCCGTCGGTCGTCCCGACGGGTCGCCCTCGCCGCTCCCCCCGTTCGTCGCGCCGTCGTCCGGCCGCCCTCCTCCTCGTGCTGCTCGGCGCGCTGGGCGCCGCCGCCGGCCTGACCGCGCCGAGCGCGCAGGCCGCGGCGCCGCTCACCATCACCTCCCCCGTCTCCGGCACCGTGCTGCCCAGCGGCGCGGTCACCGCGACCGGCACCGGTACCGCGGGCGACCAGATCCAGATCGGCCTCACCGGCAGCACCGAGCCGCTCTGCATCACCACGGTCGGCGCCGACGACACCTGGAGCTGCGCGCTCGACCTCGACGACGGCCGGATCCGCCTGACGGCCGTGGAGCTCCTCGCCGCCGGCGGCACGACCTCGGCCCGCACCGAGATCGCGGTCCTCAGCGCCCCCGTGATCGAGTCCGTCGACGGCTCGGCCACCTCGGCGGGATCGGTCAGCGGCACCGCCTACCCGGGAGCGAGCGTCGCGGTCACCTCCGACGGCGGCGCCTCCTGCCTCGCGACCGCCGACGGCGCCGGCCGCTGGTTCTGCCAGCTCGCCCCCACGCCGGCACCCGGGAGCTACCGCGTCACCGCCACCCAGTCCGCCTCCTTCGCCGGGAGCACGGTGTCGCCGGCCAGCGCCGCCGTCTCGCTCGTCGTGGACACCGCCGCGCCGGTCGCGCCGACCCTCACCTCTCCTGGGCCCGGCGCCGCCCTCCCGCTCACCGGCGCCGTCTACTCCGGCTCGGCCACCGAGGGCACGCGGGTCTACGTCTACGTCGACCTCGTCAACACCTGCGACGCGCCGATCACCGGCGGCGCCTGGACCTGCACCGGCGGCACGGTGACGGCCGGAGCGCACCGCGTCTCGGCGATCGCCGGCGACGCGGCCGGCAACTACAGCTCGCGCAGCCCGTGGATCGACGCCACCTTCTCGGCGGCCACCACGACGCCCTCCGCCGCTCCCTCCGCGACCGCCCCCGGCACGAGCCCGGCGACCCCCGGGAGCACGCCCACCCCCGCACCCGGCTCGCCGACGGCCCGGCCGACGACCCCCGCGAGCACTGCGACGCCCTCGCCTGCACGCCCCGGTCAGACGGCGCCCGCGCCCGAGCCCGCGCCCTCCGACGGCGCCACCGCCGCGCCGGCGCCGGGCGCCGCGCCGAGCGACCCGCCGACCACCGGACCCGCTCCCGTCCCCGACGGCGGCTCGGCGCCCGGCGGCTGGAGCGCCGCCACCGGGATGACCACCGCGCTCTCCTCCGGCGCCCCCCTCGGCACCATGGCCGACTGGATGCGCTCGCTCGCGCTGGCGGTCGCCTCCCTCGCCCTCCTGGTCGTCCCCGCCCGTCTCGCCGTCGCCGGCCGGGTGCCGCGCGAGGCGCGCACCTGGCGCCTGACCGGCCGCAACCGCGCGCGGGTGGAGTACGACGACCGGCCCGAGCCCGCGCCCGTCTCGACGCGGACCATGGTCGTCGGCATGATCGGCTGCGCCGCCGGCCTCGTGCTGCTCTCGGGCCGGGTCGACGGGCAGCCCGCCTACCTGCGCCTGCTGATCGCCGTGATCGTCGCGGTCGCCCTGGTGAACGCCGTCGCCGCGGGTGTCCCCGCGCTGGCCGGGCGCCGCCTCGGTCTGCCCGGCATCCGCGTGGTGGCCTCGCCCCGAGCCCTGCTGCTGGTGGCCGGCGCCGCGCTCCTGTCCCGCTTCGCGGGCCTCGACCCGGCCTTCCTCTTCGGAGTGGTGATCGGGCTCGTCCTGCCCGAGGGCGCCTCGGCCGTCGCACGCGCGAAGCTCGCGACGGTGCGGGTGGTGTCCCTGCTCGGTCTCGCCGCCGTGGCCTGGGGCGCCTCCGCGGCCGTCCCCGCCGACGGCTCCTTCGCCGCCGTCCTCATCGCCGAGGTGCTGAGCGCCACCACGCTGCTCTCCGTCGGCTCGAGCGTCGTGCTGCTCTTCCCGGTCGGCCGGCCCGCGGGGCAGAGCATCCTGCGCTGGTCCCCCGTGCTCTGGCTCGGGCTGACGCTGCTGGCGAGCACGGTGCTGTTCCTCCTGCTCACGCCGACGATCGCCGCCTGGGCGACCGACGGCGGCGGCGGGCCGGCGCTCTTCGCCGTGATCGCCTTCACGGCCGTCTGCACGTCGATCTGGGCCTGGCGGCGCTTCGTCGACGTCGGCGAGTAGCGCCGGGGCGGACTCCGGCCCGGCGGCCCGGGTGCGGGCTCAGCCGATCGCGGCGAGCTCGCGCACGTCGTCGTCCGGCAGCACGTCGACGACGGCGCCGACGGTCATGTCGGTGAGGGTCGCGATGCCGTCGTAGACGCTGAGGAACGCGGTGTCCGCCGCGTCGCGGCCGGTGGCGATCCGCACCAGGCTCGACCGCGGCGCCAGCGTGGTCGCGTCGACCACCCGCCAGGAGCCCTCGATCCACGCCTCGGCGACCGCGTGGAAGTCCATCGGCGCGAGCCCCGGCGCGTAGACAGCGACCAGCCGGGCCGGCACGTCGAGCGCGCGCAGCAGCGCCACCACGAGGTGGGCGAAGTCGCGGCAGACCCCGCGGCGGGCGAGCAGCGTCCGCTCCGCGCCGTCGGTCGGCAGGCTGGACCCGGTGACGTAGGCGAGCCGGGTGCCGACCCAGGAGCTGACCGACGCGAGCAGCGCGGCGCCCTCGAGCCCCGCGAACTCGGCGCGCGCGGTCGCCCAGAGGATGTCCGACTCGGCATAGCGGCTCGGCCGCAGGTAGCGCAGGCGGTCGACCTCCTCGCCGGGCAGCGGCTCCAGCACGCCGCCGACGCTCGCGGTGTAGTCGACCACGAGCCGGCCGACGCCGGCCTCGAGGACGTGCAGGCGGGTGCCGTGCTGGTCGAGCACCTCGCGGGCGGCGACCTCGCGCCCGTCGAGCTGCAGGGACAGCGTCTCCGGTGCGCCGTAGGCCTCCGCGATCGCGATCGAGAAGACGAGCGTCGCGGGTCGCGCGACGTCGAGGGTCAGCCGGGCCGAGACGTCGCGCTTCACGCGCCCTGCTCGCCCTTCGGCGGCGGGGTGGGAGCGGCGTCCGGCTCCTGCACGAGCTGCAGCCCGCCGGAGGAGTTCGCGGAGACCGTCAGCAGATCGATCCAGGTCCGGTTGATCGACGGCACCCGGCCGCCGAAGTACTTGAAGTAGAGCGGCACCGACGGGTCGAGCCAGATGCTGGAGCGGCCGTCGCCGACCGCGGGGTCGTCGCGCCAGGAGAAGAAGAAGCTCTCGCGGCGGCGCAGCTTGTTGGCGATGACGATCTGGACGTGCGTGAGCGTGCGGTCGTCGAACTCGATCTCGACGCCCGACGCGCCGTAGAGCAGCTTCCCCATGGAGGCCTCCCGACCGCCCGTCGCCGGGCGGTGCATGACAGTGCCCGCGGGCACGAGAAGAAGGAGACGCCACGAGGCGCCGCCGGGCCGTCCGCCCCCGGGACGGCGGCGCAGGCGCTCCGTCCGGGCGAGGACCGCCCGGCCACGACTCTATGCGAGGGCGGCGTCCGCCGCGGGGAATTGACGGGATCGGGCCCGGCCCGGTAGCCCGGATCGGAACTCCTGTGCTCCCGCACGACTCACCGTCCGCGCGTCACGGCGATGTCGGAGGTCGGACGTACGGTACCCGCATGATCGAATGCGGAAGCTGCGGAACCGATGCCGTCGTCCTGGACCGCTCCGGCGGGACCGACCCCGAGGGAGTGGGCTCGGAGGAGCTCGTCGTCGTCTGCGCCGAGTGCGCCCCCGGCGAGATCACCGCCGCCCTCGAGGCGGCCCTGCTCGACGGGGCGCAACACACCGAGGCGGTACCGCTCAGCAAGAGCGCCCACGCCCGAGCGGCTTAGCCGGGGGACTGCGTCCGCTCCGACTCCGGATCGCCGCGCGCGCCGGCGCCGAGAGAGTGCCCCCACTGGGACTCGAACCCAGACTGAGACGATTTTAAGTCGTCTGCCTCTGCCGATTGGGCTATGGGGGCGACCACCGGGCGGCGCGCTCTCGCGCACCGCCCGAGGGTGCTGTCAGGCCTTGGCGGGCTCGCCGCCGACGGTCACGGGCGCACCGGCGGGGCCGGGGGTCTCGGCCGGCGCGGAGACGGCGGCCGGAGCGGCCGGACGGGGGCGCGACGCGTAGGTCTCGAAGGAGCCGCGCGGGTACTCGCGGGCCTCGATCGAGGCGATGTCGCGGCCGAGCCAGAGGTTGTTCCACCAGCCCCAGACCACGCGGAACTTGCGCTCCCACGAGGGCATGGCGAGACCGTGGTAGCCGCGGTGCATGACCCAGGCCGGGAAGCCCTTGATCGCGATCTTGCCGGACTGGAAGACGCCGATGCCGATGCCGAGGCCGGCGACCGCTCCCGCGTTCTTGTGGAAGTAGTCCTTGGGCGCCTCACCACGGAGGACCGCGATGATGTTGGTCGCCATGAGCTTGCCCTGGCGGACGGCGTGCTGGGCGTTCGGCACGCAGAAGCCGCCGACGCCGCCGCCGGTGAGGTCGGGGACGGCCGACACGTCGCCGGCGCCCCAGGCGCCCTCGACGATGACGTCGTCGTGGCCGACGCGGAGGTCGGCGCGCACGCGCAGTCGGCCGCGCTCCTCGATCGGGAGGTCGGAGTTCTTGATCGACGGGTTCGCCATGACGCCGGCGGTCCAGATGATCAGGTCGGACTCGAAGCTCTCGCCGGTCGACAGCTCGATGACGCCGCCCTCGGCGGACTTGAGCTGCGTGTCGAGGTGCACGGTGGCGCCGCGCTGGTCGAGGTTCTTGAGGACCCAGTGGCTCGTCTCGAGCGCGACCTCGGGCATGATGCGGCCCATCGCCTCGACGAGGTGGAACTTCGTCTCCTCGAAGTCGATCTCGGGGTAGCGCTTCAGCAGCGCGCTCGCGAACGAGCGCAGCTCGGCGAAGACCTCGATGCCGGCGAAGCCGCCGCCGACGACCGTGACCGTCAGCAGGCGTGCGCGCTCGGGGCCCGCCGGCAGGGTCGCGGCCTTGTCGAAGTTGGTGAGGATGCGATCGCGGATGGCGGTCGCCTCCTCGATCGTCTTGAGGCCGATCGCGTTGTCGGCGACGCCGGGGATCGGGAAGGTGCGCGAGACGGAGCCCGCGGTGACGACGATCTGGTCGTAGACGAACTCGTAGGGCTCGCCGACCGTCGGGGTGATCGTGGCGGTCTTGGACGCGTGGTCGATCTTGGTGACCTTCGCGGCGAGGATCGCGGTCTTCTTCAGGTGGCGGCGCAGCGAGACGATCGCGTGACGCGGCTCGATGGATCCGGCGGCGACCTCGGGGAGGAAGGGCAGGTAGGCCATGTAGGGCAGCGGGTCGACGATCGTGACCTCGGCCTCGTTGGCGCGGAGGTACTTCTCCAGCTTCCACGCGGTGTAGAAGCCGGCGTAGCCGCCTCCGACGATCAGGATTTTGGGCACGGTGAACACTCCAGAGGGATGGACAATGCGAACACCCTGCTTCTCGCGAAGTGCCCGCTCTCGATGCGGGTGGCAGCACTGACCCCGACTGGGAATCAGCCTAGCGAACCGCGCGTCGAATCGCGTCGACCCGCCGGGCCTCGGAGCCGGTCAGACCTCGAGCGGCCGGCACTCGCAGCGCTCGGGCGACCAGGCGGCGCGGGCGAGCGCCAGGTCGCCGATCGGGTTCACTCCGGGGCCGGCGGCGAGCGCGTGACCGGCGAGGGCGTGCAGGCACTTGACCCGCGTCGGCATGCCGCCGGAGGAGATGCCGGCGATCTCGGGCACGACGGCGATGCTCTCGCGGTCGGCGAGGAAGGCGCGGTGCGCGGCGGCGTGGGCGTCGCGGAGCGCCTCGTCCTCGGCCAGGAGCTCGTTGTACTCGACCATGACCTGGGTGGCCTCGAGCTGCGAGATCGCGGCGGTCGCGGCCGGGTGGGTCAGGTAGTAGAAGGTGGGGAACGGGGTGCCGTCGCTGAGCCGCGGACTGGTCGAGACCACCGTCGGGTTGCCGCAGACGCAGCGCGCGCTGATACCGACCACGTCGCGGGCGGGGCGGCCCAGCTGGGCGGAGACCACGGCGATGTCGTGCTCGGTGGGCGGGTCGAACGGGGGCGTGGTCACGGAGGACTCCAGGGGGCGCGGGGACCGGAGGGAACTCTCCAGTGTAGGCGGCGGCCGGGCGAGGGGGCCGGGGTCAGGGAGTGGGCGTGAGCTCCGCGGTCGTCGGGTCGCCGAGGCCGGAGACCGCGATCGAGGACAGCAGCGAGCCCGCCCAGTCGCTCGGCGTCTTCTGCACCGAGTTCGACGCCGGCTGTGCGGCCTGCTGCGCGACCGCGATGTCGTCCAGGACGAGGTAGCTGACCTCGCCCGGCATCACGAAGTAGAGGCGCTCGCGCGCCTGGGCGCGGATGAAGGCGGGGTCGGACCAGCGCACGCGCTGCTCGTCGAGGTTCTGCGACTGCGTCTTCGCCGCGTCGACCGAGCGCTGCAGCTCGGCGATCTCGGCGCGCTGCTCGACGAAGTTCTTCACGCTCGGCGCGAGGACGACGACGGCCAGGATCATGATGCCCATCACCAGCAGCGTGAAGCCGGAGCCGCGGACGCCCGCGACCCAGGCCGAGGACGGCGCGACCGGCGGCCGCTTCGCGCGGGGGGTGCGCGAGGACTTCGGGGCGGACGAGCCGGGCTTCATGCCCGGGCGCTTGGAGCCGCTCGTCGCGGAGCCGGTCGTCGAGCCCGGCTTCTTCGACGCGGACGGCTTCGAGGCTCCGGGCGCGGCGGCTGCGGACGTCGAGGCGGCGGGCTTCGAGGTCGACGAGGCCGGCGTCTCGGCGGCGGCCGGGCGGCGGGGCGCGCTCCCGGGAGCGGAGGGCCGGCGGGGCGGTCGGGCCATGGGCGGGTGCCTCCTCGAGCGGTGGAACGGGTGAGGGCGGAACGGGAGCGGCCCCGGTGCCCGCACCGAGGTGCTGGGCTCCGGGGCCGCTCCGGCGGGGAGAGACTACGCGGTGAAGCGCGGGAAGGCGGAGCGACCCGCGTACGTCGCGGCGCCTCCCAGGATCTCCTCGATGCGCAGCAGCTGGTTGTACTTCGCGACGCGGTCCGAGCGCGCCGGGGCACCCGTCTTGATCTGGCCGCCGTCCACCGCGACCGCGAGGTCGGCGATGGTGGTGTCCTCGGTCTCGCCGGAGCGGTGCGAGAGGATCGCGGTCATGCCGCTGCGCTGGGCGAGGGCCACGGCGTCGAGCGTCTCGGTGAGCGTGCCGATCTGGTTCACCTTGACCAGGATCGAGTTGCCGGCCTTCTCGGCGATGCCGCGGGCCAGGCGCACCGGGTTGGTGACGTAGAGGTCGTCGCCGACGAGCTGCACCTTGTCGCCGATCTCGGCGGTGAGGTGGGTCCAGCCGGCCCAGTCGTCCTCGTCCAGCGGGTCCTCGATCGAGACCAGCGGGTAGTTGGCGACGAGGTCGGCGTAGTAGGCGGAGAGCTCCTCGGCCGAGAGCTTCTTGCCCTCGAAGGTGTACTTGCCGTCCTCGAAGAACTCGGAGGACGCGACGTCGAGCGCCAGGCCGATGTCCTTGCCGGGGGTGAAGCCGGCGGCCTCGACGGCCTTGAGGATGAAGTCGAGCGCCTCGCGGTTGGTGGGCAGGTCGGGGGCGAAGCCGCCCTCGTCGCCCAGGCCCGTGGCGAAGCCGGCCTTCTTCAGCTGCGCCTTGAGCGCGTGGTAGATCTCGACGCCCCAGCGCAGGCCCTCGGAGAAGGACTCGGCGCCCAGCGGGACGGCCATGAACTCCTGGATGTCGACGCCGGTGTCGGCGTGCGCGCCGCCGTTGATGATGTTCATCAGCGGGACGGGCAGGGTGTGCGCGTTCGGGCCGCCGACGTAGCGGAAGAGGTCGAGGTCGGCCGACTGCGCGGCGGCCTTGGCGACCGCGAGGCTGACGCCGAGGATCGCGTTCGCGCCCAGGCGCGACTTGTTCTCGGTGCCGTCGAGCTCGATCAGCTCGGCGTCGACGAGGCGCTGGTCGGTGGCGTCGAAGCCCTCGATGGCCGGGCCGATCTCGTCGATGACGGCGTCGACGGCCTTCTGCACGCCCTTGCCGAGGTAGCGCTCGGCGTCGCCGTCGCGCAGCTCGTAGGCCTCGAAGGCGCCGGTGGAGGCGCCGGAGGGGACGGCCGCTCGCGAGGACGCGCCGTCCTCGAGCAGGACCTCGACCTCGACCGTGGGGTTGCCACGGGAGTCCAGAATTTCTCGGGCGACGACTGCCTCGATAAGGGCCACAACTATCTCCTCTTGACGGGTGGGCTCCCGGAGGGCGGGAGCGGTCGGGAAGGAGTCTACTGACCGCCCCGGAACGGGAGGAGTCCGCGAGGCGTCGCTAGACTCCCAGGGCCCTGACGGCAGCCGCGCCGCACGGCCGCCGATCCGCTCCCGCCCCACCGGAGGACCCCGTGACCAGCACCGCCGCCGCCCTCGTCGAGCGCCTCACCGAGGTCGTCCCCGACTTCCCGAAGCCCGGCATCCTCTTCCGCGACCTCACCCCGGTCTTCGGCGACGGCGAGGCGCTGCGCGCGGTCGCCGACGCGCTGATCGAGCCGTACCGCGGGCGGATCGACGCGATCGCCGGCGTCGAGGCGCGCGGCTTCCTCCTCGCCGCGGCCGCCGCCTACTCCGCGGGACTGGGCGTCGTGACGATCCGGAAGCCCGGGAAGCTGCCGCGGACCGTGCTGAGCGAGCAGGCGACGCTCGAGTACGGCAGCACCGTGCTCGAGGTGCACGAGGACGCGATGCCGAAGGGCTCGCGCCTGCTGCTCGTCGACGACGTGCTGGCCACCGGCGGCACCCTCGACGCGAGCTGCCGCCTCATCGAGCGCGCCGGCTGGTCCCTCGAGGGCATCGCCGTCGTGATGGAGCTCGACGGCCTCGGCGGCCGCGACCTCCTCGCCCCGCGCCGCGTCGACGCGATCGTCACGGTCTGACCCGTCCCCTCTCGCTTCCGCGAGATGCCACTTGTACGCGCGACACGCCGTGCAAGGCGTGCACAAGTGGCATCTCGCGGAAGGGAGCAGACGTGCGTCAGGACAGGGAGAGCGACATCCGGGACAGGACGAAGGTCTCGATGACCTGGACGACCATGTAGAGGATCAGCGAGACGCCGGTCACGATGACGACGGCGGACCAGATGTCGTCGAAGCGGGCCTGCGCGGTCCAGCCCGCGATGCCGCCGCCGATGCCGTCGCCGGTGGAGAGCCACTCGGCCAGCAGCGCGCCGGTGATCGCCCCGGGGACCGAGACGCGGACCGCCGCGAAGAGCGAGGGCAGCGCACCGGGGATGGCGACCTTGCGGATCGCGGTGAGCGTGGATCCGCCGTAGACCGAGACGACGTCGAGCATCTGCGGCGAGGCGTTGTTCAGGCCGAAGGCGATCGTGACCAGCGCCGGGAAGAGCACCACGATGCCGCCGACCACGGCGACCGAGGCGACCGTGCCCTGCCCGAAGACCAGGATGATCAGCGGCGTCATCGCGATCAGCGGGACCGAGCGCAGCAGCAGCGCGAACGGCATCAGCGCGTGCTCGATGCCCTTGGAGAGCCGGAACAGGATCGCGACCAGGATCGCGACGACGAGACCGGCCGCGAAGCCGATGAACGAGTCGACCATCGTGACGGCGAAGAGCGCGCCCAGCTCGGCGCGGTGCTCGGCCGCCGCCTCGTCGGTCACCAGGTGCGCCCAGACGTCCCACGGCCCCTTGATCACGTACGGCGAGACGCCGCTGAAGAGGATCACGCCGATCCAGATCACGAGGACGATCGCGATGGTCGACAGCGCGATCAGGAGGCTCTTGCGCAGGCTCTTCAGCGTGGCGCCGAGGGCGGCGCTGCGCAGCTGGCGGCGGAGCTCGTCGACCGCGATGATCTGCGTCGGGCTCGACTGCTCGGTGCGGTCGGGGATCGTGGAGGTCATGTCATGCCCGCTTTCCGGAGGACCACGGGGCGATGAGGCGCCCGATGAGGCCGACGAGGCCGTAGCCGATCAGGGCCACCGCCGCGCAGAGGAGGAAGAGCGCCCAGACGCGCGGCGAGTTCAGCGAGACCTGCGCCGCGACCAGGATCGGCCCGACCCCGGTCTCGATCTTGCCGAAGTACTCCCCCAGGATCGCGCCGAGGAAGGCCGCGGGGACCGCGATCTGCAGCGCCGAGAGGATGTTCGGCAGAGCGGCGATCGCGCGGACCTTGCGCAGCTGGGTGAACTTGGTGCCGCCGTAGACGGTCACGACGTCGAGCGACGCCTTGTCGGCCGCCTTGAGGCCGAGCAGGCTGCCGACGACGGTGGTGAAGAAGACCGAGAGCCCGGCGAGGAAGATCGCGGTGGCGCTCGGCTGCCCCGGCGCGTCGGAGCCGCCGAGGATGAGGAGCACGAGCGTCCCGATCGCCACGATCGGCACGCAGTAGGTGACGACCGCGAGCTGGGAGACGATCCCCTCCAGCCACGGCACGACCAGGACGAGCGCGGACAGCACCAGGGCGACCAGGTTGCCCCAGAAGTAGCCGACCGCGGCCTCGCCGATCGTCACCGAGAAGTTCGCCCAGTAGAAGGCGGGCCCGTCCTCGGCGATGGTCTGCGCGACCTGGATCGGCGTGGGGACCGGCGCATAGGTCGTGCCGCCGGTGGGGGCGGTGACCAGGGCGATCAGCCACCAGACGGCGACGATGCCGACGATGCCGATTAGCCCCGACGCCCAGGGCGGCAGGGAGCGCGAGCGGCGCTCGGTCGTCGGGACGGGAGCGGGGAGCAGCGTGGCCACGGTGCGCCTCAGTGGTCGTCGGCGGCCGCGCCGCCGTCGCCGAACAGCAGCTCGGACGCCTGGTCGACGTACGCGTGGAACTCGGGGGTGCGCTGCATCTCGGGGGTGCGCGGACGGGGCAGGTCGATCTCGATGATCTCCTTGACCCGGCCGGGCCGCGGGCTCATCACGGCGACCTGGTCGGAGAGGAAGATCGCCTCTGAGATGCCGTGGGTGACGAGGAGGGTCGTGGCAGGCTTCTCGGTCCAGATCCGCAGCAGCTCGAGGTTGAGCTTCTGCCTCGTCATGTCGTCGAGCGCGCCGAACGGCTCGTCGAGCAGCAGCACCTCGGGCTTGAGGATGAGGCAGCGGGCGATCGAGACGCGCTGGCGCATGCCGCCGGAGAGCTGCGCCGGCTTCGCCTTCTCGAAGCCGCGCAGGCCCACGAGGTCGATCAGCTCGTCGATGTAGGACTGGTCGACCGACTTGCCCGCGATCTCGAACGGGAGGCGGATGTTCGACATCACGCTGCGCCAGGGCAGGAGCGCGTGGTCCTGGAAGGCGATGCCGAGCTTGTTGTCGCGGCGCAGCTCCTTGGGCGTGCGGCCGTCCACCCGGATCGAGCCCGAGGTGGGCTCCTCCAGCCCCGCGAGAATGCGCAGGATGGTGGACTTGCCGCAGCCCGAGGGGCCGAGGAGCGCGAGGAAGCTGCCCTGGTCGGTGTGCAGATCGGTGTCCTGCAGCGCGGTGACGCTGCGAGAGCCCATCCGGAACGTCTTCGACAGGCCGTGGATCTGGATGCCGGTGCCGCCGGCACCCTGCTCGCGCAGAGTGCCGGCGTCGGTCGTGTCGGTCACGAGTGGTGCCCTCCGTGGTGCTGGTTCGATGACCGCGGTCAGGCGGCGTACTTGACGAGGTCGGGGTTCTCCTCGTAGACCTCGGCGAGGAGGCTCATGTCGAAGAGGTCGGCGGCGTCGACCTCGATGCCGGCGCCCGAGAGCGACGCGAGCGTCTCCTCCTGGAGGCTGTCCGAGATCGTGAAGAGGCCGTTCGAGGCGGTCTCGTCCGAGACGACGAGCTCCTCCGACTGGATGGTGGAGCCCTTCTTGGAGGACTCCTCGTCGAGGCCGAGGTCCTTGCCGTAGGTCTCGATCGCGAGCATCGCGCCGGCCTCCGGGTCGTTGACCGCGTCGGTCCAGCCCTTGATCTCGGCGACGAGGAACGCCTTGAGCGCCTCGCGCTTGTCCGCGATGGCCATGTCGGTGACGGTGAAGGTCTCGGCGACGAACGGGAGGCCGTTGTCGGCGAAGGGCAGGTTGACGACCTCGTAGCCCTCGGCGGCGACGGTGATCGCCTCGTTGGTCAGGTAGGCGATGAATCCGTCGACCGTGCCGTTGATCAGCACGGACGGGTCGTACTCGACCGGGACGACCGTGAGGTCGGACTCGGAGAGGCCGTTCGCCTTGAGCAGCGCCTGGAAGAGAGAGGTGTTCGACGCCTGGACGCCGATCTTCTTGCCGGCCAGGTCCGCGGGGGTGGCGATGTTGCCGGCGGTCGCGATCGAGAGGACCGTGAACGGGTTCTTCTGGTAGGTCGCGCCGATGATCTTGAGCGGCGCCTCCTGGGTCGCGACGACGGTGCCGACCGAGACGGCGTCGCTCAGCGCGACGTCGGCCGAGCCCGAGAGCAGCTCGGCGGTGCCGGTGGAGGGGCCCGCGGTCAGCGTGACGCCGGCGAGGCCGGCCTCGGTGTAGTAGCCCTTGGAGTCGGCGAAGAACTCGCCCGCGAACTCCTCGTTCTTGATCCAGGAGAGCTGGACCTTCAGGGTGCCGAGGTCGCCGCCGTCCTCGGCCGAGGCGCCGGAGGAGTCGGAGGCGCAGGAGGCGAGGACGGAGACTCCGCCGAGGGCGAGACCGGCGACGCCGGCCATGCGCAGGACGCTGCGGCGGTCGAAGGTCTGCGCGGTGCGGAAGGGCGACAGGGGCAAGGGGGACTCCTCGGGTAAGGCGGTGGAAGCTGCTGTGGTGCGCGGGTCGCGACGGGTGCCCTGCCGGGCGCGCCAAGCCGCGCCGATCGGGGTGCCTCGACGCTATCCTCGGGAGATTTCTCCGGTGTGTCCGCAGATTTCGCGGGTATTAAGGGTCTCACGGATCCGCCAACGATCCGACCGCTCCGCCCGTCCCTCCCGGCGGATCGACTGAGGCCCCTCTCAGCTCAGCCGAGCGGCTTGAACGCGAGATCCGCGGCCGTCACGGCATCGCGAGGCACGAGTGCGAAGCGCGTGAAGCCGGCGGCGGCGGCCCGGTCGAGCAGCGGTGTGAGGTTCTTGGCGCGGCGCTCGAGGCGCACGCGGGAGCCGGCGGCGATCAGCTCCTGCTTGAGGGCGAGCAGCAGCTCGGGGGCGGCGTCGCGCTCGTGCACGAGGACGACCGCGTCCGGCCGCTCGTCGAGCGGCACGTCGATCAGCTCGACGATCCGCTCGAAGCCGATCGAGAAGCCGCAGGCCGCCACCTCCTGGCCGAGGAACCGGCCGATCATGCCGTCGTAGCGCCCGCCGCCGCCGACCGACGAGCCGGAGGAGGGGTGTGCGATCTCGAAGATGGTGCCGGTGTAGTAGCCCATCCCGCGCACGAGCGTGGGGTCGAAGCGGAGCGAGACGCCGGTCGGCAGCGAGCGCAGCGACCGGGCGAGCGTCTCGAGGGCGAGCACCGCCTCCGGGTCGATTCCCTCGGGCAGCACGCCGAGAATCGCGGACTGCTCGAGCGCCACTCCCCCGGCGGCGACGGCCGCCTCGATACGGGCGAGGTAGCCGCCGAGCACGGCCGCGGCGTCCGGTCCGTCGGCCTCGAGCTCGGCGACGACTCCGCTCGCGCCGATCTTGTCGAGCTTGTCGATCGAGATGAGGGCCGGGCCGAAGCGCTCGGGCGCGAAGCCGCAGTGCTCGAGGATGCCGGTGAGGATCCGGCGGTCGTTGATGCGGATGGTGCACTCGCGCAGGCCCAGGGTGTCGAGGGCCGCGGCGGTGGCGGTGATCAGCTCGACCTCGGCGAGCTGCCCCGGCTCGCCGATGATGTCGATGTCGCACTGCACGAACTGGCGGTAGCGACCCTTCTGCGGGCGCTCGGCGCGCCAGACCGGGGCGATCTGGACCGAGCGGAAGACGGTCGGCAGCTCGGCGCGGTGGCTGGCGTAGAAGCGGGCGAGCGGGACGGTGAGGTCGAAGCGGAGGCCGAGGTCGGCGAGGCCCGAGGCGTCGTCGGCGGCGGCCGCCGCGGCGAGGTCGTCGTGCGAGAGGCCGCGGCGCAGCACGCTGAAGGCGAGCTTCTCGTTGTCGCCGCCGAGGCCCGAGTGCAGGCGCTCGAAGTCCTCGACGACCGGGGTCTCGATCTCGTCGAAGCCGTGCGCCGCGTAGACCCGGCGGATCACTCCGAGCGCGTGCTCGCGCTTCGCCTTGTCGGCCGGGAGGAAGTCGCGCATGCCGCGGGGCGGGGTGATCGCAGAAGCCATGCGGCGATTCTCCCAGACCGTCGACCGGTGTTCTCCGGCCCTCCGCGCCGCCGTCGTCCGGCCGGTCGGGGGTGTCGGCTAGGCTCGCCGCGCTCGCGCGGTCAGGGGGATCGCCGCGACTCGACGAGGGGGACTCGATGGAGACGCACGCTGATGCCGGCATCGTCGCGGAGGGGGTGTCGCGGGCGTTCGGGTCCGTGCACGCCGTGCGCGACGCCAGCTTCGAGGCCCGGCCTGGTGAGGTCACCGCGCTGATCGGGCCCAACGGCGCGGGCAAGACGACGCTGATGCTGCTGCTCGCGACGCTGCTGCGCCCCGACGCCGGCCGGCTGCGGGTGGCCGGGCACGACCCGGTCGAGGAGTCGGCCGCCGTGCGCGCCGCGCTCGGCTGGATGCCCGACGTGCTCGGCTCCTGGGCGAGCCTGACCTGCCGGGAGACCCTCCGGACGACGGGGCAGCTGTACGGGCTGCCACGCCCGGATGCCGAGGCCCGGGCGGACGAGCTGCTCGGGCTCGTGGATCTGGTCGAGTTCGGCGACCGGCCGACCCGGGTGCTCTCGCGCGGCCAGAAGCAGCGGCTGAGCCTCGCCCGAGCGCTCGTGCACGACCCGTCGGTGCTGGTGCTCGACGAGCCAGCCTCGGGGCTCGATCCCGGCGCGCGGATCGCGCTGCGCGACCTCGTGCTGCGGCTCGCCGGCGAGGGGCGCACGGTGCTGGTCTCGAGTCACGTGCTCTCCGAGCTCGACGAGATGGCGACCGCGGCGGTCTACCTCGACGGCGGGGTGACGGCCTCGCAGGAGGCGGTCGCGCGCGCGTCGCGGGCACTGCGGGCCTGGCGGATCGACGCGGTGCGGCCGCGCGGGGCGGAGCTCGCCGAGGTCGTCGAGCGGCTGACGGGCGTGCCGGTCCGAGTGGAGCGCGACGCGGCCCTCGTGCCGGTCGTCAACGATGCGGCGGCGGCCGAGCTGCTCGCGCGGCTGGTGTCGGCCGGGGTCGCGGTCAGCCGCTTCGCGCCGGCGGTGGGTGAGCTGGAGCACACCTTCTCGGATCTGACCCGCTCGGCCGGGGAGCCGGGGAGTGCCGCGCGGCCGGGGAGTGCCGCGCAACCGCGCACCGAGAACGAGGAGGACGCCCGATGAGCGCCGAGACCACCGCCCGGCCGCTGCCCTTCCTGCAGGGCGTCGGCATCGTCCTCCGGCTCGAGCTCGCGCAGCGGGTGCGCGGGACCTCGTCCTTCGTCCTGCTCGGGCTGTTCTTCCTGCTGGTCGGCGCGGTCACCGGGCTGCTGGTGGTCGCGACCGGCGTCTTCTCGGGCAGCGGCGCCGTCGTGGGCGGCTTCCTCTACTCGACCCTCGTCTACTTCGTGCTGCTGCTGGGCAGCCTGGTGACGCCCGCGCTCTCCGGCACGGCCGTGAACGGCGACCGCGACGCGGGGACCCTCGCGACGACGCAGGTCACCCTCGTGACCACGGCGCAGCTCGTGCTCGGCAAGTTCGTCTCGGCCTGGCTGGTCGCGCTGGCGTTCCTCGCGAGCACGGTCCCGTTCCTGCTCGTCGCCGTCGGGGTCGGCGGGGTGTCGCTCGCCTCCGCGTCGGTCTCGGTGCTCGTGCTCGCGGTGCAGCTGGGCGTCGTCGCGGCGATCGGAGTGGGTCTCAGCGGGATCCTCGACCGGCCGCTGATGTCGGTCGTCACCACCTACCTGGTGGTCGCGGCGATGAGCGTCGGGTCGCTGATCGCGTTCGGGCTGCTGACGGCGGTCACGACCACGGAGCAGCAGACCGTCTTCGTCGACGACGACGAGGGTATCTGCGGACCGGACTACGAGACGCAGGTGGCGCGGGCCGACTACTACTGGGGGCTGCTCGCGCTGAACCCGTTCGTCGTGCTGGCCGACGCCGTCCCGCCGCAGCTCGACGAGTACGGCTCGCCGGAGGACCTGTTCACCGGGCTCTCGCTGCTGGTGCGGCAGGCGCAGATCGCGCCGGAGCCGGTCGTCGAGCTCTCCTGCTCCGGCTACACCGGCTCGACGCGGCCGAACACTGCGGAGGAGGTCTTCGACGCGACCGTCCCGTCCTGGTTCGTCGGTCTGACGCTGCAGCTGGTGCTCGCGGTCGGGCTGCTGCTCGGCGCGATCCGCCGGACGGCGACGCCGTCGGCGCGCCTGCCCCGCGGGCGCCGGGTCGCCTGACGGTCGGCCTTCCTGCTGATCGAGCAGCCCGCGCCTCATGCTGATCGAGTAGCCCGCGGAGCGGGCGTATCGAGATCCCCGTGATCAGCACTCGAGGCGACAGTCACCCCTCCCGGCGCTCCAACTCCACCGCGCGGATCTCGTCCTGCAGGTCGCGCGTCGCCGTGCGCAGCGCGCGCTCGGCGTCGAGCCCCTGCGCCCGCGCCGACGCGACGATCGCGAGCAGCAGCGGGCCGAGGTCCTCCTCCGACTCGATCGGCAGCGGCCCCTCCCCCGCGTCGACGATGCCGAGCGTGGTGGCCTTGCCGATCACCTTGTCGGCCAGCGCGAGAGCGGGCATGCCCTGCGGGATCCCGTCCAGGACGCTCGTGCGGTGCGGCTTCTCGGTCTTCTTCAGCTCGTCCCAGACGGCGATGACGTCGTCGGCCGTCTCCGCGGTCGCATCGCCGAAGACGTGCGGGTGGCGCCCGATCATCTTGGCGTTCATGTGCGCCGCGACGTCCTCGATGGTGAACGGCTCCGGTCCGTCGGCGGCGAGGTCGGAGTGGAACAGCACCTGGTAGAGCACGTCGCCGAGCTCCTCGATCAGGTCGGCCCGGTCGCCGGCCTCGATCGCGTCGACCAGCTCGTGCGACTCCTCGATCAGGTAGCGCACGAGCGACTCGTGAGTCTGCTCGGCGTCCCACGGGCAGCCGCCCGGGGCGCGGAGGACGTGGACGGTGCGGATGAGCTCGTCGAGCCGGGGATGCGCGGTCACCCGGCCATCCTCGCATCCGCTCTCGTGCCCTGATCCGTGGATACCGGTCGCGCGGCCGCCGTCGCGGGCCGCACATCCGCTGGTCATCGGCGCGTAACACGCGCCGACTACGGTGACCGCGGGGCGCGACCGCGGCCCGGAACAGGAACGCCACCGTGACCCTCACGCCTCCCGCCACCGGCACCGCCCTCGATCGCGGCGCCCCGCCGAGCGCCGAGCTGCACATCCACATCGAGGGCACGATCGAGCCCGAGCACATCGTCGAGATGGCGCGCCGCAACGGCATCGCGCTGCCGACCGAGGATCTGGACGCCCTGCGGGCGCGCTACGCCTTCCAGGACCTCGCGTCCTTCCTGGAGCTGCACTACTCGAACCTCACGGTCCTGAAGACGGAGCGCGACTTCTTCGAGCTGGCCACCGGCTACCTCGACCGCGCGAAGCTCGCCAAGGTCCGCCGCGCCGAGATCTTCTTCGATCCGCAGACGCACCTCGGCAACGGCGTGCCGCTCGACGTCGTGATGGCCGGGCTCACCCGCGCGCTCGGGCGGAGCGAGGAGACGCACGGCATCTCGACCGACCTGATCATGTGCTTCCTGCGCGACCTCGGCGCCGACGCGGCGGACGAGATGCTGACCGCGATCCTCCCCTACCGCGAGCACATCATCGGCGTGGGGCTCGACTCGAACGAGGTCGGCTTCGGGCCGGAGCTCTTCATCGACGTCTACGCGCGGGCCGCGGCGGAGGGCCTGCACCTCGTCGCGCACGCGGGCGAGGAGGGCGGCCCGGAGACGGTCGCCGAGACCCTCGAGCTGCTGAAGGTGGAGCGGATCGATCACGGCATCCGGGCGATGGAGGACCCGGCGGTCGTGGCGATGCTCCGTGTGCAGGGCGTGCCGATCACGGTCTGCCCGCTGTCGAACGTGGCGCTGCGCGCCGTCGACACGATGAAGGACCACCCGCTGCCGGCGATGCTCGACGCGGGACTGATCGTCACGGTGTCCAGCGACGACCCGCCGTACTTCGGCGGCTACGTCGACGCGAACTACCGCGCGCTGGTCGAGGAGCTCGGGATGGACGACGCGCAGCTCGAGCGCCTCGCGCTCAACTCCTTCGACGCCGCCTTCATCTCCGCCGAGGACCGCACCCGCTGGCAGGCCGAGGTCCGCGCCCACTTCGCGTCCTGACCCCCTCCGCGAGATGCCACTTGTGCACGCGACACGCCGTGAAAGGCGTGCGCAAGTGGCATCTCGCGGGGAGGGCTAGCCCTCGGGGTGCGGGGCTAGCCCTCGGGGTGCGGGGCGAGGTCGGGGGTCGCGCGATCGAGGTCGGCGGCCTCCTCCTCGGGGCGGGGGGCGATCGTCTCGTCCTCCTCGAGCTCGGGGATGCTCGGCTCGTCGGGAGCGGGGATGCGCGGCGGGACGGAGTGCTCGTCGGAGGCGGTCATGATCGGTCCTTCGTTCTAGGTCGGAACCGGCGCGCGGGCGGCGCGGCGGCGGTCAGCTCGCGACGGCGGCGGGCTCGGGGAAGAGCGCGTCGAGCAGGTTCGCCACCCAGTCGATCAGCGCGCGGTCGCCGAGGGGGACGCCGTCGTGCACCGGCATCGGCACCACCACGGCGTTCGCCTGCTGCAGGTACTTCGCGGTCGGGTACATCCGGCGCAGGCGCACCTGGATCGAATCGGCGAGGTGCGCCGGGGCGACGCGGACGTTCGAGCCCATCGCGACCACGTCGCTGAGGCCGGCGCGCTGGGCGCGCATCCGCAACCGCGAGACCAGGACGAGGTTCTCGACCGCCTCGGGCAGGTCGCCGTAGCGGTCGGTCAGCTCCTCGACCACGAGGTCGACACTGCCCTCCTTCGCCGTCGGCGAGGTCGCCGCGGACAGCTTCTGGTACGCCTCCAGGCGCAGCCGCTCGCTGTCGACGTACTCCTCCGGGATCCGCGCGTCGACCGGAAGCTCGAGCCGCAGCTCGGTCTGCCCTTCGGCGACCTCGCCGCGGAAGCCGTCGACGGCCTCGCCGATCATCCGCAGGTAGAGGTCGAAGCCGACGCCCTGGATGTGGCCCGACTGCTCGCCGCCGAGCAGATTGCCCGCGCCGCGGATCTCCAGGTCCTTCAGCGCGATCTGCATGCCGCCGCCGAGGTCGGAGTTCGCGGCGAGGGTCTGCAGGCGGTCGTGCGCGGTCTCCGACAGCGGCTTCATCTCGTCGTAGAGGAGGTAGGCGTAGGCGCGCTCGCGGCCGCGACCCACGCGGCCGCGCAGCTGGTGCAGCTGCGAGAGGCCGTACTTGTCGGCCCGGTCGACGATCAGGGTGTTCGCGTTCGGGATGTCCAGGCCGGTCTCGACGATGGTCGTCGAGACGAGCACGTCGAACTTGCGCTCCCAGAAGTCGACGATGATCCGCTCGAGCTGCGACTCGCTGAGCTTGCCGTGCGCGACGGCGATGCGCGCCTCCGGCACCAGCTCGGCGAGCTGCGCGGCGACGCGGTTGATCGTCGAGACGCGGTTGTGCACGAAGAACACCTGGCCCTCGCGCAGCAGCTCGCGCCGGATCGCGGCCGAGACCTGCTTCTCGGAGTACGGGCCGACGAAGGTGAGGATCGGGTGGCGCTCCTCCGGCGGCGTCGCGAGCGTCGACATCTCGCGGATGCCGGTGACCGCCATCTCGAGCGTGCGCGGGATCGGCGTGGCGCTCATCGAGAGGATGTCGACGTTCTTCTTCAGCGCCTTCAGCTTCTCCTTGTGCTCGACGCCGAAGCGCTGCTCCTCGTCGATCACGAGGAGGCCCAGATCCTTGAAGACGATGTTGTCGCTGAGGAGGCGGTGGGTCGCGATGACCATGTCGACGGTGCCGTCGGCGAGGCCCTCGATCGTCTCCTTCGACTCCTTCGCGCTCTGGAAGCGGCTGAGGGCGCGCAGGTGCACCGGGAAGCCCGCGAAGCGCTCCTGGAAGGTCTCGAGGTGCTGGCGCACGAGCAGCGTGGTCGGCACGAGCATCGCGACCTGCTTGCCGTCCTGGATCGCCTTGAACGCGGCGCGCACGGCGACCTCGGTCTTGCCGAAGCCGACGTCGCCGGAGAGCAGGCGGTCCATCGGGATCGGCCGCTCCATGTCGGCCTTGACCTCGTCGATCACGGTCAGCTGGTCGGGCGTCTCCGCGAACGGGAACGCCTCCTCCAGCTCGCGCTGCCAAGGGGTGTCCGGCGGGAACGAGTGCCCGCGGGAGGCCATCCGCGCGGAGTAGAGCTTGACCAGCTCGACCGCGATGTCGCGGACCGCGCGGCGCGCCTTGCTCTTGGCCTGCGCCCAGTCGCTGCCGCCCATCTTGCTCAGCGCGGGCGCCTCGCCGCCGACGTAGCGGGAGAGGAGGTCGAGCTGGTCCGTCGGGACGAGCAGCTTGTCGCCCGGGAAGCCGCGCTTGCTGGGCGCGTACTCGAGCACGAGATACTCGCGCCGGGTCTTCACCGCGTTGCGCCCGCCGCTGGAGACCTCGCGCTGCGAGAGCTCCACGAAGCGGCCGATGCCGTGGGTGGCGTGCACGACGAAGTCGCCGGGGCTGAGCTGCAGCGGGTCGACGACGTTCTTGCGGCGCGAGGCGAGCTTCTTCACGGCGCGGGAGTCGTAGCCGACGGTGCGGCCGTAGAACTCGGTGTCGGTGAGCAGTGCGACCTTCGCCCCGTCGACCTCGAAGCCGTGGTCGACGTTGGCCTGGAGCACGTAGGCGAGACCGGGCTCGAGCTCGGCGGGCAGGTCGGGGACGATGCGCGCGGCGACCTCGTGCTCGGCCAGCACCTGGTCGGTGCGCTCGACGGTGCCGGTGCCGGGGGCGGTCAGGACGACGCTCCAGCCGTCTGCCAGGCGGGCGCGCACGTGCGCGAGGGCGCCCTCGACCGCACCGCCGAAGCCGGGCACGGGCTCGCCGTCGACGCGGACGGCGAGGATCTCGTCGATCCCGAGGTCCTCCGGCAGCACCTCGGCCTCGCCGGCGGCGGGACCCTGGCGGAAGGTGCTCATGGTCCACCACGGGTGGTCGGGCGTCTCGGCGCCCGGGGTGCTGAACTTCACGGCGTCGCGGAGGGCACCGAGCGAGATGAACTCGCCGGAGGCCAGATCGATCGGGGCCTCGGCGCCGGCGGTCGCGGCGCTCCACGCCGCCTGCAGGAACTCGCGGTTCGTCTCCGCGAGGCTGATCGCGCGGGTCGCGACCCGCTCCGGAGCGAGCACGGCGACCGCGGCGCCGGCCGGGAGATAGTGCGAGATCGGGACGAGGCGCTCCAGCAGCGCGGGGGCGAGCGACTCCATCCCCTCGACCGGGATGCCCTCGGCGATCTTCGCGAGCATGGCGGAGAGGCTCGGGAACTCGTGCAGCATCTCCCGCGCGCGCTGACGGACGGCCGGCACGAGCAGAAGCTCGCGGCTCGGCGGCAGCACGACGGAGTCGGCCTCCCCCGGCAGCGAGCGCTGATCGGCGACGGAGAACCCGCGGATCGAGTCGACCTCGTCACCGAAGAAGTCGATGCGGCTGGGGTGCTCGGCCACGGCCGGGAAGACGTCGAGGATGCCGCCGCGGACCGCGAACTCGCCGCGCCGGGTGACCATGTCGACCCGCGAGTAGGCGAGGTCGACCAGCTCGGCCGAGATGCGGCCGAGGTCGTAGCCGCGGCCGCCCTTGACCAGGCGGATCGGCGCGATGTCGGCGAGGTTGTCGGCGACCGGCTGCAGCGCGGCGCGCACCGAGGCGACGACGACGAGCGGCTTCTCGCCGGTCCAGGTCTTCATCCGGCGCAGAGCGTCGAGGCGGCGGCCGACGATCTCGGCGCTCGGGCTGAGGCGCTCGTGCGGCAGCGTCTCCCACGCCGGGAACTCGACGACCTCGGCGTCCGGCAGCACGCAGCTGAGCGACGCGCGGACGTTCTCGGAGTCGCGACCGGTCGCGGTGACGACGAGCGCGGCCTGCGGACGGTCGGCCTCGGCGCGGCGCTCCAGGAGACCCGCCAGCAGGGGGACGCGGAGGCCGTCGGCCACGGAGAAATCGGCGTCGCGGATCGCGAACGCGAGAGCGTCGTCGAACGTGGAGGCGCGCGAGAGCGCCGAGATGATCCGGTTGAGAGGCACCGGAGGAGTTTACTGCCGACCTCCGATACCGGCCTCGGCCGGTGTCGGACGTCGGTCCACGCCGGTCCCTGCCCGGCGCGGCGCGGTTGGGTCGGGCGCGGGGTGCGTTCCGCAGAGCGTCCTGCGATCGGCTCTTCGAAATCGCTTGGCACGCGATTTCGAAATCGCCTTCGGGGCGGTCGGCTGGTCTGCCGGGTGCTGAATCTTGATCCGTCAGGAGTGGTCGGCTGGGAGTAGCTGAGGCGACCGATCTTGACGGATTGGGTCCGCGTTCGGGACAGGGGCGAGGTCGAGTCGTCAGGAGTGGTCGCTCGGGAGTGGCTGGAGCAGCCGGTTGCGACGGGGCGGCGCACGGCAGCGCGGGCGCGGCCGCCGCGCTGGGGACGGTGGGTCTCGATGCGCCCCTCCGGGGCTACTCGACCAGCATGGAGGGGGACATCGCCCTCTGCCGGGCGCCCACTGCATGCTGATCGAGTAGGGCGCGCAACGGCCGTATCGAGATCCATCGCGCTGAGGACGGCGGGTCTCGATACGCCCCTGCGGGGCTACTCGACCAGCATGAGGGACGGGGGACATCGCCGGCTGCCGGGCGTCCACTGCATGCTGATCGATTAGCCCGCGGAGCGGGCGTATCGAGATCCACCACCGTCAGAACGCGAGTCTGCAGACCCGACCTGCTGGTGGTGGTGGGTCTCGATACGCCCCTCCGGGGCTGCTCGACCAGCATGAGCCGCCCAGCGGGCCCGTATCGGGATTCGCGCAGGGCGGCGCTACGGGGTCGTGTGGACCTTCAGCTGGGCGGCCTGGAGGCCGGCGTCGGCGATCAGCTCGACGGCGTCGGCGGCGTCGGCGATCAGGATCGGCAGGGTCTCGCGCTCGGGGCCGGCGAAGTCCTTGAGGACGAAGTCGGCGGCGGGCTGGCGGCCGGGCGGGCGGCCGATGCCGACCCGCACGCGGAGGAAGTCGGCGCCGTCGGTCGCGGCGAGGATGTCGCGGATGCCGTTGTGGCCGCCGTGCCCGCCGCCCTGCTTGAGGCGCAGGGTGTCGAAGGGGATGTCGAGCTCGTCGTGCACGACGATCAGGCGCTCGGGCGCGAGGGAGTAGAAGTCGAGCAGCTGCGCCGTCGGGCCGCCCGAGAGGTTCATGAAGCTGTTCGGCTTGCCGAGGACCAGCTTCGGCCCGCCGGGGCGCAGGAAGCCCTCGGCGACGACCGCATTGGCGCGGTTGTGCCGGCGGAACGAGCCGCCTATCCGGGAGGCGAGCTCGTCGAGCACCATCTGCCCGACGTTGTGCCGGTTGCGCGCGTACTGCGCGCCCGGGTTGCCCAGTCCGACGACCAGCCAGGTCTCGCCCATCTCGTTTCCTCTTCTCGATGCGCTCAGCAGCGACGTCTTCCACGGGGCAGGACCCCTGAACGCGGAACGGGCCCGCTCGCGATCGCGGCGGGCCCGTTCGTGCGGGTGGTGCTCCGACTACTCGGCGGCCTCGGTGGGGGCGGCGGGCTCGGTGGGCTCGCCCTCCTCGCCCAGGTCCTGCTCGACCTCCTCGGTGACGTTCACGATGAGCGCCTCGGGGTCGGTGAGCAGCGTCGCGCCCTCGGGGAGGGTGACGTCGGCCGCGGTGATCTGCGTGCCGGCCTCGAGTCCCTCGACCGAGACGACGACGTTCTGCGGGATCTTCGTGGCGTCGACCTCGAGCGAGAGCGTGTTCGCCTCGGTCGAGACGAGCGTGCCGGGAGCGGCCTCGCCCTCGACGTGCACGGGGATGTCGACCGAGACCTTCTCGCCGAGGCGGATGACCGCGAGGTCGATGTGCTCGATGATCTGGCGGACCGGGTCGCGCTGGATGTCCTTGACCAGCGACGTCTGGGCGACGCCCTCGATGTCGAGCTCGAGGATCGCGTTCGCCTTGCGGACCAGCAGGAGGATCTGGTGGCCGGGGAGCGTGACGTGCACGGGCTCGGTGCCGTGGCCGTAGAGGACCGCGGGGATCTTGTTCTGGGCGCGGATCTTGCGGGCCGCTCCCTTGCCGAACGAGGTGCGGACCTCGGCGACGACCTTGTTGGTGAGTTCTGCCATTGTGTTCTCCTGGACGGCGCCGTGCGCCGCCTGCTCGGGTCCCGGCCTGGGGCCGCGGACGGGGTTTCGACTCGAACGCGTGTCTGCGTGAGGAAAGGTCCGCGGCGCTCCTTCCGGAGCCCCACCTGGTTCCACCGCGTCGATCACGGATGCACGGGGCATCCCTCGCCGAAGTTCAGCTGCCCACCCTACCGGCCGCGCGGCCGAGCCGCCACCCGCGGGCGCCCCTACCGCGCCCCCAGCCGGGCTGGCTAGCGTGCGGGCATGACTTCTGACGACTTCGGCTCCTACGTCGAGAAGAACGGCTTCCACCGCGACACCAACTACATCCCGACCCGCATCACCGCGGACGGCCGCGACGGCTACCCGGTGGAGGCGGGCCGCTACCGGCTCGTCGTCTCCCGCGCCTGCCCCTGGGCGAACCGCGCCGTGATCGTCCGCCGCCTGCTCGGCCTCGAGGACGCGCTCTCGATGGGGATCTGCGGCCCGACGCACGACAAGCGCAGCTGGACCTTCGACCTCGACCCGGGCGGCGTCGACCCGGTGCTCGGCATCCCGCGCCTGCAGGACGCGTTCCTCGCCCGCTTCCCCGACTACCCGCGCGGCATCACCGTGCCGGCCATCGTCGACATCCCCACCGGCCAGGTCGTCACCAACGACTACCCGGTGATGACGCTCGACTTCTCGAGGGAGTGGACGCAGTTCCACCGCGAGGGCGCTCCCGACCTGTACCCGGAGAAGCACCGCGACGAGATCGACGAGGTCGCCGAGCTGGTCTTCCAGGACGTCAACAACGGCGTCTACAAGTGCGGCTTCGCCGGCTCGCAGAAGTCGTACGAGCGGGCGTACGACGCGCTCTGGGCGCGACTCGGCTGGCTCGAGGAGCGCCTGAGCACGCAGCGCTACCTCGTCGGCGACACGATCACCGAGGCGGACGTCCGCCTCTTCACGACGCTCGCCCGCTTCGACGCCGTGTACTACAGCCACTTCAAGGCCAACCGGAACCTGCTCTCGGCGATGCCGGCGCTCTGGGGCTACGCCCGCGACCTGTTCGCCACTCCGGGCTTCGGCGACACCATCGACTTCCAGCACATCAAGTCGCACTACTACGAAGTCCAGCGCGACATCAATCCGACCGGCGTCGTGCCGAAGGGCCCGGACCTCTCCGGCTGGCTCGTCCCCTCGCACCGCGAGGAGCTCGGCGGCCGCCCGTTCGGCGACGGCACCCCGCCCGGCCCGCCGATCCCCTCCGAGGTCGTCCCCGAGGGCCACGGCGCCTGACCTCCCTGAACGGCCGTGCTCGAGAGGTTCCACCTCCGTGCACGGCCGCTCACGGCTGCGCGTCCGACCCCAGCGCTAGCCTGAACGGGTCCACCCTGAACGTGTACGTCGAGGAGAACCGTGTCTGACCAGCCCACCGCCACAGCCAACATCGGAGTCGTCGGTCTGGCGGTGATGGGCTCGAACCTGGCCCGCAACCTCGCCAGCCGCGAGGGCAACACCGTCGCCGTCTACAACCGCTCGTACGGGCGCACCGAGACGCTGATCACCGAGCACCCCGAGGCCGGCTTCGTCGCCTCGGAGACCATCGAGGCCTTCGCCGCCTCGCTGAAGACCCCGCGCACCGCGATCATCATGGTCCAGGCCGGCCGCGGCACCGACGCCGTGATCGAGCAGCTGACCGCCGCGTTCGAGCCCGGCGACATCATCGTCGACGGCGGCAACGCGCTCTTCACCGACACCATCCGCCGCGAGAAGACCGTCCGCGAGACCGGCATCCACTTCGTCGGCACCGGCATCTCCGGCGGCGAGGAGGGCGCGCTCAAGGGCCCGTCGATCATGCCCGGCGGCTCGGTCGAGTCGTACAAGACGCTCGGACCGATCCTCGCGTCGATCGCCGCGGTCGCCGAGGGCGAGCCCTGCGTGACCCACATCGGCACCGACGGCGCCGGCCACTTCGTCAAGATGATCCACAACGGCATCGAGTACGCCGACATGCAGCTCATCGCCGAGGCGTACGACCTGCTCCGCACCGTCGGCGGCCACGAGCCCGCCGCCATCGCCGACGTCTTCGACGCCTGGAACAAGGGCGACCTCGAGTCGTACCTGATCGAGATCACCGCCGAGGTGCTCCGCCAGGTCGACGCCGACACCGGCAAGCCGTTCCTCGACATCGTGCTCGACCAGGCCGGCTCGAAGGGCACCGGAGTCTGGACCGTGCAGAACGCGCTCGACCTGGGCGTGCCCGTCGGCGGCATCGCCGAGGCCGTCTTCGCCCGCGCCGTCTCCTCCAAGCCCGCGCAGCGCGCCGCCGTGCAGAAGCGCGTCACCTCGCGCCCCACCCCCGTCGCCCTCTACGACGGCTTCGAGGACGACGTCCGCGCCGCCCTCTACGCCTCGAAGGTCGTCGCCTACTCGCAGGGCTTCGACGCGATCATCGCCGGTGCCGAGAAGTACGGCTGGGAGATCGACAAGGGCGCCGTCGCGAAGATCTGGCGCGCGGGCTGCATCATCCGCGCCCAGTTCCTCAACCGCATCGTCGACGCCTACGCCGAGAACGCCGAGATCACGACGCTGCTCGAGGACCCGTACTTCGCCGAGGCCGTCGCCAACGGCGAGGCCGCCTGGCGCCGCATCGTCTCGACCGCCGCACTCTCGGGCGTCCCGATCCCCGGCTTCGGCGCCGCGCTGTCGTACTACGACTCGCTCGCCTCCGAGCGCCTGCCCGCCGCCCTCGTGCAGGGCCAGCGCGACTTCTTCGGCGCGCACACCTACCAGCGCGTCGACAAGGAGGGCACCTTCCACACGCTGTGGTCGGGCGACCGCACCGAGGTCGAGCAGGACCCGTCCACGCACTGACCCGCTGCCGCCGCCCGCGCGGCGCTCACGCAGAAGGCGCCCCCACCCGTCGGATCCTCGGATCCCGCGGGCGGGGGCGCCTTCGTCGTGGGGAGCGCGCGCCGGGTCAGCGCAGCCAGACGGTCGTGGCGGGCGGCAGCAGGCCGCCGTCGAGCGGGGCGCTCGCGAGCAGCACCTCGCCCTCGGGCAGCTCGACCGGCTCCTCTCCGAGGTTGGTCACCGAGTGCCAGCCGTTCGGGCGCGCGAAGTGCAGCACGCCGGGCTGCGCGTCCCGCCACTCGAGGCTCTCGTCGGTCTGCAGCTCGTGCCGGAGCGCGAGGGCGCGGCGGTAGAGCGCGAGCGTCGAGTCCTCGGCGAGCTCCTCCGCCTCGACGGAGGAGTCGGCGAACCAGGCGGGCTGGGGCAGGTGCGCGCCGCCGGGGCCGAAGCCGAAGGAGTCGCCGGTCGACTCCCAGGGCAGCGGGACGCGGCAGCCGTCGCGGCCGACGTCGGTGCCGCCGCTGCGGAAGAACGTCGGGTCCTGGCGGTCGGCGTCCGGGATGCCGGCCACCTCGTGCAGGCCGAGCTCCTCGCCCTGGTAGAGGTACGCCGAGCCGGGCAGCGCCAGCAGCAGGAGGGTCGCGGCGCGGGCGCGGCGCAGGCCCAGGGCGCGGTCGAGCACCGGCTCCGCTCCCCCGCTGAGCAGCCAGTGCTTCGCAGGCGCGGTCTCGGCCGCTCCCTTCTGCGGCAGGCCGTAGCGGGTCGCGTGCCGGACCACGTCGTGGTTCGACAGCACCCAGGTGGTCGACGAGCCCGAATCGGCGGCCAGCTCGAGGTTGAAGGTGATCAGCCGGCGGAACTCCTCCGCGTCGAGGCCGGCCTCGAGCAGGTCGAAGTTGAAGGCCTGGCCGAGCCCCTCGGGGCTCGCGTACCGGGCGCGGCGGGAGGCGTCGACCCAGGCCTCGGCGACGGCGGTGCGCGGCGGGTCGTAGGAGTCGAAGAGGGCGCGCCACTCGGCGTAGACCTCGTGCACCTCGTCGCGGTCCCAGAACGGGTGGCTGCCGTCGAGTCGCTGGCCGTCGATCTCGGCGGCCGTGGGGAGCGGCTCGGTGAGGTCCTTGACCAGCGAGTGCGCCACGTCGATCCGGAAGCCGTCGACGCCGCGGTCGGACCAGAAGCGCAGGGTCTCGAGGAAGTCGTCGCGGATCTCGCGGTTCGCCCAGTTCCAGTCGGGCTGCTCCTTCGCGAACAGGTGCAGGTACCACTGGCCGTCGCCGACCGGCTCCCAGGCGGGGCCGCCGAAGACGGACTCCCAGTCGCTCGGCGGCAGGGCGCCGCCCTCGCCGCGGCCGTCGCGGAAGACGTAGCGCTCCCGGGCGGGCGAGCCCTTCGGGGCGGCGAGCGCCTCCTGGAACCACGGGTGCAGATCGGAGGAGTGGTTGGGGACGATGTCGACGATCACGCGGATGCCGCTCTCGTGCAGCCGCGCCGTCATCTCGTCGAACTCGGCGAGGGTGCCGATCCGCGGGTCGACGTCGCGGTAGTCGGCCACGTCGTAGCCGCCGTCGGCCAGGGCCGAGGAGTAGAACGGGCTGAGCCAGACCGCGTCGATCCCGAGCTCGCGCAGGTACGGGATGCGCTCGAGGATGCCGGCGAGGTCGCCGATCCCGTCGCCGTTCGCGTCCGCGAAGCTCCGCGGGTAGATCTGGTAGACGGCCGCCTGCCGCCACCACTGGGCGTCCTCGGTCGTGCCGCTCCTGGTGAGTACCGTGTCCGTCACGGGTGTCCTTCCGTTCGTCGTGGTGTGTGGTCTGGTCTGATGCGGTGCGGTTCATGCTGATCGAGCAGCCCGCGCAGCGGGCGTATCGAGATCCACCGATGTCTGGACTGCTGCTCCGGGACCGCCCTCTCGGTGAGCGTGGGTCTCGATACGCCCCTGCGGGGCTACTCGACCAGCATGTTCGGGGCCGGCTCGTGCGCAGCACGGCACCCTCGCCTCCCGGAGTCGAGCCCGCGGGTCTCGGGGTGGTCGGCTGCAAGGCGGAGGAGGGAGGCGTAGCGGAGCTACGGCGACCGACGACAACGCCGCAGACGGCCGCCCCGAGGCCCGCGAGCCCTACTTGATGGCGCCCTGCGTCACGCCCGACATGACCCAGCGCTGGGTGAACAGGTAGACGATGATCGCCGGGGCCATCGCCATCAGGTAGGAGGCGAAGGCGACGTTGTAGTCGTTGCTGAACTGGGTCTGGAAGATCTTCTGCAGCACGGGGAGCGTCTGCAGCGACGGGTCCGAGGTGATCAGCGACGGCATCATGAAATCGTTCCAGGAGGCGAGGAAGGCGAAGATGCCGACCGTCGCGCTCATCGGGGCGAGCAGCGGGAAGACGAGCCGCCAGAAGACCTGGTCGGTGCTCGCGCCGTCGAGCCGGGCGCTCTCCTCGAGCTCCTCGGGCAGCGAGCGCAGGAACGCGGTGAAGAGCATCACGCTGAAGGACAGCTGGAACATCACGTGCAGGACGGCGACGCCGAGCGGGTTGTCGAGTCCGACGAGTCCGGTGAGCGACACCTGCGAGAGCGCGAGCACCGGGAACGGCAGGAACATCGCCGCGAGCAGGTAGAAGAACGACCAGCGGTAGAAGCGCTTGTCCCAGTTCCGCGAGATCGCGAACGCGGCGAGGGCCGAGAGCACGATCGTGCCGCCGACCGTGATCGCCGAGACGAAGACCGAGACGGCGAAGCCGCGGGGGAAGTCGGTCAGGTTCCAGGCCTGGACGAAGCCGTCGACCGAGAACGGCAGCGGGATCGAGAAGGCGTTGCCGTCGACCGCCTGGGCGCCGGTCTTGAAGGCCATGGTCAGGGTGACCCACAGCGGGCCGATCACCGAGAGGGCGCAGACCACGAGGACGAGGGTGAGCAGGAGGCTCGAGCGCCGCCGCTTCCCGCCGCGACGGGCGTCGGCGTCGACGGCGGCCCGGGTGCCGGGGAGGGACGGGGCGAGGGGGACCTGGCTGGTCATCAGAAGGCCGCCTTTCCGCGCGAGACGCGCAGCTGTACGAGCGCGATCACGAGCGCGATGAGGAAGAAGATCGTGGCGTTGGCCATCTGATAGGCGTAGTCGCCGCTGGTGAAGCCCGAGAAGATCGTCATCGCGACGCTGCGGGTCGAGGTTCCGGGGCCTCCGTCGGTCAGGCCGACGATGATGTCGTAGGAGTTGAGGAAGTTCTTGAAGCCGATCACGAGGTTGATCACGACGTAGCCCGCGACCAGCGGCAGCGTGATCGAGCGCAGCTGCCCCCAGCTGGAGGCGCCGTCGAGCGAGGCGGCCTCGTAGACGTCGCCGGGGATCGAGAGCACGCCGGCGATGTAGATCAGCAGCGCGGAGGGCACGGCCTGCCAGGCGGTCACGATCACGATCGCGAGCCAGGCGAGGTTCGGATCCGCGAGGATGCTGTCGGCCAGCGGCGTCGCTCCGACCGACTGCGCGAAGGCGGGCAGCGAGTTGGAGAAGAGGAAGTTGAAGACGAACGCGATGATGATGCCCGAGACGACCATCGGCAGCACGAACACGGCCCGCAGCGCGACCTTGCCGCGGATCTGCGAGGTCAGCGCGATCGCCAGGAGGAACGCGACGACGTTCACCAGGAGCACGGTCACCAGCGCGAGCCCCACGGTGAACCCGTAGGAGGCGAGGATCGCCGGGTCCGAGAACAGCGCGACGTAGTTGGTCAGGCCGATGAAGCTCCACTCGCCGAAGCCGATCGAGTCGGTGAAGCTGAAGAAGATCCCCATCAGGGCGGGCAGGGTGATCGCGAGCGTGAAGAGCACGAGCGCGGGGAGCAGGTAGAGCAGGAAGGTGCGATCGGCGCGCGGCTTCCGTCGCGGGGCGGCGGCCGGCCGAGGAGTCGCGGCGGTGCGCTCCTCCGGGCGGGCGGGGGCGGAGAGGGCCATGGTGTCTCGTCTCTGAGAGGGGGTCGGGGAGGTCTAGGAGCGGAACGCGATGCGCGCCCAGTCGGCGTCGATCGTGCGCAGCGTGGCGGCGGGGTCGGACCCGAGGGCGACGCCCTGGACGTAGTTCTGCAGCGGGATGTTCTGCGGCACGAGCTGCGAGGCGCCGAGGGTGAACGCCGCCCGGTCGTAGAACTCCTGCAGCTCGACGAGCGTGGGCTGGGTGACGGCGGGGGCGTCGGTGGTGACGCCGAAGGCGTTGTTGTCGGCGTTGTAGGCGTCGATGATCTCGGGCTGCATCAGGAAGGAGAGGAACTCGCGCGCCGCCGCCTTCTTGGTCGAGGCCTCCGGGATCCACAGCGCGAGGTCGACGTTCACCCGCACGCGGCGCTCGTCCGGGTCGTCCGTCATCGGCAGCGGGAAGGCGCCGATCGAGAGGTCCGGGGCGGTCTTCGCGATCTCGCTCAGCGCCCACGGGCCCTGGAAGTACATCGCCGCCTCGCCGTTCGAGAAGGCGAGGTTGCCGTCGCCGTAGGCCCGGCTGGCGGCGTTCGGCTGCGCGTAGCCGGCGAGCCGCACCATCTGCTCGACGGGTGCCGCGAAGTCCTTCTCGAACGAGACCGGCGAGGAGGGACCGACGTCGGCGCCCTGCTCCTTCAGCTGCGAGAAGAAGGCCTCGAGGTCGACGGTCCCGCCGACGGAGTAGTCGAACAGTCCCTGCGCGACCGTCCACGGGTCCTTGTAGGTGCCGTAGATCGGCGTGATGCCCGCGGCCGTCAGCGCGTCGCAGACCGCGAGGAACTCGGTCCAGGTGGTCGGCACCTCGAGGTTCTGCGCGGCGAAGATCTCGCGGTTGTAGAGCACCGCCGACATCATCAGCGAGTAGGGCAGCACGCTGGTGCGGCCCGGGTAGGACGCGGTCTGCTCGATCAGCGGCTGCAGGTCGGGGTTGATCCGCTTCGCCTCGGCGATGTCGGACAGGTCGCTCAGGGCGCCCCGCTCGACGAACCGCGCGACCTCGAAGTTGTAGTTGAGGCAGCCGAGGTCCGGCGGATTGGTGCGGACGAAGCCGGCGGAGAGGTTGGAGGAGAAGTCGTGCACGACCCGCACCCGCGACTGCGCGGCGTGGAAGCGCTCGATGACCTCGTCGAAGTAGCCGATCACCTCGGGCTTGGACTGGAAGAAGGTGATCTCGGTGACCCCGCCCGAACCGGAGGGGGAGGCGCAGGCGGCGAGGCCGAGCGCGGCGGCGCCGGCCGTTGCCGCGGTGAGGAGGGTGCGCCGGCTGAGGGCGGTGGTGGTGAGGGGCACGTCGTCGTCTCCCGGGTTGCGGATAAGTTGCTTCAGTGACTAAATCTAGGTAATAGATCTAGTACGCGATGTACTGTTGCAGCCGATCCGGCCGAGGTCAAGGGGAGCGTGGAGAAGATGTCCGACAGCAGGCTCTCCGCGAGCACCGGCTCGTTCCAGCGCCGGCGCAGCGCGCTCGACGTGCTCGAGCGCGCCTGGACCGGCGAGGCGATGACCGCCTCCGCCCTGATCGAGCGCACCGGCCTCACCCGATCGACCGTCATCGCTGTCTGCGACGACCTGATCGAGCTCGGCTGGCTGGAGGAGCTGGAGAACCAGCGCGCCGCCGGCGACTACGTGAAGGGCCGCCCCGCGCGCCGATACGCGCTGCGCCGCCGCGCCGGCGTCGTCGTCGGCGTCGACGCCGGGCAGCACAGCGTCGGCGTCTTCGTCGCCGATCTGCTCGGCGAGACCCTCGTCCGGCACGTCGAGCCGGTCGACCACGAGCGGGTCGAGGACCTCCCGCACGAGCGCCGCGTCGCCGACATCGCCCGGGTCCTCGACCGCGCCCTCCACCTCGCCGGCGTGACCGACGACGAGGTGCTCGCGCTGACCCTCGGCGTCCCGGCACCGGTCGACGCGCTCGGCCACTCCCCCGCCGGCGACAACGGCTTCTGGGGCGCGATGAACCCCGGTCTCGTCGACCAGTACTCCGGCCGCGGCTGGTCGCCCGTGGTCGACAACGACGCGAACCTCGCCGCGCTGGCCGAGGGCTGGCGCGGGGCCGCGATCGACTGCGACGACTACCTCGCCCTGCTCTCCGGCGAGCGGCTCGGCGGCGGCATCGTCCTCGGCGGCTCGCTGCTCCGCGGCGCCCGCGGGCTCACCGGCGAGATGCGCTACCTCGACCTGGTCGAGGGCGTCGGCTCCGCGGAGGGCATCGCCGCCCTCGCGCGCACCTGGGCCCGCGAGGCACTGGCCGTCCCGGGGCGGCCCGCGTCGCTCCTCGACGCCGTGGCGAAGCCGGGAGCGGCCGAGGTGCTCGCCGCCGCCGACGCGGGCGATCCGCTCGCCGCCGCCGTCGTCGCGCGGCTGATCGACCGCCTCACCGCCATCACCGCGACCGTCGCCAATCTGCTCGACGTCTCGCTGATCGTGGTCGGCGGGGCGCTGGCCGCCTCGGCCGGTCCGCTGCTCTCCGCCGTGTCGGAGCGGCTGGTGGGCGAGGTGCACGCCCCGGCGCCGCGGATCGTGCCCTCGACGCTCGGCGATCAGGCGGTCGCTCTCGGCGCCGTCCGCTCCGGGCTCGTGCGGGTGCGCGCGGATCCGCTCGCACTCCGGCTGCCGAGCCGCCCGGTCGAGACCGCCGCACTCGCCTGAGGCCCCACTACCGCCGGAAGGCGCGGACGATCAGCAGCAGCGCGAGCAGGACGGCGACCGCGGCGGCCGTCGCCGAGGGCAGCGCGAGCAGGAGGACCAGGGCACCCGCCGCCGAGACGACCGCAGGCCAGCGCGCTCCGGCGACTCCGCGGTCGAGCCGGCGCAGGATCAGCGCGATCAGCGAGGCGGCGACCGCGAACGCGAGCAGGGCGTCGGCGTCGAGGACGACCACCGCGAGCACCGACACCAGGCAGACGGCGAGCTGACCCGCGGCGGGCACCCCGGTGCGGCGGTTGCGGTGGTCGAAGGGGCTCGGGATCTCGCCCGCATCGGCCAGGCGGACCAGCGCCGAGGCGTCGCGCCGGGTCAGGGCGATGAGCGCGAGGAGGGTGGCGAGCACGGCCGCGATGCCGACCAGGGCGGCGGCAGGGGTCCCGGCCGCGACCGCGGAGAGCGAGGCCGGGACGTCGGCGAGCTCCTGCGGACCGACGAGCAGGAGCAGCCCGGAGCCGATCAGCGCCGCGACGAGGGCCGTGACGCCGATCGCGGGCAGCGACCGCCGCAGCGCCGGAGTCTCGCCGGTCTGGGCGGGGGCGAAGAGGAGAAGCAGGAGGGCGGCCGCCGTGACGCTGCCCTCCGCGCCGCCGATGACCGTCTCGGACGGGGTCGCGACGGGGTGCGCCAGGGCGAGGATCACAGCCGAGGCCAGCAGGAGGAGGAGCACGAGGCCCAGGAGCACCCGCGCCAGTCCGGGTGGGAGGACTCCGCCGCGGAGCACGAAGAGGGTCGTGCCGACGATCAGGAGCACGGCGACCGGGCGGGCGCTCGCGCCGACGACCGAGTCCGCGGCGGTCAGCGCGACGGCGGACGCCGCGAGCGCGCGACCGGCGAGCCCGAGCCACTCCCCCGTGGGCCCGTCGTGCACCTCGCGACCGGAGTCGGCGACCGCGCCGACGACGGCCATCGCCGCCGCGAGCCCGAGTCCCAGCAGCAGCCACCAGCCGGCCTCGAGGGCCGCGGGCGACCAGACCAGGAACAGCGCGGCGACCGCGACCGACGCCTGCGACAGCTCGGGCGCGCGCAGCAGACCCCCCGTCCGGGTCAGATCACCATGCGCGCGCATTCACTCATGCTAAGGCGTCGACCGCCTCCCGGAGCGAGCCGGAGGCCGCCGACCGCGGCAGCTGCGCGGACATTTCGCGCACCCTTGCTGATCGAGTAGCCCGCGCAGCGGGCGTATCGAGATCCACCGGCCTCAGACGCGGGTCTGCAGACCGCCCCACGGGCGACGCCGGGTCTCGATACGCCGCTCCGCGGCTACTCGACCAGCATGTGCCGCGCGGAGCGCGGACGTCTCCAGGCTGCGGCTTACGCGTCGCCGTCGAACATGGAGGTGACGGAGCCGTCGTCGAAGACCTCGTGGATCGCGCGGGCCAGCAGCGGGGCGATCGGCAGGATCGTCAGGCGGTCCCACTTCTTCTCCTCCGGCAGCGGCAGGGTGTCGGTGACGACGACCGAGTCGATGAACTCGGAGCTGAGCAGCTCGCGGGCCGGGTCGGAGAAGACGGCGTGGGTCGCGGCGACGACGACGCCGATCGCGCCGGCGGCCTTGAGGGCCTCGGCAGCCTTGGCGATGGTGCGGCCGGTGTCGATCAGGTCGTCGACGAGGAGGCAGACGCGGCCGCTGACCTCTCCGACGATCTCGTGCACCGAGACCTGGTTCGCGACCTTGGGGTCGCGGCGCTTGTGGATGATCGCGAGCGGCACGCCGAGCTTGTCGCTCCAGATGTCGGCGACGCGGACGCGGCCCATGTCCGGCGAGACGACGGTGAGGGTCGAGGGGTCGAGCTTCTCGCGGAAGTGCTCGAGCAGCACCGGCATGGCGAAGAGGTGGTCGACGGGGCCGTCGAAGAAGCCCTGGATCTGCGCGGCGTGCAGGTCGACCGACATGATGCGGTCGGCGCCGGCGGCCTTGAACAGGTCGGCGACGAGGCGGGCCGAGATCGGCTCGCGGCCGCGGCCCTTCTTGTCCTGGCGCGCGTAGGGGTAGAACGGCGCGACCACGGTGATCCGCTTGGCCGAGGCGCGCTTGAGCGCGTCGACCATGATCAGCTGCTCCATGAGCCACTCGTTGATCGGCGAGGTGTGCGACTGCAGGACGAAGACGTCCCCGCCGCGGACCGACTCGCCGTAGCGGACGTAGAGCTCGCCGTTCGCGAAGGTGCGCCCCTCGGTGGTGACCAGCTCGGTGCCCAGCTCGTCGGCGACCGCTTCCGCCAGTGCCGGATGCGCCCTCCCCGAGACCAGGACCAGGCTCTTCTTGTTGCTGGCGGTGATGCCCGTCACTGTGCTCCGCTTCCTCCGGTCGCGCGGTCGGTGCCCTCGGGCTCCGACGCCTGGGCGGCCTCGGCGGCGGTGGCCGACGCGGTTCCCGGACGATGGGTCTGCACCCATCCGGCCATGTTGCGCTGCGGAGCGACGGTGATGCCGAGGGCTCCGGCGGGGATGTCCTTGCGGATGACCGTGCCGGCGCCCGTGTACGCTCCGTCACCGATTCTAACGGGGGCGACGAAGACGTTGTGCGACCCGGCGCGCACGTGCGACCCGACGACGGAGGACGCCTTGTTCACCCCGTCGTAGTTGGCGAAGATCGAGCCGGCGCCGATGTTCGACTCCTCGCCGATCGTCGCGTCGCCGACGTAGGAGAGGTGCGGCACCTTCGAGCCGGCGCCGATCGTCGCGTTCTTGGTCTCGACGTAGGTGCCGATCTTGCCGCGCTCGCCGAGCACGGTGCCCGGACGCAGGAACGAGAACGGGCCGACCTGCGCCTGCGCGCCGATGACGGCCAGTGTCGCGTCCGAGCGCTTGATCACCGCGTCCTCGCCCACCTCGCAGGAGTCGAGCGTCGTGTCCGGTCCGATGATCGCTCCGGAGGCGATGACCGTCGGCCCCTTGATCTGCGTGCCGGGGAGGATCTCGACGTCGGGCGAGAGCACCGCGTCGACGTCGATCCAGGTCGTCGCCGGGTCCTGGATCGTGACGCCCTCGAGCTGCCAGCGGCGGACGATCCGGGCGTTCAGCTCGAGCGCCGCGTCCGCCAGCTGGGCGCGGTCGTTGATGCCCGCGACGAGCCAGCGGTCCTGCACCGGGACGGCCTCGATCGCGCGGCCGGCGGCCTTGAGCGCGGCGGCGGCATCGGTGAGGTACTTCTCGCGCTGCGCGTTCTCGACGCCGATCGCACCGATCACCGCGCGCAGGGCGGCCGCGTCGAAGGCGTAGACGCCGGCGTTGGTCTCGGTGAGCGCGAGCTCGGCGTCGCTCGCGTCCTTCTGCTCGACGATCGAGGCGAAGCCGCCGTCGGCGCCGCGGACGATGCGGCCGAAACCGGTCGGGTCCTCGAGGACGCAGGAGAGCATCGTCAGGGCGTTCGCCGCCGCGAGGTGCTCGTCGACCAGGCGGCGCAGGGTCGGGGCGTCGAGCAGCGGGACGTCGGCGCTGAGCACCACGACGGTCCCGTCGAAGTCGTCCGGCAGCGCGGCGAGGCCGAGCTCGACGGCGCGGCCGGTGCCGGGCACCTCGTCCTGATCGACGACGAGGGCCGCCGGCGAGTGGTCGAGGACCGCGGCCGCGACCCGCTCGCGCTCGTGCCGCACGACCGTGACGACGTGGCCCGCGTCGAGCGAGGCGGCCGTGTCGAGGACGTGCCCCAGCAGCGGGCGCCCGGCGAGGCGGTGCAGGACCTTGGGGGTGCGGGACTTCATCCGGGTGCCCTGACCGGCGGCCAGGATCACCACCGCGAGCGTGCTGTCGACCATGGTGCGCGTGCTCCTCCGTCCGGCACCGGTGCTCGGTGCTCGAGCTCCGCCACCAGGATTCGAACCTGGACCGGACAGCTCCAAAGGCTGCCGTGCTGCCGTTACACCATGGCGGACCGCGCTCGCGCGCGCCGTCCATCCTGCCATCCGCCCGCCCTCGCCGTCGCCGTGGCGCCCTCGGCCGGGAGGCTCCCGGCGACTCCCGGGCCGCGCACCCGCCACAATGGACGGGTGAGCGCGAATGACGAGGTGGACGGCATCGTCGACGCCTGGGTGCGCGAGCGGCCCGACCTCGACTTCACCCCCCTGCAGGTCTTCTCGCGGATGCGCCGGCTCGCCAAGCAGCTGGAGCGGGCACGCGGCAGCGCGTTCGGCCGCTCGGAGCTGGAGACCTGGGAGTTCGACGTCCTCTCCGCGCTCCGCCGCGCCGGCTCCCCCTACCGGATGAGCCCGAAGCAGCTGCTCCAGGCGACCATGGTCACCAGCGGAACGATGACCAATCGGATCGACCGGCTGGTCGAGCGCGACCTCGTCGAACGGCTGGACGATCCGAACGACGGCCGCGGCGTGCTGGTGCAGATGACGCCGTCGGGTCTGTCGCGGGTGGACGCGGCGATCACCCGGCTCGTCGACGCCGAGCAGGAGCTGCTCGGAGCCCTCACGCACGCACAGCAGGAGCGGCTGGCGCAGCTGCTCCGCAAGCTCTCGCTCGACTTCGGCTGACGTCCGCCGCGCTCCGGCTGCGGAGCATCAGCTGAGACCGTCCCTCCTCGCTGATCGCCGATGAGACCGCCTCTCAGCTGATGTTCTGCGCCGCACTCAGCCCTCGAGCAGCTCCGACAGCTCCAGCCAGCGCAGCTCGAGCCCGGCCGCCTCGTCCTGGTGCTCGCGCAGCTTCGCGTTCAGGCCCAGGATGCCGTCGTAGTCGTCCGGGTCGTGGGTCGCCATCTTCTCGTGCACCGCGGCGGAGAGCTGCGTCAGCTTGTGCAGGCGCCGGTCGATCGCCGACACCTCCTTCTCGGCGGTGCGCCGCTCGGCGCCGCCGAGGCCGGACGGAGCCGGAGCGGACCCACCCGTCGAGCCGCCAGCGGGCGCGCCCTTCTCCAGCGCGCGGCGCAGGTCGAGGTACTGCTCCACTCCCCCGGGCAGGTGGCGGAACGCGCCGTCCATCACGGCGTACTGCTGATCGGTGACCCGCTCGAGCAGGTAGCGGTCGTGCGAGACGACGAGCAGCGTGCCGGGCCAGGAGTCGAGCAGGTCCTCGATCGCGGCGAGCATGTCGGTGTCGAGGTCGTTGGTGGGCTCGTCGAGGATCAGCACGTTCGGCTCGCTCAGCAGGATCAGCAGCAGCTGCAGCCGACGGCGCTGACCACCGGAGAGGTCCTTCACCGGCGTCGACAGCTGCGCGCTGGAGAAGCCGAGGCGCTCGAGCAGCTGCCCCGGCGTCATCTCCTTGCCGCCGATCGAGTAGCTGGTGCGCTGCTCGGCGATGATCTCGCGGACCGGCTGGTGCTGCACCTCGGTCAGCTCGCGCAGCTGCTGGTCGAGGATCGCGACGCGGACGGTCGTGCCGCGCTTGACCTTGCCGCTGGTGGGCTGCACGCTGCCGGCCACGAGGCCGAGCAGCGTCGACTTGCCGGCGCCGTTCACGCCGAGGACGCCGGTCCGCTCGCCCGGCGCGATCCGCCACTCGATCCGGTTGAGCACGGTCCGCTCGCCGTAGCGGACGGTGACGTCGAGCAGGTCGACGACGTCCTTGCCGAGCCGCGAGACGGCGAGCTGCGACAGCGAGACGGAGTCGCGCACGGGCGGCTCGTTCTCGATCAGCTGGTTCGCCGCGTCGATGCGGAACTTGGGCTTGGCCGTGCGGGCCGGAGCGCCGCGGCGCAGCCAGGCCAGCTCCTTCTTCATCAGGTTCTGCCGCTTCGACTCCATGGTCGAGGCCATCCGGTCGCGCTCGACGCGCTGCAGGATGTAGGCCGCGTAGCCGCCCTCGAAGGGCTCGACCAGGCGGTCGTGCACCTCCCAGGTGGCGGTGCAGATCTCGTCGAGGAACCACCGGTCGTGGGTGACGACCGCGAGGCCGCCCGAGGTGGCGGCCCAGCGGCGCTTGAGGTGCTCGGCGAGCCAGGCGATGCCCTCGACGTCCAGGTGGTTGGTGGGCTCGTCGAGGAAGACGACGTCCCAGTCGCCGACGAGCAGCTTGGCCAGGGCGACGCGGCGGCGCTGGCCGCCCGAGAGCGCGCCGACGACGCCGTCCCAGGGGACGTCGCGCAGCAGCCCGGCGATGACGTCGCGGGTGCGCGCGTCTCCGGCCCACTCGTGCTCCTCGAGGCCGCCGACGACGGCCTGGGCGACGGTGAGCTCCTCGTCCACGGTGTCGGCCTGGTCGAGCATGCCGAGCGTCACGCCGCGGCGGTGGGTCACCCGGCCGCCGTCGGGCTCGATGCGCTGCGCGAGCAGGCGGAGGAGGGTGGACTTGCCGTCGCCGTTCCGGCCGACGATGCCGATCCGATCGCCCTCCTCGATGCCGAGGGAGACGTCGTCGAAGATGACCCGCGTGGGGTACTCGAGGCGGAGCGACTCAGCGCCCAGGAGATGTGCCATAGGGGCCGAGTTTACCGGGGGCCGCCTCCGCGGATCCCCACGGGCGGACGCGGTGCGCTCAGGCGACCGTCACGGTGCGCATGTGCCAGCCGGTCGCGCCGTCGGGAGCGGGCGGCGCCTCGTCCTGGGTCTGCACCAGGCCCTCGGAGTCGGTGGCACGGACCAGGACGACGTGGTCGCCCGCGATCGCGTCCCACTCGTAGACCCACTGGATCCAGGTGTCGGCGGTGACGGCCTCGGCGAGGCGCGCCTCCTGCCAGGCGCCGCCGTCGATCTGCACCTCGACCTTCGAGATGCCGGTGTGCGGCGCCCAGGCGACGCCCGCGACCGCGACCGTGCCGGACGGGACGGCCTGGCCCTGGCGCGGGACGTCGATGCGCGACTCGACCTTGATCGGGCCGCGCTCGGTCCAGCCGCGGGTCGACCAGTAGGCGACGTCGTCCTCGAACGTGGTGACCTTGAGCTCGGTGACCCACTTGGTCGCCGAGACGTAGCCGTAGAGGCCCGGGACGACCATCCGCACCGGGAAGCCGTGCTCGACCGGGAGCGGCTGGCCGTTCATGCCGACCGCCAGGAGGCTGGCGCGACCCTCGTCGGTCAGCACCTCGAGCGGGCTGGAGGCGGTGAACCCGTCGATGCTGCGGGAGAGCACCATGTCGGCGCCGGCGGTCGGGCGGGCACGGGCGAGCAGCTCGCGGATCGGGTAGCCGAGCCAGAGCGCGGTGCCGATCAGGTCGCCGCCGACCTCGTTCGAGACGCAGGAGAGGGTGACGAGGTGCTCCTCGAGCGGGAGGGCGAGCAGCTCGTCCCAGGTGAGGGTGATCTCCTCCTCGACCATGCCGGTGATCGTCAGCGACCAGTCCGCCGGGTCGACGCTCGGCACGGAGAGCGCGGTGTCGATCCGGTAGAAGTCGTCGTTCGAGGTGACGTAGGGGCTGATGCCCTCGATGTCGTCGAGGACGCCGGTCGCGGGGATCGGCGCGGCGGTGGCGGCGGGGGTCGGCAGCACGACGGCCTCGCGGACCGCGGTGACGGCGGAGGCGGCGGCCGTGACGACCCGCGCGCCCACGCCCGCGACGACGGCGGCGGCGCCGGCGATGCCGACCAGGCGGAGGAAGGAGCGGCGGTCGGTCGAGCCCTGGGCGGGCTCCTCGTCCCAGGCGCGCAGGCGGGCGGAGGCGGCGCGCAGCACCATCGCGCCGGCGACCATGCCGACGACGCTCGGCGCGGCGTCGATGCCGGAGGCGCCCTCCCGGCTGACGGCCGCGAGCGCGCCGAGTCCGGCGACGGCGGCGAGGAGCAGGACGCCGAGCGGGGTCTTGCGGTACTCCAGCAGCCCGGCGGCGATCGCGAGCAGGGCGACCGCGAGGCCGAGCGAGACGAGGAGGACGAGCTTGTCGCCGGTGCCGAACAGGGCGATGACCGTGTCCTTGACGCCCGGCGGGACGATGTCGATCACGAAGCCGCCGACCGCGACCAGCGGACTGCCGCCGGCGCCTGTGAAGACGGCGACGAGCTCGGCGGTCGCGAGGGTGACGGCGGCCGAGACGAGTCCGGTGAGGATCGCGAACAGTGCTACTCGTCTGGGGGCCATGAGCGGCACTCTAGGCCACGAGATCGAGCGTTCTCTGCGGACGGCGCGTGCTCGCCCTCATGCTGATCGAGCAGCCCTCGCAGAGGGCGTATCGAGATCCACCGTGTCCAGCAGGGCGGGTCTCGATACGCCGCTGCGCGGCTACTCGACCAGCATGGTGTGGCGACTGCTCGACCTGCACGGTGTGACGGCTGCGCGACGCGCGTGGTCAGGTGGAGAGGAGGCGGGCGCCGTGGACCGGGCCGGAGACGCGGACCGCACGCATCCGGGCGGCCGTCAGCTCGAGCTGCAGGTCGAGCGCCGCGTCGGCGTCGGGCAGAAGGAACGCGACCGTCGGGCCGGAGCCGGAGACGAGGCCGCCGAGGGCGCCGCTCTCCTCGCCGCGCTCGAGGATGCGCGCGAGCCCGGGCTGCAGGTGCAGCGCCGGCGCCTGCAGATCGTTGTGCATGGCGTCGGCCAGCATGGCGGCGTCCCCCGCGCGCAGGGCCTGGAGGACGTTGGGGTCGATGCTCGGCGTCGCGGAGATCGGCCGGAAGTCGTGCAGGTGCCGCTCGCGGTGCCGGTCGAGCTCGCGGTAGACCTCGGGGGTCGACAGGCCCTGCTCCGAGAGCACGAGCACCCACTCGAAGCGGCCCTTGGCGAGCGCGGGGCTCAGCTCGTCGCCGCGGCCGACGCCGATCGCGGTGCCGCCGGTGAAGGAGAACGGGACGTCGGCGCCGAGTCCGGCGGCGATCCCGAGCAGCTGCTCGCGGGTGCAGGCGGTGCCCCACAGGGCGTCGCAGGCCAGCAGGGTCGCGGCGGCGTCGGCCGAGCCGCCGCCCATCCCGCCGGCGATCGGCACGTTCTTCTCGATCTCGAGGTGCACGCCGCCGCGGTAGCCGGTCGCCCGGGCGAGCGCCCGCGCCGCCTTGATCGCGAGGTTCGACCCGTCGACGGCGAGGCCGCGGGTGTCGATCGAGCCGGAGAACTCGACCGAGAAGTCGGGCGCATCGCTCGCGCGGACGTCCTCGTAGAGGGACAGCGACTGGAAGGCGGTGGCGAGCTCGTGGTAGCCGTCCTCGCGGACGGCGCCGACCTTCAGGTAGACGTTGATCTTGCCTGGCGCTCGCGCGTGGACCCGGTTCGACGTCGTCGCGCGATGGGCCATGCGACCACGCTACAGGGTGGCGGAGCCGCGCTCGTCCGCGGCGGGAGCGCTCTCGTCGGCGTCCTCCGCGTCGCCGTCGACGTCGCCGTCCTCGCTCGCTGCGGCGGGCACCGCGCCGCCACGGACCGGCACACGTGCCGGGTCGAGAGCCCGACCGAGGGCGGTGAACGCCGCGACGTCGAGCTCCTCGCCGCGGGCCGTCTGCGGCACTCCGGCCGACTCGAGCGCGGCGATCGCGGCGGTGCTGTCGCCGAAGAGCGCGGCGAGCGACTGGCGGAGCATCTTCCGCCGCTGCGCGAAGGCCGCGTCGACCACCGCGAAGACCGCCCGGCGCAGGGTCTCGTCGCCCGGCTCCTCGCCGCGCTCGAACGAGACCAACACGCTGTCGACGTTGGGGACGGGCCAGAAGATCTGCCGGGAGACGGTGCCGCCGGTCGTGAAGGAGCCGAACCAGGACGCCTTCACGCTCGGGCCGCCGTAGACCTTGGAGCCCGGGCCGGCCGCGAGGCGGAGCCCGACCTCGGACTGCACCATCACCACGCCGGAGCGGATGCTCGGGAAGTGCTCGAGGAAGTGCAGCAGCACCGGCACCGAGATGTTGTACGGGAGGTTCGCGACGAGCCGCACGGGCTCGCCCGGCAACTCGAGCACCTTCATCGCGTCGGCGCGGATCACCGTGAGCTCGGCGGCGGGCGCCATCAGCTGGACGGTGCGGGGCAGCTGCTCCGCGAGCCGGCCGTCGATCTCGACGGCGACGACTCCGGCACCCGCCTCGAGCAGGCCGAGGGTGAGCGAGCCGAGGCCCGGGCCGATCTCGACGACGCTCTCGCCCCGCTCCACGCGGGCGAGCTTGACGATGCGGCGGACGGTGTTGGCGTCGTGCACGAAGTTCTGGCCGAGCTTCTTCGTCGGAGTGACGTCGAGCAGCTGGGCGAGATCGCGGATCTCGGCGGGTCCGAGCAGCTTCGGGACGGCGTCCTCGTCGGGCCCCGCCTCCGCGGCGTGCCGGCCGGTCATGCCAGCTGCCCGACCGGCTCCGACGGCTCCGAGCCGACCTCGCCGCCCCACTCGCCGTAGACCTGCTCGGTGTTCGAGGCGATCGTGGCGGCCAGGTGGCCGACGTCGGTCTCGAGCGTCGCGGCCATCGAGCGGAGGGTGTGCGGGATCAGGTAGGGCGCGTTCGGGCGGCCGCGGAACGGCTCCGGAGTGAGGTAGGGCGCGTCGGTCTCGACGAGGATCAGGTGCCGCGGTGTGGCGACCAGGGCCTCGCGCAGCGACGCCGCGTTCTTGAACGAGACGGTGCCGGCGAAGGAGAGGTACCAGCCCTCGTCCGCGCACATCCGCGCCATCTCGGCGTCGCCGGAGAAGCAGTGGAAGACGGTGCGCTCGGGGGCGCCGACCCGGCGGAGGGTCTCCATGACCTCGCGGTGCGCGTCGCGGTCGTGGATCTGCAGCGCGATCCCGGTCTCCTTCGCGATGCGGATGTGCTCCTCGAACGAGCGGAACTGGGCGGCGCGGCCGCTCTCGCCGGTGCGGAAGAAGTCGAGACCGGTCTCGCCGACGGCGCGCACGCGCGGCTGGGTCGCCAGCTCGGCGATCACGGCGAGAGCGTCGTCGAGCTCGCCGCGCTCCTCGAGGGCGGGCGCCTCGTTGGGGTGGATCGCGACGGCGGCGAGCATGCGCGGCTCGGAGGCGGCGCGCTCGGCCGACCAGCGGCTGGTCTCGACGTCGGTGCCGACCTGCACGACGCCGCGGACGCCGACCGTGGAGGCGCGGTCGAGCTGCTCCCGATAGTCCAGGGGCTCGAGGCCGTCGCTGATCTCGAGGTGCGTGTGGTTGTCGTAGACGGGGACGACGAGCGCCTCGGGCAGCGGCGGGTACGTCAGGTCGCGGCCGGACGTGTTCTCGCGGGCGCGGACGTGCTGGCTGTCGGTCATGCGTCCAGGCTACCGGGGCGGGGCGGCGGGGCCCCGGAGGGTGGATCCGGAGAACCCGCGCCGGCGGACGGTGGATCTCGATACGCCCGCGCAGCGGGTTGCTCGATCAGCATGAGCGCGTCCGCGGAGCGGGCTGCGGGCTCCTCCAGCAGGCGAGGCAGCCGCAGCACAGCATGCTGGTCGAGCAGCCGCCGCAGGCGGCGCATCGCGATCCCGGCTCAGGACTCCGGGACCTCGATGCGGGGGAAGAGCGGCGCGAGGGTGCCGACCGTGGTGCCGACCGGCAGCTGTCCCCACTCCCCCGCCGCGCGGAGCGGCTGGGCCGTGAGGGCGCCGAGCGCGTCCTGCACGCCGAGCGCCTCCCAGAGCGCGGTGGTCGCGCGGGGCACGACCGGCGAGAGCAGCACGGCCAGGGCGCGCAGCCCCTCCGACGCCGTGTAGAGCACGGTGCCGAGGCGCTCGCGCTCGTCCCTCTTGGCGAGCGCCCAGGGCTCCTGCTCGGTGATGTAGCCGTTCAGCTCGTCGACGATCGTCCAGACGGCGGTGATCGCGTCGTGGATGGCGAGGGTCCCGATCGAGCGGTCGGCCGCGGCCGCCGCCTCCGCGACGGTCGCCTGCACGCGCTCCTCCGCCTCGGTCGGCGCCGAGGGCTCGGGCACGACGCCGTCGTAGTAGCGGTGCAGCATCGCGATCACCCGCGAGGCGAGGTTGCCGAAGCCGTTGGCGAGCTCGGCCTGGTACCGCGCCGCGAGGTCCTCCCAGGAGAAGGAGCCGTCCTGCCCGAAGGTGATGGCGCGCATGAAGTAGTAGCGGAACGCGTCCGAGCCGAAGGTGTCGGTGATCTGCTCCGGCGCGATGCCGGTGAGCTTCGACTTCGACATCTTCTCGCCGCCGACGAGCAGCCAGCCGTGGCCGAAGACCTGCTTCGGCACGTCGAGCCCGGCGGCCATCAGCATCGCGGGCCAGATCACCGCGTGGAAGCGGAGGATGTCCTTGCCGACGATGTGGGTCGCCGGCCAGCGGCGCTCGAACTCCGCCTCGTCCTGGCCGTAGCCGACGGCGGTGATGTAGTTGAGCAGCGCGTCGAACCAGACGTAGACGACGTGAGAGTCGTCCCACGGCACCTTCACGCCCCAGTCGAAGCTCGAGCGCGAGATCGAGAGGTCGGCGAGGCCCTGGCGGACGAAGCTGACCACCTCGTTGCGTGCCGACTCGGGCTGCACGAAGTCGGGGCGCTCCTCGTAGAGCGCGAGCAGCCGCTCGGTGTACTCGCTCATCGTGAAGAAGTAGTTCTTCTCCTTGAGCAGCTCGACCGGCTTGGAGTGGATCTTGCAGACGTACTGGCCCTCGTACTCGCCGGTGCCCTCGTCGAGGTCGGAGAGCTGCTTGTACTCCTCGCAGCCCACGCAGTAGTAGCCCTCGTACTCGCCGGTGTAGATCGCGCCCTGGTCGTAGAGCTTCTGCAGGAACTTCTGCACGTTGAGCTCGTGGCGCGGCTCCGTCGTGCGGATGAAGTCGTCGTTGGCGATGTCGATCGTCGACAGCAGCGGCTGCCACGCGTTCTGCACGAGCCGGTCCGCCCACTCCTGCGGGGTCGTGCCGTTCGCGGTGGCGGTGCGGAGGATCTTCTGGCCGTGCTCGTCGGTCCCGGTCAGCAGCCAGGTGTCGTCGCCCGCCTGGCGGTGCCAGCGGGTGAGGACGTCGGCGGCGACCTCGGTGTACGCGTGCCCGATGTGGGGGACGTCGTTCACGTAGAAGATCGGGGTCGTGAGATAGAAGGAGGCGCCGTCGGACATGGCGACCATCCTATGGTTCGGCGCCGGGGCCTCCCGCTGTGTGACGGAGCGGTGCCGGACGCGACCCGGGCCGGCTCAGCCGCGACGCGAGGCGAGGGCCGCCTCGTAGAGCGCGCGCTTGGAGAGTCCGGTGATCTCCGCGACCTCGGCCGAGGCCTCCTTCAGCCGCGCGCCGGCCGCGACCCGCTCGAGGACGTCGGCGAGTCCGTCCTCCAGGGAGGCCTCCCGCTCGGGCGCGCCCTCGACCACCAGGCAGATCTCGCCGCGGAGGCCGTCGGCGGCCCACTCGGCGAGCTCGGCGGCGGTGCCCCGGCGCACCTCCTCGAACATCTTGGTCAGCTCGCGGCAGACCACGACCCGGCGCTCGGGGCCCATCGCCTCGACCAGATCGGCGAGGGAGTCGCCGATGCGGTGCGGCGACTCGAAGAAGACCATCGTCCGGCGCTCGTCGACGAGGGAGCGGAACAGCGTGACCCGCTCGCCGTGCTTGCGCGGCAGGAAGCCCTCGAAGCTGAAGCGGTCGGTCGGCAGGCCCGAGACGGCGAGCGCCATCAGCACGGCGGAGGGGCCGGGGAGGGCGGTCACCCGGACGCCGGCGGCGACGGCCGTCTCGACGAGGTGGTAGCCCGGGTCCGACACCGTGGGCATGCCGGCGTCGCTGAGGACGAGGAGGTCCTCCTCGCGGGCGAGCTCGACCAGCTCGGCGGAGCGCTCGCGCTCGTTGTGGTCGTGCAGCGCGTAGAGCTGCGGCCGGTTCTCGATCCCGAGGGCCCGGAGCAGCTGGATGGTGACCCGGGTGTCCTCCGCCGCGATGTGCCGGGCGCTCTCGAGCGCCTCGACGAGCCTCCGCGTCGCGTCGCCGAGATTGCCGATGGGCGTGCCGGCCAGGATGATCATCCGTCCATCCTCCCAGTCGCCGCCCATCCGCACCGGAACGCGGCCCTGCGGCGGAAGCGCGCGCCGTTAGCATGGCCGGGTGACGGACCGACCGCAGCGCGACTTCGACGACCTGCTCCTCGACTCCGCGGGGGCCTCGCGGTCCGTGCCGGTCGGGCCCGCGGACGGGAGCACGGACGGGAGCGCCGCGCCGGCGCACGTGCGCGGGAGCGCTCCGGACGTGCCCCGCGGCTCCTGGTTCGACGACGTGCACGACCGCCTCGTCGCGACCACCGTGCGCCGCCGGCTCTGGGAGCTGGGGCTGCCGATCCTCGTCGTCCTGGTCGCCGCCGTACTCCGGCTCTGGAACCTCGGCCACCCGCGCTCGCTCGTCTTCGACGAGACCTTCTACGTCAAGGACGCCTGGACCCTCTGGAACCTCGGCTTCGAGGGCGCCTGGCCCGAGAACCCCGATGCCGGCTTCGCCACCGGGGCCGTCGACGTCTTCACCGGGGCGCCGTCCTTCGTGGTGCACCCGCCGCTGGGCAAGTGGATCATCGGGCTCGGGATGGGGCTGCTCGGCGCGGACGACAGCGTCGGCTGGCGCCTCGCCACCGCGATCGTCGGGATCCTCGCGGTCGCCCTCGTGATCGTCATCGGGAAGCTGCTCTTCCGCTCCACCTTCCTCGCCTCGCTCGCCGGTCTTCTGCTCGCGATCGACGGGCACGCGATCGTGATGTCGCGGGTGTCGCTGCTCGACGGCGTCCTGATGTTCGTGGCCCTCTGCGGTGTCGCCGCGATCCTCCTCGACCGGCGCTGGGCCGAGGAGCGGATGGCCGCGAAGGTCGCCGCGGGCGACCTGCCGAGCTGGGGACCGGTGCTGTGGTGGCGGCCCTGGCTGCTCACCGCCGGCCTGATCTTCGGTCTCGCGGCCGGCGTGAAGTGGACCGGGATCTACTTCCTCGCCGCGTACGGCGTCTACGCCGTGGTCGTCGACGCCCTGCTGCGCCGGCGCGCGGGCGTCCCCTTCTGGGCGAGCGGGGCGATCCTCAAGCAGGGGCCCGTCACCTTCCTCCTGGTCGTGCCGATCGCGCTGATCGCCTACGTCGGCACCTGGCTCGGCTGGCTGCGCACCTCCGGCGGCTGGGCGCGGCAGTGGGCGACGGAGGCGCCGGGCAACGCCTGGACCGGCGCGCTCGCCTGGGTGCCGGACTGGGCGCAGAGCCTGTGGCACTACCACGTGCAGATGTACGACTACTCGATCAACCTGCGCGCCACGCACCCCTACGAGGCGAATCCGCTGACCTGGCTGCTGATGCTGCGGCCGACGAGCATGTACTTCGTCGACCAGGCCACCGGAGTCGACGGCTGCGCGGCGGTGCGCTGCGACGAGGCGATCACCTCGGTCGCGAATCCGCTGATCTGGTACGCCGGCGTGCTCGCGCTGGTCTATCTGCTCTACCGGCTCGCGCGCTACCGGGAGTGGCGCGCCGGCTTCGTGCTGATGGGGATCGTCGCGGGCTACCTGCCCTGGATGCTCTACCTCGACCGCACCGTCTTCCAGTTCTACTGCGTGGTCTTCGAGCCCTACATGATGCTGGCGCTCGCCCTGACGGCGGGGGTGGTCATCGGCAACCGCGGTGACGAGCGCGGCCGGCGCACGCGGGGCATCGTGATCGTGCTGATCTTCGTGGTGCTCGCCGCCGCGCTGACGGCCTACTTCTACCCGCTCTGGACGGGGCAGCAGACGTCCTTCTCGTTCTGGCAGGCGCACATGTGGCTGCCCTCGTGGGTCTGATCGCCCGGATCGGTCCCGGGCTCGCGGTCTGCGCGGCCGCGGCGGTGCTGGCGTTCGCGGTGCACCTGGCCGTGCCCGCCGTGCCGATGCTGACGGCGGCGGTGGCGCTCGGGATCCTGGTCGCGCAGCTGCCGGCCTCCCGCCCGCTGCTCAGCGGCCGGCTGGCACCGGGGCTCAAGTTCTCCTCGCGCACGCTGATGCGCACGGGCATCGTGCTGCTCGGGCTCAAGCTCTCGCTCGTCGACATCGCCGCGCTCGGCTGGGGCGCGATCCTGATCGTCGTCGCGATCGTGCTCGCGACCTTCGGTCTGACCTACGGCCTCGGGCGGGCGCTGCGGCTGCCGGGGCGCGAGCCGCTGCTGCTGGCCGCGGGCTTCTCGATCTGCGGGGCCTCGGCGATCGGCGCGATGGCCGGAGCGACCCGGGCGAAGGAGCAGGAGCAGGCGGTGCCGGTCGCGCTGGTCACCCTCTGCGGGACGCTCGCGATCGCGGTGCTGCCGGCGCTGCGGTATCCGCTCGGGCTCTCCGACGTCGAGTTCGGGCACTGGGTGGGCGCGTCGGTGCACGACGTCGGCCAGGTGGTGGCGACCGCGCAGGTCGCGGGGGCGTCGGCGCTCGCGATCGCGGTGGTCGTGAAGCTGACCCGCGTGGTGATGCTCGCGCCGATGGTCGCGGTGGCCGCCGCGGTGACCCGGCGCGCCGGCGCCGAGGGCGGTCCGCGGCCGGCGATCGTGCCGCTGTTCGTGGTCGGGTTCCTCGCGGCGGTGCTGGTGCGGACGCTCCTGCCGCTGCCGGAGGGCGTGCTGGTCGCGGCGGACACGGCGCAGACCTGGCTGCTGGCCGCCGCGCTGTTCGCGCTCGGCAGCGGCGTGCGGCTGCGCGCGCTGCTGACGACCGGCTGGCGGGCGCTTGTCGTCGCGCTCGCGTCGTGGTTCGCGATCGCGGCGATGGCGCTGGCGGCGGTGCACGCGACGCTGTGACGCTCGGCCCGGACGAGCACTCCGAGCCTGGGACTGTTACGGGATGCGACGCCTCCGCGCCGCGGTGTCGGCGGCGCCCGCTAGCGTCGATCGCATGGCAGATCGCGAGTACGGCTTCAAGACGCGGGCAATCCACGCCGGCAACATCCCCGACCCGGTGACGGGCGCGCGAGCGCTGCCCATCTATCAGACGAGCGCGTTCGTCTTCGACGACACCTCCGATGCGGCGGCGCGCTTCGCGCTGCAGAAGTACGGGAACATCTACTCCCGGCTCTCCAACCCCACCGTCGCCTCGTTCGAGGAGCGGGTCGCGAGCCTCGAGGGCGGCCTCGGCGCCGTCGCGACCGCCTCCGGCCTGTCGGCGCAGTTCATCACCTTCGCGGCGCTGGTCGGCGCGGGCGACCACGTCGTCTCCTCCGCCAACCTCTACGGCGGCTCGATCACCCAGCTCGACGTGACGCTGCGGCGCTTCGGCGTCGAGACGACATTCGTGCAGTCGAGCGATCCGGCGGATTACGCCGCGGCGATCACCGACAAGACCAAGGTGCTCTACGCCGAGACGATCGCGAACCCCTCCGGCGAGATCGCCGACATCGAGGGCCTCGCCGCCGTCGCGCACGCCGCCGGCATCCCGCTGATCATCGACTCCACCGTCGCCACGCCGTACCTGGTCCGCCCGATCGAGTGGGGCGCCGACATCGTCATCCACTCGGCCACCAAGTTCCTCGGCGGGCACGGCACCACCCTCGGCGGCGTCGTCGTCGAGTCGGGCCGCTTCCACTACTCGGCGGAGAAGTTCCCGCTGCTGCACGACGCGGTCGCCTCCTACGGCGGTCTCTCCTGGGACGGCAACTTCGGCGAGTACGGCTTCCTCACCCGCCTGCGCGCCGAGCAGCTGCGCGACATCGGCCCGGTCCTCGCCCCGCACTCCGCGTTCCTGCTCGCGCAGGGCGTCGAGACGCTGCCCTACCGGATCCAGGCGCACGTCGACAACGCCCGCCGCGTCGCGGAGTGGCTCGACGCCGACCCGCGCATCGAGGCGGTCTACTGGGCGGGCCTGCCCGCGCACCCGCACCACGAGCGTGCGCAGAAGTACCTGCCGAAGGGCCCCGGCTCGGTGTTCAGCTTCGTGGTCAAGGGCGGCCGCGCCGTCGGCCAGACCTTCATCGAGTCGGTCGACCTCGCCAGCCACCTCGCGAACATCGGCGACGCGAAGACCCTGGTGATCCACCCCGCCTCGACGACGCACGCGCAGCTCACCGAGCAGCAGCTGCTGCACGCCGGGGTGCTGCCGGGCCTCGTCCGGCTCTCGGTCGGCATCGAGGACGCGGACGACATCATCTACGACCTCGACCAGGCGCTCACCCGCGCGGTCGAGGAGCACGGCACGCCGGACGCACCGACCGAGCTGCCGGACGACGTCTCGGTGACCATCGACTCCCCGACCGTGGAGGTCTGACCATGAGCGACACCGCCCTCGCGCCCGCTGCCGCCGAGGCCGACGACACCGTCGTCGCGCACCTGTCCAACGGGCTGAGCTGCTCCGTGCCGACGAACTCGCCCCTGGCGAAGCTGCTGAAGTCGCAGCGCACCTGGGTCGGACCGGACGCGAAGAAGCGGCTCGAGATCCTCCGCCGCGCGAAGACCGTCGCGATCGTCGGCGCCTCGCCGAACGCGGCGCGCTCGTCCTACTTCGTCTCGACCTACCTCCAGCAGTCGAGCGACTACGAGCTGTTCTTCGTGAACCCCAACGCGAAGGAGATCCTCGGGCAGCCCGTCTACAAGAGCCTCGCCGATCTGCCCGTCGTGCCGGACATCGTCGACGTGTTCCGCAAGGCGAGCGACATCCCCTCGGTCATCGACGACGTCGTCGCCATCGGCGCGCCGACCGTCTGGGTGCAGCTCGGCATCTGGAACCAGGAGGCCGCGGAGTACGGCGAGTCGAAGGGCCTCACCGTCGTGATGGACCGCTGCATCAAGGTCGAGCACGCGCGCTTCCACGGCGGCCTGCACCTCCTCGGCTTCGACACCGGCCAGATCACCTCCCGCAAAACCCTCCGCTGACGCCCCTCCTCCTCCCGCGAGATGCCACTTGTGCACGCTTTCCTCGGCGTGTCGCGTGCACAAGTGGCATCTCGCGGAGGGGGGGGCAGGGGTGCGGGGTCAGTCGCCCTTCACGTTGACGAGCTGGCGGAGGGTGTGCCGGATCTCCACGAGATCGGCCGCGTCGGCCATCACCCGGTCGATCGGCTTGTAGGCCGCCGGGATCTCGTCGAGGAAGGCGTCGGTGTCGCGGTACTCGATGCCGGTCATCGCCTCGCGCAGCTGCTCGTGCGTGAAGGCCTTCCGCGCCGCCGACCGCGAGTACTCGCGCCCCGCACCGTGCGGTGACGAGTTCAGCGACATCGCGTCGCCGCGCCCGACCACCACGTACGAGGCCGTCCCCATCGAGCCGGGAATGAGGCCCGGCCGTCCGGCGTCGGCCTGGATCGCACCCTTCCGGCTCACCCAGACGTCGCGGCCGAAGTGGCGCTCCTTCTCGGTGAAGTTGTGGTGGCAGTTGATCCGCTCCCGCTCCTGGACGCCGCCGCCGATCCACTCGGAGAGCTGCCTGATCACCCGGTCCATCATCTCCTCGCGGTTGAGCAGGGCGAACCGCTGCGCCCAGCGCAGCTCGGCGACGTAGCGGTCGAACTGCTCCGTCCCCTCGACCAGGTAGGCGAGATCCGGGTCCGGCAGGGCGATCCAGTGCTGCTCGCAGTACTCGCGGGCGATCCGGATGTGCTCGGTAGCGATCCGGTTGCCCACGCCCCGGGAGCCGGAGTGCAGGAACAGCCAGACCGCGTCGGTCTCGTCGACGCTCACCTCGATGAAGTGGTTGCCGCTGCCGAGCGAGCCGACCTGCAGCCGCCAGTGCTTCGCGGAGCGCGCCGGGTCGAAGCCCGCCGCGGCGGCGAGCGCCTCCAGCTCGGCGACCCGCGGCTCGGCGGTCGCGACGATCGTGCGGTTCGCCGCTCCCGCCGACAGCGGGACCGCGCGCTCGATCTGCCGCCGCAGCTCGCCCAGGTCGCGGCCGGCGAGGTCGCTCCGGGAGAACTGCGTGCGCACGGCGATCATGCCGCAGCCGATGTCGACGCCCACGGCCGCCGGGATGAGCGCGCCGAGGGTCGGAATGACCGAGCCGACCGTCGCGCCGCGCCCGAGGTGGGCGTCGGGCATCAGCGCCAGGTGCGGATGGATGAACAGCATCTCCGAGGCGGTGAGTGCCTGCTGCCGCGCGTTGTCGTCCAGGATGCTCGCCCAGGAGACGAGCCGCTCCGTGATTCTCTGCATGGTCCTTCCTCTCGTGAAGGCCCGGCGACGCCGGGATCGGGGTGGGACGCGCTCGGGGCGGCAGGATGCCGCGAGCCGACCGCGAGGCCCCTCCCCTGCAGAGGAGTGCCGACGCGCGAGGGCCCCGAGACGATGTCGTCCGGGGCCCTGGGCGATGGCCTAGGGGTGCCGGACGACGCCGGGCTGGAGGTTCGCGGGACCGCGCTTCGAGCGTTCGAGCTCGACCGCGCCGGCGAGGGCGCGGGGGCGGTCGGCGACGAGCAGCTCGACGCGGGTCGATCGGTACGCGGTCACGGGCTGCTCCTTCCGGGCGTCGGTGTGCGCACTCCGGTGGCGCGCCCGCCGAAGCTAGCAGCGCCCGGTGCGGCCGTGCAACCCGGGCGTGTCGCGCGGCACGGCCCGTCGCGAGGTCCAGGCGCAGGATCCTCCTGGCCCACGCCTGAGCGCCTCCCCCGTGAGTCGGAGTCTCCTCCGCATCGCGTGCGCGGTCTCTGGGCGATCCCTCCGTGTCCCCGGATCCGTGACAACGACAGGAGTAGGCAGGACGGGCAAGGGAGAAGCGAACTCCGCCGATCGTGACAACGAATCAGGCCGCCCGGCGGCCACGAAGAGGTGTACGAAACGATGAGAACCACCCGTCCCACCCCAGTCACCCAGCGCCCCAGGCGCCTCCTGATCGCGGGGGTCGCCTGCGGCGCCCTCGCCTTCGGGTCGGTCGCCACGGCACCCGCGGTCTTCGCGGCCGAGGCGCCCGTCAGTGCCGCAGCCGCCTCGGCCGCCGCCTGGCCCGTCGTCGCCGAGGGCGAGAACAGCGCCAACGCCCGCACCGTGCAGCACCTGCTGAACGCCGCGGGCTCCTCCGTCGACGCCGACGGCGTCTTCGGCCCCGCCACCGCCGCCGCGGTGACCTCCTTCCAGAGCGCGCGCGGTCTCTCCGCCGACGGCATCGTCGGCGCGCAGACCTGGGCCGCCCTGATCACGACGGTGTCCTCCGGGGACTCCGGCGAGGCCGTCAGCGCGCTCCAGGTCCAGCTGAACAAGGTCGGTGCGAGCCTCACGGTCGACGGCGCGTTCGGTGCCGCGACCCTCGCCGCCGTGAAGAGCGTCCAGTCGGCGGCCGGGCTCACGGTCGACGGCGTCGTCGGCCCGCAGACCTGGCAGTCGCTGGTCGGCTCCGGCTCGGGCACCACGCCCGACCCCGGCCAGCCGGGCGAGACGTTCGCGACCCTCAGCGAGGAGCAGCTCGCGAACGTCCGCACGATCATCGCCGAGGGCAAGACGGCCGGCGTCCCCGAGTACGGCTGGGTCGTCGCCATCGCGACGGCGATGCAGGAGTCGCGACTGCGGAACCTCTCCGGCGGCGACCGCGACTCGGTCGGCCTCTTCCAGCAGCGCCCGTCGGCGGGCTGGGGCGACGCGGCCGACCTCGTCGACCCGGTCTACGCCTCGAGGGCGTTCTACGGGGCGGCCAACAGCCCCACCACGAACACCGGACTGACGGACATCGCCGGCTGGGAGTCGATGTCGGTGACCGAGGCGGCGCAGGCCGTCCAGGTCTCCGCCTACCCGGACGCCTACGCGCAGTGGGAGACGCTGGCGCGCGAGGCCGTCGAGAGCGAGGGATGAGGATCATGAGCACGACAGAGATCAGCACGACCGGCACTGCCACGACGACCGGCTCGACCACTGCGGCCCCGGACGTCCGGCGGCCACGGAGCCTCGGTGCCCGCGCCCTCGCGGTCGTCACCGCCCTCCTGCTCGCCCTCGGCGTCAGCGTCGGCACGGCGACCAGCGCCCAGGCGGCCGACTGGCCCGTCCTCTCCTCCGGCGCCACCGGCGAGGACGTGACCACCGCGCAGTACCTGCTGCGCTCCTCGGGTCAGTCGCTCGCCGTCGACGGCGCGTTCGGCGCCGGCACGCAGTCGGCGGTCACCTCCTTCCAGTCCGGCGCGGGCCTCGCGGCCGACGGCGTGATCGGCGCGGCCACCTGGGGTGCGCTGACGGTGACCGTCCAGAGCGGCGCCTCCGGTGACGCGGTCAGCGCGGTGCAGACGCAGCTGAACGCGAACGGCGCGTCCGTCGCGGTCGACGGCGCCTTCGGCGCGGCGACCACCGCCGCGGTGCAGAGCTTCCAGGGCACTGCAGGTCTGACCGCCGACGGCATCGTCGGACCGGCCACCTGGAAGGCGCTGATCGCCGGAACCGGCGGCGGCACCACTCCTCCCCCGTCGGGCGACGCCGCCGCGACCGCGCAGGCGATCCTCGACAACCCGGGGATCGAGCTCTACGAGCTGGGCTCGGACGCCGCCTCGACCTCGCTCGCCAACATCCGCGACACGGCCGCCGGCCAGCCCGCGAAGACGAGCCCCGAGGGCGACGCGGGTGTGACCTCGGTCGCGCTGAACCCGGCCATGCTCGACGCGCTGCTCAAGCTGAACACGCAGTACGGCCACTCGGTGCGGGTCACCTCCATCGCCGGCGAGGACCACTCCACCGGCTCCGCGCACTACTCCGGCGACGCAGTCGACATCGACCTGATCGACGGCGTCCGGGTCTACGAGGGCGCCGACCACCAGGCGATCCAGAGCGCCTGCGCCGAGATGGGCGCGACGCTGACGCTCGGCCCCGGCGACGCGGGCCACTCGGACCACGTGCACTGCGAGTTCTGACACGCGGGACCTCGGTCCCGGTACTCGGAATCAGAGGGGGCGGGCGCTCGATCGGGCGCCCGCCCCCTTCCGCGCGCGAGGCGTAGTCTCGGGAGATGAGTGCATACGTCTCCGCCTTCGACCTGTTCAGCGTGGGGATCGGCCCCTCCAGCTCGCACACGGTCGGACCGATGCGGGCGGCCCTCGCGCTCGCCGAGCGGCTGCGCGACGCGGGGCTGCTCGACCGGGTGAGCCGCGTGGTCTGCACCCTCTACGGCTCGCTCGGCTCGACCGGCATCGGTCACGGCACGCCCGATGCCATCGTCGCCGGGCTTGCCGGGCTGCACCCGGAGACCTGCGATCCGGAGGAGGTCCGCGGGGCCTGGAGTCGCCTCGACCAGGACGGCTCGATCCTGCTCGCGGGTGCCGTGCGCCTCCCGATGACCCGCGACGACATCGCCTTCGAGCCGCGCACCCGACTCCCCGAGCACCCGAACGCCCTGACCTTCAGCGTCTGGCTCGGCGACGCGGCGCTGCCCGAGTGGGAGGAGACCTACTACTCGATCGGCGGCGGCTTCATCCGGCGGGCCGGCGAGCGCGCCGAGCTGGCCTCGCTCGCGCCGCACCCCTACCCCTTCGTCTCCGCGCTCGACCTGCTCGCGACCTGCGACCGCACGCGCTCGAGCATCGACGAGATCGCCGCCGCCAACGAGCGCGCGCTGCACCCCGGCCTCGACGTCGACGCGCGGCTCGACGCGATCTGGGACGCGATGGCCGCCTGCGTCGAGCACGGCCTGGCGACCGAGGGCGTGCTGCCAGGCGGGCTCGGCGTGCAGCGCCGCGCCTCCGTCCTGCGCGGCCGGCTCGAGGCCTTCGAGGACGACCCGCTGGACCGCGCGCGGGCGACCTCGGTGGAATGGCTGCACGCGTTCGCCCTCGCGGTGAACGAGGAGAACGCGGCCGGCGGGCGCGTCGTCACCGCGCCGACGAACGGAGCGGCGGGGATCATCCCGGCCGTCGCTCACCACTACCTCCGCTTCGTCCCCGGGGCGGACCGCGCGGGGATCCGGCGGTTCCTGCTCACCGCGACGGCGATCGGCTCGCTCTGCAAGACCAACGCCTCGATCTCGGGCGCGGAGGCCGGCTGCCAGGGCGAGGTCGGCTCGGCGTGCGCGATGGCGGCCGGCGCGCTCTGCGCGGTGCTCGGCGGGACGCCACGGCAGGTGGAGAACGCGGCCGAGATCGCGATGGAGCACCACCTCGGGCTGACCTGCGACCCGGTCGGCGGCCTGGTGCAGATCCCGTGCATCGAGCGCAACGCGATCGCGGCGTCGACGGCGGTCAGCGCGGCCCGGCTGGCGCTGCACGGCGACGGGACGCACCGGGTCTCGCTGGACACCGTGATCGAGACGATGCGGCAGACGGGCATCGACATGTCCTCGAAGTACAAGGAGACCAGCGAGGGCGGTCTCGCGGTCAACGTCATCGAGTGCTGAGCAGCACCGCCGTGTGACGCCGGATGAAGCGGCGTGACACGCCGATCTGCGGAGCGTCGGGGGTCGGACCTAGCGTTGTCCGAGTGAGCAGCTCCCCGTACCTCGCCCGGCCGATCGTCTCGACCCAGTGGCTGGCCGACCAGCTCGGCCGCGAGCACCTCGTCGTGGTCGACGCGAGCGTCCTGCTCGTGACCGGCTTCGACGGCCGGCCCGGCTATCTCGGCGGCGACGAGCAGTACCTCCTCGAGGGCCACGTGCCCGGCGCGGTGTTCGGCGACCTGCTCGCGCAGCTCTCGGATCCGGAGGCGGCCTTCCCCTTCACCCGGCTCGACCCCGAGCGCTTCGCCGCGGCGACCGCCGCTCTCGGCATCGACGACGACTCGGTGGTCGTCGTCTACGACTCCGCGGTGGGCCAGTGGGCGTCGCGCCTGTGGTGGCTCCTGCGCGCCGCCGGGCACGACGCGGTCGCGGTGCTCGACGGCGGCCTCTCCGCGTGGCGCCGCGAGGAGCGCCCGATCGAGACGGGCCACGTCGAGCCGCGGGCCGCCGGGGGCGTCACCGTGCGCCCGGAGCGCCCGCTCTGGATCGACAAGGCCGGGGTCGAGCGCGTCGTCCGCGGCGAGGAGCCCGGAGCGCTGGTCTGCGCCGTGCCGCCGAGGGAGTTCACCGGGGAGCAGGGGCGCCGTCCGCGCCTCGGCCACCTCCCCGGCTCGGTCAGCGTCCCGGCCGCGCGCCTGGTCGACCGCGAGGACAACACGCTCCTCCCGCCGGAGCGGCTGCGGGCGCTCTTCGGCGAGAGCCTCGAGGCCGAGCGGATCGTCCTCTACTGCGCGGGCGGGATCGCCGCGACGGCCGACGCGCTCGCGCTGGCCGTGCTCGGCGTGGACACCGCGGTCGTCTACGACGGCTCGCTGAACGAGTGGGCCGCCGACCCCGACGCCCCGCTCGTCGTCACGGCCGCATGAGCAGCTCCTCCGGCAGCTCGGTCGTCGGCAGCGCGCAGACGAACGCCTCGCAGGAGTAGGCCGTCGGCAGGCCGTCGCGCGACGTCCGGCCCTCGAACAGCTCGAAGCCCGCGAGGGCCCACTCGGCCGCCGCGCCATTGCTCACCACCGCCAGCACACCCAGCCCGGTCTCCCGTGCGCCGCGCTGCAGCTCCGTGCGCGCGCCGTCGTCGGGAACCACGACGACCAGCTGCGTGACCGGTCGCGCGAGGTGCTCCGCCAGGGCGAGCACGCCGCCGAACCCCATCGGCTGCCCGAGCGCGCCCGGCCCGATGCCCGCGACCACGGCCTCCGCCGCGTCCCGGTAGCGCCGCTCCCCCGTCAGCAGATACAGCCCGTGCGCCGCGTCGGCCGCCGCCGAGAGCCCCGAGGGGTAGGCGCCCTCGGACGGATCCGCCGCCAGCAGCAGCCCGCGCGCGGTGAGCGCCGGGTCCCCGCCGCCCGGCAGCGCGAACGGCGGCCAGGACGGGGCCGCATCCAGCGCCCCGTCGATCAGCGTCCGGGCGACGACCGCGTAGCGCGGCGCCCCCTCGGCGAGCGCCAGCTGCAGCAGCCCGCCGGCGAGCATGCCGAGATCCTCCAGCGCCGGGCGCGCGGCGGAGACGGAGTCGCCGAGCGAGGCGCGGACGCTGACGCGCCCGTCGACGAGGTGCCGCTCCAGGAGGAGATCGGCGGCGTCGCGCGCGGCAGCGATCCAGTCCTCCCGGCCCAGGGCCCGCCCGGCTCGCGCGAGCGCTCCGATCGCCAGCCCGTTCCAGCCGGTGACGACCTTCTCGTCGAGCGCGGGCGGGGTCAGATCCGTGCGGTCCTCGGCGAGGTAGTAGCCGCCCTCCGAGCGCTGACCGTCGATGACGCTCTCGGAGTCCTGCGCGCTGGCGAAGCCGCCGCTCGGCCGCCGCAGCGTCGCGAGCAGGAACGACGCGACTCCCTCCGCCACCCCGGCCAGCGCCTCGCGGTCGACGCCGTCGCGCCCGAGCAGCACCGCCGCGACGTCGAGCAGCTGGGCGTTGTCGTAGAGCATCCGCTCGTAGTGCGGATCGCTCCAGTCCTGGCGGGTGGCGTAGCGGAAGAAGCCGCCGTCGCGATCCCTCAGCGGCGAGCCCGCCAGCGTCAGCAGCGTCCGCTCGGCCAGCTCCGCGCCGTCGTCCCGCGACGCCAGGAACCCGAGCACCGGCGCCACCGGGAACTTCGGCGCCCCGCCGAACCCCCCGTGCACCCGGTCCTCCTCCTCGGCGAGCGCCCCGACGGCCGCCGCGAGCGCCGCGTCGTCCGGGAGCGCGTCTCCCGTCGGCACCACCGCCGTCGCCTCCCGCAGCGCCGCGCTCAGCGACCCCGCCGTCGCCTGCACCTCGTCGCGCCGCAGCCGCCACGCCTCCGACACCGCGTCGAGCACGTCCGAGAACGCCGGCACCCCGCCGACGGCCCGCGGCGGGAAGTACGTCCCCGCATAGAAGGTCTCCCCGGCGGGAGTCGTGAACACCGTCAGCGGCCAGCCCAGATTCCGCGTGAACGCGCTCGCCGCCGTCAGATACGCGGTGTCGACGTCCGGATGCTCCTCGCGATCCACCTTGACCGCCACGAACCCGTCGTTCAGCCGCGCCGCCAGCACCGGATCCGAGAACGACTCCCGCGCCATCACATGGCACCAGTGGCAGGTCGCGTACCCGATCGACACCAGCACCGGCACGTCCCGGCGCACCGCCTCGGCGAACGCCTCCTCCCCCCACGGGAACCAGTCCACCGGGTTGTCGGCGTGCGAGCGGAGGTACGGACTGACACTGGAGCGGAGTCGTTCGGCCATGCCCTCCACGCTAGACGCGCCGCCCGCCGCCGCCCGGGGCGTTGACAGCCGCCCCCACGCTCGCCGCTCCCCCGGTGGACACCCGCTCCGCGGGGCCCCCATGCTGATCGAGTAGCCCGCATGTCGGGCGTATCGAGATCCACCACCGTCAGAGGACGAGCACGCAGACCCACCCTGCTGACGCCGGCGGGTCTCGATACGCCCCTCCGGGGCTACTCGACCAGCATGACTGCAGCCGCCCCGCTGACGACGTCGAGTCTCATCCCGAAGGGATGGACGCCTCCCCGCGACGAGGCTCCGCCTCCGCCTCACCCCGCACCTAGGCACCGCCTCCGCCCCACCCCGCACCGAGTGACGCGGACCCGCCCGGAATCGTAGGGTGGCCCGAGCAGGAGAGGCGGGCGGATGCGCACGGAGCAGTCATCGAAGGAGGTCCCCCTCACGCAGTGGAACTGGTTCACGCGGGCGAAGACACCGAGCGAGAGCATCGTGATCGGCATGCTGGTGCTCGCGATCCCCGCCTGGAACCTCGTCGGGGTGTTCGTCGACGGCGTCCAGCTCGGCGTTCGGATCGCCGTCCTCGCCGCACTGACCGTCGTCCTGTTCGGCATGATGGGCACGCTGATGGCCGTCCGGCACCCGACCCCGTACGCCGACCTGTCCGCCCGCACCGTCCGCGTCCGCTCACGGACGACCCCGTTCGCCGCCTTCACCTCGGCGCAGCGACGGCCGACCGGTGGCCGCTCGAAGCGCGTCGCGATCGAGCTCCACGCCCCCGGCCAGACGATCCTCCTGGAGTTGCGCGACAGCCTCGGACGCCTGACGACCGGCCGGACCCAGGAGGCCGTGCTCGAGCTCCTGCGCGGCAGCAGCATCGAGCCGCCCACCTCCCGCGACGACCCGACGGGCCGCTTCGCCGCGGTGAACTTCCCGGCACACCTCACCCGCGACCAGGCGATCGCCCTGGCGGAGCACCCCCTGACCGCCCCCGATGTCGGCGCCGGCACGCACTGACCGCGCCGATCCTCCTTCCCTCGACTCCGTCTCATCCCGAAGGAATGGACGCCCCTTCGGCGCCCACCCTCGCCTCCGGCGGGGTGGACGCGGTGCCTCGTCGCGGCTCCTGGCTCGGGTCTGGCGGGCGCGCCGCAGGCGCGCGGGAAGGAGCCGCGACGAGGCACCGCGTCCGCCCCACCCGTCAGCACGTCAGACGCCGAAGGACGCCTCAGCGCTCGAAGAACCACCCCGTCGGCCGCTGCGGCCCCGGCGACCCGCCGCCGCTCGCCCGCCGGCCGAAGACCAGGTACGCGATGCTCCCCGCGAACGGGAGGATCACGATCAGCGCCACCCAGCCGACCTTCGCGACCTTCGACAGCCGCCCGTTCGCCAGCACGCCCCGGATCGCGAGGATCAGCAGGACGATGTTGAGGATCACGAGGAGGGACTGCGTGCTCACACTCGGCTCTCTGCTCGGTCCGCGCTGCGGGAGCGGCGTCCCGCGGGATTCCGCGGGAGGACCTGGGCATCATGTCACGGCGCCGTAGGATGGAGGGCTCATGTCAGACGTCCTCAGCATCCGGTATCCTCCCGAACTCCCCGTCTCGGCGCGCAGGGACGACATCGCCGCCGCCATCCGCGACCACCAGGTCGTGATCGTCGCCGGCGCCACCGGCTCCGGCAAGACGACCCAGCTGCCGAAGATCTGCCTCGAGCTCGGCCGCGAGAGCATCGCCCACACGCAGCCGCGCCGCATCGCCGCCCGCACGATCGCCGAGCGCATCGCGGAGGAGCTCGACGACGAGGTCGGCGGGCTCGTCGGCTACCAGGTCCGCTTCACCGACAAGGCGAGCGCGTCGACCCGGATCAAGCTGATGACCGACGGCATCCTGCTGAACGAGATGAACCACGACCGGATGCTCAGCCGGTACGACACGATCATCATCGACGAGGCGCACGAGCGCAGCCTCAACATCGACTTCCTGCTCGGCTACCTGCACCGGCTGCTGCCGCGCCGCCCGGACCTGAAGCTGATCATCACCTCCGCGACGATCGATCCGCAGAGCTTCGCCGAGCACTTCCGGGACGCCTCGGGCGCGCCCGCGCCGATCATCGAGGTCTCCGGCCGCACGTATCCCGTCGAGATCCGCTACCGCCCGCTCGTCGCCGAGGAGCCCGAGGAGGAGGACGACACCGACGTCCCCGACGCCACCAGCGGCAGCCGCGACCTGATGACCGGCATCGCCGACGCGCTCGCCGAGCTGGCCCGCGAGGACCAGGGCGACGTCCTCGTCTTCCTCTCCGGCGAGAACGAGATCCGCGACGCCGAGGACGCGATCCGCGGGCGGAACCTCCCCGGCACCGAGGTCCTCCCCCTCTACGGCCGGCTCTCGGCCGCCGATCAGCACCGCGTCTTCGAGCGCGGCCGCACCCCGGGCGTCCGCCGCCGGGTGGTCCTGGCCACCAACGTCGCCGAGACCAGCCTCACCGTGCCCGGCATCCGGTACGTCGTCGACGGCGGCACCGCCCGCATCTCGCGCTACAGCGCGCGCTCGAAGGTGCAGCGCCTGCCGATCGAGGCGATCTCGCAGGCGTCGGCCAACCAGCGCTCCGGCCGCTCCGGCCGCACCAGTGCGGGCATCGCGATCCGGCTGTACTCGGAGGAGGACTTCGAGCGCCGCCCCGAGTTCACCGATCCGGAGATTCTGCGCACCGGCCTCGCCGCCGTCATCCTGCAGATGATCTCGCTCGGCCTCGGCGACATCGCCGGCTTCCCGTTCCTCACCCCGCCCGACTCCCGCGGCATCAAGGACGGTCTCGATCTCCTCACCGAGCTCGGCGCCCTCCGATCCCCCGCCTCCCCCGCCGACTCCCCCTCGCGAGATGCCACTCATGAGGGCGACACGCCGAAGAAACCCGTCACAAGTGGCATCTCGCGGGGGGCCGACAAGGCGCCTCAGCTCACGAGGATCGGGCGGGATCTCGCCCGGCTGCCGATCGACCCGCGGTTCGGCCGGATGGTGATCGAGTCGCGCAAGCACGACGTCAGCCGCGAGGTGATGGCGATCGTCGCCGGGCTGACGATCCAGGACGTCCGGGAGCGCCCGCTCGAGCGTCGCGCGCAGGCCGACCAGCAGCACGCCCGCTTCGTCGACCCCACTAGCGACTTCCTCACCCTGCTCAACCTCTGGAACTACGTGGAGGAGAAGCAGGCCGAGCTCTCCTCCAGCGCCTTCCGCCGGCTCTGCAAGGCCGAGTACCTCAACTACCTCCGCGTGCGCGAGTGGCAGGACGTCTTCCGGCAGCTGCGCCAGCTGGCCCGGCCGCTCAAGCTCGAACTCGGCGAGCCGAAGGTCGACCCGGACGGGATCCACCGGAGCCTCCTCGCCGGTCTGCTCTCGCACCTGGGCATCAAGGACACCACCTCGCAGCAGGCCCAACGCGCGGCGAAGAACCGCGAGCGCCAGAGCGTCCAGTACGTCGGTGCCCGCAACGCGAAGTTCTCGATCTTCCCCGGCAGCGCGCTGGCGAAGAAGCAGCCCGACGCCCTGATGAGCGCCGAGCTGGTCGAGACGAGCAAGCTCTTCGCCCGCTCCAACGCCGCGATCGATCCGGCCTGGGCCGAGGCGATCGCCGGCGACCTGGTGAAGCGGCAGTTCAGCGAGCCCCACTGGGAGAAGGCGCAGGGCGCGGCCGTCGCCTATGAGAAGGTCACGCTCTACGGCGTGCCGATCATCGCCCGCCGCCGCGTGCAGTTCTCCCGGATCGACGCCGGCTACGCCCGCGAGCTCTTCATCAGGCATGCGCTCGTCGAAGGCGAGTGGGACGCCCGGCACGCCTTCGACCGCAAGAACCGGGCCCTGCGCGCCGAGCTCGAGCGGCTCGAGGAGCGGACCCGCCGCCGCGATCTGCTCGTCGACGACGAGGCCGTCTTCGACTTCTACGACCGCCGCGTCCCGCGCGACATCACGTCCGTCCGCTCCTTCGACTCCTGGTGGCGCACTGCGCAGCACGACGAGCCCGATCTGCTGACCATGACGCAGGAGACCCTCCTGCCCGAGGACGCGGAGCAGATCGACGAGACCGCGTTCCCGACCCAGTGGCGCCAGGCCGACCAGCGCTTCCGGCTCTCCTACCGGTTCGAGCCGGGCACGGAGGAGGACGGCGTCACCGTGCACGTGCCGCTCGCGCTGCTGCCGCGCGTCACCCCGCTCGGCTTCGACTGGCTCGTGCCGGGGCTCCGCGCCGAGCTCGTCACCGCGATGATCAAGGCGCTGCCCAAGCACCTGCGCCGGAACGTCGTCCCCGCGAACGACTGGGCGCGCAAGCTCACCGCCGCCCTCCCCCAGGACGTGCCGAACCCGCCGACCGAGTCGTTCGCCGCGACCCTCGCCGGCGCGATCCGCCGCGAGGCCGGCGTCGTGATCGACGCCTCCGACTTCGACCTCGAGCGCATCCCCGCGCACCTCCGCGTCACCTTCGCGATCGCCGACGAGCGCGGCCGGACCGTCGCCGCCGGCAAGGAGCTGGCCCCGCTGGCCGAGCGCCTGCGCGGCCGGGTCCGCGACGAGGTCGCCCGGGTCGTCGAGGCGCGCGTGCCCGACGCCCTCGAGCGCCGGGGGATCAAGACGTGGGACATGGCGGAGCTCCCCCGCGTCACCGACACCCGCCAGGGCGGCAACACGATCCGCGCCTACCCCGCGCTGATCGACGACGGCGACTCCGTCTCGATCCGCCTGCTCGCGACCGCCGAGGACCAGGCGCGCGAGCACCCGCGCGGCGTCCGCCGGCTGCTGCTGCTCGCGACGCCCAGCCCGGTCGCCTACGTGCAGCAGTACCTGACCGCGAACGAGAAGCTCGTGCTCGCGCAGAGCCCGTACCAGAACACGACGGCGCTGTTCGGCGACTGCCTGCTCGCCTGCGTCGACGCGGTGCTCTGGCGGATGAAGCCGGACGGCATGCTCTTCCTCCGCGCCGAGTTCGACGCGGTCCGCGACCGGGTCTCGGGCAGCGTGATGGACTCGATGTTCGAGACCGTGAAGACCGTCACCACGATCCTGACCACAGCGCGCGGGGTCGAGAAGGCGCTCAAGGCCTCGACGAGCATGGCGCTGCTGCCGGCGCTCACCGACGCCCGCGAGCAGCTCACCGGCCTCGTGCACCCGGGTTTCGTCTCAGCGACCGGGCTCGAGCGGCTGCGTCACCTGCCGCGCTACCTCGCCGGCATCACCGAGCGCTTCGCCAAGATCGGCGAGAACGTCGGCCGCGACCGGGTCTGGCTGAACGAGGTGCAGGCCGCACAGGAGCTGTACCGCTCCTCGGGCGGCACGATCCCGCTGCCGCCGCACGCGCCGGAGCGCCTGGTCCGCGCCCGCTGGCTGATCGAGGAACTGCGGATCAGCTTCTTCGCGCAGAGCCTGGGCACTGTCGAGAGCGTGTCGCTGCAGCGGATCCGGAAGGTGCTCGCGGGCTGACCGAGGTCGCCGCCGACCGGTTCGGCGGCCGTCGCCGGCGGGCCGCCGCGGGCCGCTAGTGTCGTCCGGTGGGCAGCTACACCGAACTCCTGAGAACCCCCGGCGTGGGTCGCATCATCGCGGCCCAGCTCACCGCGCGCTTCCCGTTCGGGATGCTCTCGCTCGCCTTCCTCCTGCACGTGGAGCGCGTGCACGACTCCTACGCCGCGGCCGGCCTCGTGCTCGGCTCCATGTCGATCGGCCAGGCGATCGCCGGTCCGCTGACCAGCCGCCTGATGGGCCGGCTCGGGATGCGGCGCGTGCTCACCGCGACCCTGATCGTCTGCGCGGCCGCGATCATCGCGATGGCGCTGCTCCCGCTGGAGATCTGGCAGTTCGTCGTCATCGGCTTCGTCTCGGGCCTCAGCATGCCGCCCGTGCAACCGGCGGTCCGGACGATCTACCCGAAGATGGTGCCCAGTTCGCAGCTGACCCCGCTGTTCTCGCTGGACGCCTCGGCGCAGGAGATCATCTGGGTGCTCGGCCCGGTGCTGACCACGTTCGTCTCGATCCAGATCTCGACCGTCGCGGGCATCCTCACCGCCGCGTTCTTCCTCGTCGGCGGCGGGATCTGGTTCATCGCCTCGCCCGAGGTCGGCCGGGTGCGGATCCCGCGCTCGCGCCGCCGACTCGGCGTCGTGCTGACCAAGCCGCCGGTGCTGCTCGCGACCGTGGTCGGCTTCCTGCTGGTCGGCGCCTGCGCCGCGGTCGAGGCCGGCGTCGTGGCGGTCTTCGGCGAGGGCGGCGTGGAGTCGGGCGTCGTCCTGGCGATCTTCGCGGCCGGCTCGCTCCTCGGCGGTCTCACCCTCGGCCACATCCCGATCAGCCGCTGGGCGACCGCGCGGCGGATGCTGATCGTCACCGTGGGCATGGGCCTCGCGGCGTTCTCGACCGACTTCTGGTGGCTCTCGATCACGCTCTTCCTGGCCGGCGTCGGCATCGCCCCGGCCCTGGCCGCGCTCTTCACGATCACGGCCTCGAGCGTGAAGTTCTCCGACACCGCGGAGGCCTACGGCTGGGTCGGCACGGGCCAGCTGATCGGAGCCGCGCTCGGCTCGGCCATCGCCGGCGTGCAGATCGACCGGTCGGGCCCGACCGCCGCGATCGTGGTCGCCGCGGTGTTCGCCTTCGTCGGCTTCGTCGTCCCGGCGCTCGGCCGCCGCTTCCACCCGGACCTGCGCGGGCGCGACGCGAGCCCGCTGCCGGACACCGAGCCGGTGGAGCTGCCGACCTGAGTCGTCGCCCTCGACGACTCTCTCGCGGAGGCGCCTCCCACCCGGCTCCGACCCGGCTCCGTTGAAGCTCCCAGGCTGTCCCCCCTAGGGTGGGGCTCGCCGAGGAGACGGAGGGGCCGCCGATGGGACTGCGCGACGACGCGGAGGAACTCGTCCGCCAGCATCAGCGCGAGGCGGAGGAGGCGCACGTCCTCGACCCCTGGGCCGACCCCGAGACGCCCGAATGGGCCGGCGAGCTCGCCGCGGCGCTCTGGCAGGGCTCCTTCCGACCGAGCCCCGTCTACTACCGCGCGGAGGACCCCTCGCACGCCTGGCGCGGACCGCATCCGATCCGGGTGCACCACCTCGGCTTCGGCTGGCAGATCACCGCGCGGCGCCTGCGCTCCGGCGCGATCGTGCCGAGCACGGTCGTGCTGCTCGAGACCGGCACGCTCTGGCTCGGCCTCGGGCCCGCCCGCCGACCGGGCCGCGGACTGCGCGGCCTCGGCGAGCAGGGGATGGTCGAGGGGCTGCAGCCCGGCCACGACGACTACTTCGCCGTCCGCCGCTTCGTGCACTCCAGCCAGGCCGCGCGGGACGACCGCCGCCTGCTCTTCGGCGTCGCCGGCCTGGCCGCGCTGATCGAGGACACCGTCCGCGTCGGCCCGCACGGCGAGCTGCACTGGCACCTCTGAGCACGGGCACCTCTGACGGCTTCCGCGAGATGCCACTTGTGACCGGTTTCCGCGGCGTGTCGTGCTCACAAGTGGCATCTCGCGGAGGGGGAAGAATGGGGGGATGAGTGTTCCCCTGATCCCCCTCAACGACGGGCGGGCGATCCCGCAGGTCGGGCTCGGCGTCTACAAGGTCGGCGACGACGAAGCGGCCCGTGCCGTCGCGACCGCGCTCGAGGCCGGCTACCGGCACGTCGACACGGCGACCCTCTACGGCAACGAGCGCGGCGTCGGCGAGGGGATCCGCGCCAGCGGCCTCCCCCGCGAGCAGGTCTTCGTCACCACGAAGGTCTGGAACGACGACCACGGCTTCGATGAGACCCTCGAGGCCTTCGACCGCAGCCTGGAGCTGCTCGGCACCGACTACGTCGACCTCTACCTCGTGCACTGGCCGATCCCCTCCCGCGACCGCTACGTCGACACCTACCGCGCGCTGGAGCGGATCCGTCGGGAGGGCCGAGCCCGCTCGATCGGCGTCTCGAACTTCGCGATCGAGCACCTCGAGCGCCTCCTCGGCGAGACCGAGGTCGTCCCCGTGATCAACCAGGTCGAGCTGCACCCGCGCCTCCCGCAGGAGGAGCTGCGCGCCTTCGACGCCGAGCACGGCATCGTGACCCAGGCCTGGTCGCCGCTGGCCCGCGGCCGCCTGCTCGACGAGCCGGTGCTCGCCTCGATCGCCGCGAAGCACGGCGTCTCGCCCGCGCAGGTGGTGCTGCGCTGGCACGTGCAGCACGGGGTCGTCGTGATCCCGAAGTCGGTGACGCCCGCGCGGATCCGGGAGAACCTGGACGTCCTCGGCTTCACCCTCGACGACGACGATCTGGCAGGAATCCGCGCACTCGCGACCGGCGAGCGCACCGGACGCGACCCGAGCCTGGACTGACGCGCCCTAGCCTGTCGGCATGACGACGCGAGCCCCGGAGACGAGAACCGCCCTCCTCCTGCACGGACTCGGCGGGGCCTCCGGCACCTGGTGGCGGGTCGCCGCGGCGCTGACCGCCGCCGGCTGGAGCGTGACGGCCCCGGATCTGCGCGGTCACGGCACCGGTCGCCGCGGCGGCTCCTCCCGGCACGACGACTACGCCGACGACGCGCTCGCCCTGCGCGCGCCCGGCGGGGCCTGGGACCTGGTCGTCGGCCACTCCCTGGGCGGGGCCGTGGCGGTGCGGGCAGCGGCGCGCGACACCGGCTGGGCGCGGCGGCTGGTGCTCCTCGATCCGGTGCTGCGCCTCGAGGAGTCGGAGCGGGCGGGGGTCCAGGCCGGCGAGGTCGCCGCCCTCGCGGTCACCGCGGACGAGCTCGCGGCGGCCGAGCCGCACTGGGACGAGCGCGATCGGGCCGAGAAGCTCCGGGCCGCGCACGCCGCCGATCCGGCCGCCGTCGCCGCGACGATCGACGACAACGAGCCGTGGGATCTGCTGGCCGACGTGCCGACGCTCCGGGCGCCCGTGCTGGTGCTCGGCGGCGACCCGCAGGTGTTCACGATGTTCCCGCCGTCCGTCGCCGCGCGGGTCCTCCAGGGCAATCCGCGCGTGCGCTACGCGGTGGTCGCGGGCGCCGGCCACAGTCCGCAGCGCGACCGCCCCGCCGAGACGCTGGCGATGCTCCGCGAGTGGGCCGAGAGCGACGCCACGGCCTGACTCCGTGCATGGCCGCTCACGACAGGCCATGTTTCCGCGCGGTGACAAGTGCCGCGAAGGGGTGTCTTTCGCGCCCGGCCTGTGAATACGCTCGCAGAGGGCACCGTCGCTTCTCAGCACAGCGAGAGCGACGGAGACCGTCGGTCCGACGGCCGCCGCCCTCGACGAAAGGGACCACCTGTGGCTCACCCCGCTACTGAAGACACCTCCGGCGCACGACGTCGGCGTCCACTCCTCGGCTCGGCCGCGATGATCGGCGCCGGCGCGCTGGTCGCCGGCTTCGCCTTCGCTCCCGCGGCGAGCGCCGCCGAGCCCGCCGACTTCGCCGACACGGTGACGGTCGACGGCATCATGACCCACCTCGAGGCCTTCCAGGCGATCGCGGACGCCAACGACGGCAACCGCGCGATCGGCACCGAGGGCTACGAGCTCAGCGGCCAGTACGTCGAGGCCGTGCTGAAGGCCGCCGGCTACACCACCGAGCGCCAGGACTTCACCACCACCACCCAGACGATCGACGAGTTCTCGCTGACCACGACCCCCGCGGTCGAGGGCATCCCGATGTCGTTCACCCCATCGACTCCCGAGGGCGGTGTCACGGGCGAGCTGATCCAGCCGGTCGACCCGCTGGGCTGCGACGCCGACGCCTGGGCCGGACTCGACGCGACGGGCAAGGTCGCCCTGGTCAGCCGCGGCACGTGCAGCTTCTCGGAGAAGTCTGCCGCTGCCGGCGCCGCCGGGGCCTCCGCCGTGATCATCTACAACAACGCTCCCGGCGAGCCGCTGAACGGCACGCTCGGCGCACCCGACGACAGCTACATCCCCTCCGTCGGCGTCACCCTCGAGGAGGGCCAGTCGCTGATCGCTGCGCTGCCGACGACGGCGACGCTCGTCCTCGAGCAGACGACCACCGACACCGACACCTTCAACATCATCACCGAGACCCCGGGCGGCGACCACGACAACGTGGTCATGCTCGGCGCACACCTCGACGGTGTGCCCGAGGGCCCCGGCATCAACGACAACGGCTCCGGATCGGCGACGCTCCTCGAGACCGCCGTGCAGCTCGCCGACGCGGGCGAGACGACCAACGCCGTGCGCTTCGCCTGGTGGGGCGCCGAGGAGGTCGGGCTCGTCGGCTCGTACACCTACGTCGACTCGCTCTCGGAGGAGGAGGCCGGCGACATCGCGACCTACCTGAACTTCGACATGGTCGCCTCGCCGAACTACGTCGTCTCGGTCTACGACGCGAACGAGTCCACCTACGAGGCCCCGGTCGAGGTGCCCGCGGGCTCCATCGCCACCGAGAAGGCGTTCACGGACTACTTCGACTCGATCGACCAGCCGTGGATCGACACCGCGTTCGACGGCCGCAGCGACTACGACGGCTTCATCTCGGCCGGCATCCCGGCCTCGGGCCTGTTCACCGGTGCGGACGACATCAAGACCGAGGAGGAGTTCGCGCTCTTCGGCGGCACCGTCGGCATCCCGCACGACCCGAACTACCACTCGGCCGGCGACGACCTGGCGAACATCAACCAGGAGGCGCTCGGCATCACCTCGAAGGCGATCGCCTTCGTGACGGCCTCGTTCGCCGAGGACACCTCCGCGATCGACGCCGAGAAGGACCCGACCACGCCGGAGCCGGAGCCCAGCACCCCGCCGTTCGTGCTCCCCACCAAGGAGCAGGTCCTCGGACTGATCGCCGCCGGCCTCTCGCCGCGCGAGATCGCGGCCGAGCTCGGCATCACCGAGGCGATCGCCCGCCCCTACGTGAAGCAGATCATCGACCGCTACGGCATCACCGACCGGGCGAGCGCTGAGCGCCTGATCCGCGAGTACCTCGCCGACCGCGGCGTGCTCATCGGCGGCTAGCCGCCACCGCACCAGCCGAGGCGTCCCGCTCCGGTCGACCCGTCCCGCTCCGGCAGGACGCCTCGACGGGGGCGGGACGCCTCACCCGTTCTCGGGCGTCGGAGAGAGGAGGCCGCTTCGCGTTTCGGTGGTGTGGAGAAGGCCGACGCGGCGGCCCTCTTCATGCTGGTCGAGCAGCCCCGCAGGGGCGTATCGAGACCCGCCGTCGTCAGCAGGGCGGGACTGCAGACTCGACTTCCGACGCTGGTGGACCTCGGTACGCCCGCTGAGCGGGCTACTCGATCAGCATGAGGTGTCGCGCGCCGTCAGGGCCGGCGGGCGCGGGCGAAGGCCTCCTCGACGTCCTCGTCCGGGTCCGCGAGCAGGCGCAGGGTCGCGAGGGCGTGGAAGCGGCGCGGGTCCTCCTCCGACCGCGCGGCCGCCTCGAGCACGGGGGCCGCGGCGTCGCCGAGCATAAGCAGCGCGCGGGTGAGGGCGCGCTGGTCCGGCCGGTCGCGCTCGCCGAGGTGCTCCGCGAGCTGCCGGGCCAGGGCCGGCCGCTCGCTCTCCGGCGCCAGCCGCGCGGCTGTGCGCCACGCCGCGTGCGCGACCGCGGGCTGCTCGTCGTGCAGCAGCGCGGGCGTGATCGCAGGGAACGCGCGCGGGTCGCCCACCTTCGACAGCGTGTGCAGCGCCTGGCTGCGGGCCTGCGGCGTCTCGGACTCGAGCTCGGGCAGCAGCAGGTCGACGGTGACGCCGGGCTCGTGCCGGGTGAGGGCCCAGGTGAGCATCTCGCGGACCCCGAAGTCGGGCTCCACCGCGCAGCGCGCCACCAGCACCGGGGCGTACTCGTCGGCGGGTCGGGTGCCCGCGGTCATCGCGGCCTGCAGCCGGGACGACGCGTCGGGAGCGGTCAGGGCGGCGCGGAGCCTGTCGGCGGGCCGGTTCTCGTCAGTCATCGCCGCCCATTCGACACCCGCCGCCCGAAAGGACGTCGAGTGCCGCCCCTCCCGCCCCCCGCGAGATGCCACTTGTGACGTGATCCCTCGGCGTGTCGCGCTCACAAGTGGCATCTCGCGGGAGGGGCAGGGCTTCCCGCCGCGGCGGCGCACGGTGTTCACTGGGGCCATGCGAGCCATCTGGAAGGGCGCGATCACCTTCGGCCTGGTCAACGTGCCGGTGAAGATCTACAGCGCGACCGAGGACCACGACGTCCCCCTGCACCAGGTGCACGACAAGGACGGCGGCCGGATCCGGTACCAGCGCAAGTGCGAGATCTGCGGCGAGGTCGTCACCTTCGACCACATCGACAAGGCCTACGACGACGGCGAGCGCACGGTCGTGCTCACCAAGGACGAGCTGAAGGCGCTGCCGGAGGAGCGCGACCGGGAGATCGACGTCGTGCAGTTCGTGCCGAGCGAGCAGGTCGACCCGATCATGTTCGACCGCGCCTACATCCTCGAGCCCGACTCCTCCTCCCCCAAGGCCTACGTGCTGCTGCGCCGCACCCTCGAGGAGACCGACCGCACCGCGATCGTCGAGTTCGCGCTGCGGCAGAAGACGCGGCTGGCGGCGCTGCGCGTGCGCGGCAAGCTGCTGATGCTGCAGACGCTGCTCTGGGCCGACGAGGTGCGCGAGGTCGAGTTCCCCGCGCTGGAGGGCACGACGCGCATCGCGGCCCGAGAGCTCGAGATGTCCTCGCACCTGGTCGACTCCTACTCGGAGGACTTCGACGCGTCGAAGTTCCAGGACTCATACCAGGCCGAGCTGCGCACCCTCATCGACGCGAAGATCGAGCAGGGCGACGCCCTCGACACCTCCGCGACCTTCGGCGAGAAGCCCGAGGAGGAGGGCGGCGGCGAGGTGCTCGACCTGATGGAGGCGCTGAAGCGCTCGGTCGAGCGCAGCCGCGGGGCGAAGGCGGGGGCGTCCGCGGACTCCGAGGAGAAGGCGCCGGCGAAGAAGCGGGCGACGCGGAAGAAGGCGGACGACGACGCCTCGGCCGACGAGGACTCGGCGCCGAAGAAGACCGCCGCCAAGAAGGCGCCGGCGAAGAAAAGCGCCGCGAAGACCGACGACGGCGAGAAGGCCGCTTCCGAGAAGGCTGCGCCCAAGAAGATCGCTCCGAAGAAGAAGCCGGCCGCGAAGAAGGCCCCCACCGAGCAGGAGGACGCCGCGACCGAGAAGGCGGCGTCCTGAGCCCGACCGGCCCGGAGGGTCGGCTCAGACCAGCTCGTCCACGTCGTCGAGGTCGACCGCGACCGAGCTGATCAGCGCGAGCAGCGCCTCCGCGTAGGCGTTCTCGGCGATCTCGTCCTCGAAGACGCGCTCCTCGCCGCCGAGCTCGGCCGTCACGGCGAACCGCACCGGCGCCCCCGTCGGCGCCGTGCGGCGCAGCGAGCGGAACGTCCCGCGCAGCAGCTCGCGCAGCTGGTCCTCGCGCGGCAGCCAGAGCGAGTCGTCGAGCGCCACGGAGTCGAGCGCCCACTCGGTCGTGCCGTTGAAGCCGAGCACCGTGCCGGTCTCGTACTCGTGCGGCTCGATGGTCATGTCGCTCACGGTGAAGACGTCGCCGTCGAACCCCTCGCGCTCGATGCGGAAGCGGTCGCCGGTGACCGGTGCCCAGCGCAGCCCCGCCGTCCGCAGCGCCCTGGCGAGTTCGAAGGAGATCATCCCCTGATCATGGCGCGCGTTCCCGGACGGAGGCCGCGAAGACGGGCCTCCGGTCCCGATGTCGGTGGGTGAGTTTACGTTCATGAAACGTCCGGTTCACAGGCCGGGCACCCGCACTGCATAGCGTGGCTCACTGTGCCCCTTTCAGGGGCGAGGGTCGCCGTCGACGTGCGGTGACGCACCACCGCTCCCCGGGGCGGCGATCGAGAGGACCACCACATGACCGACTCCCCCGACCTCCTCGCGGACAGGCCCCGCGCCGGTTCACCCAGGAGGCGCCTCGCGCTGGCGGCCCTCGCCGGTCTCGCCCTCGTCGCCTCGCCGCTGGTCGCGACCCCCGCCACCGCCGCACCGAGCGGCGACGAGCTGGTCATCAGCGAGGTCTTCGCCCGCGGCGGCTCGGCCGGCGCGACCTACACCAACCGCTTCGTCGAGCTCTACAACCCGACCGGAGCCGACGTCGCTCTCTCGGGCCTCTCGCTGCAGTACCGCTCGGCCACCGGCACGGCGAACCCGACGACGACCGTCGCGCTCACCGGCACCGTCCCCGCCGAGGGCCACTTCCTCATCGCCGGCGCGAGCAACGGCACCAACGGCGCGCCGCTCCCCGCCGCCGACCAGACCGCGAACGGCCTCAACATCGCGGCCGCGGGCGGCACGCTCTTCCTGGTCGAGGGCACCGCGACCCTCGTCGCCCCGCCGACCGGCACCGCCGAGCAGCCCGACGCGGTCCTCGACCTCCTCGGCTACGGCACCTCCAACACCTTCGAGTCGGCGGCCGCCACCGCGCCGACGCTGACCGAGTCGATCGCGCGCGCCGACACCGCGACCGGCGACACCGACTCCAACGCCGCCGACTTCACCGTCGGCGCGATGACCCCCGAGGCCGCCGGCGGCAGCACCCCGGAGCCGACGCCCGCGCCGACCGGGACGCCGACCCCCACCGCGACCCCGACCGCCCCGCCGACCACTCCGCCGACGACGCCGCCCACCACCGCGCCGACCGTCTCGATCGCCGAGATCCAGGGCACCGGAGCCGCGTCCCCGCTCGTCGGGCAGACCGTCACCACCACCGGCGTCGTCACCGCGCGCTACGCCACCGGCGGCTACAGCGGCTACGTGATCCAGACCGCCGGCACCGGCGCGCAGACCAGCGGCCGCACCGCCTCCGACGCCGTCTTCGTCTACTCCTCCGCCTCGGTCGGCGCGGTCGCGATCGGCGACAGCCTGCGCATCACCGGCGCCGTCAGCGAGTTCAACGGCCTCACCGAGCTCACCCCGACCTCGGCCGCCACCGTCGAGAAGCTCGACACCCCGGCCGCCGCTCCGGTCCCGGCCGCGGTCGGCCTCCCCCGCTCCACGGAGGAGCGCGAGACGCTCGAGAGCATGCTGATCGCCCCGCAGGGCGCGTTCACCGTGACCGACACCTTCGACCTCAACAGCTTCGGCTCCGTCGGCCTCGCCGCCGGCGACTCGCCGCTGCTGACCCCGACCGAGGTCGCCCGCCCCGGCTCGCCCGAGCTGGCCGCGGTCGTCGCCGACAACGCCGCCCGCGCGATCGTCCTCGACGACGGCGCCTCGATCAACTTCCTCGGCGCGGCCGCGAACAAGGCGATCCCGCTGCCCTACCTCACACCGACCGAGCCGATCCGCGTGGGCGCCCCGGCGACCTTCACGACCCCGGTCGTCCTCGACTACCGCAACGGCGGCTGGTCCTTCCAGCCGACGACTCAGCTGACCGTCGAGAACGCCGCGACCGTGCAGCCCGCGACCTTCGCGAACACCCGCGAGGCGGCCCCCGAGGCCGTCGGCGGCGACCTCTCGATCGCGTCCTTCAACGTGCTGAACTACTTCTCCACCACGGGTGACTCGATCACCGGCTGCACCTTCTACACCGACCGCGACGGCGACCCCGTCACGGTCAACAGCGGCTGCGACGCCCGCGGCGCCGCGAACGCGGACGACCTCGAGCGCCAGCAGGCCAAGATCGTCACCGCGATCAACGGCCTCGGCGCCGGCGTCGTCTCGCTCGAGGAGATCGAGAACTCGGCCAAGTTCGGCAAGCCGCGCGACGAGGCCCTCGCCACCCTGACCGCCGCGCTCAACACCGCCGCCGGCTCGGAGCTGTGGGCGTACGTGCCCTCGCCCGCCGCCGTCCCGGCCATCGCGGACGAGGACGTCATCCGCACCGCGTTCATCTACAAGAAGGCCGTCATCGAGCCCGTCGGCGAGTCGGTCATCCTGAACGACGGCGTCGCCTTCTCGAACGCCCGGAAGCCCCTCGCCCAGGAGTTCCGCCTGATCGGCGACAGCGCCAGCGAGTTCGTCGCTATCGTGAACCACTTCAAGTCGAAGGGCTCCGGCTCCGGAGTCGACGCCGACCAGGGCGACGGCCAGGGCGCCTCGAACGCCTCCCGCGTCGACCAGGCCACCGCGCTCGTCGCGTTCGCCGACCGCCTGCAGACCGAGAAGGCCACGGACCTCGTCTACCTGCTCGGCGACTTCAACGCCTACTCGCAGGAGGACCCGATCCAGGTCCTCCGCGATGCCGGCTACGTCGACCAGGGCGCGAAGGACGGGAAGTACTCCTACTCCTTCGACGGCGCGGTCGGCTCGCTCGATCACGTCTTCGCCTCCCCGGCGGCCGACGCGACCGTGACCGGTGTCGACACCTGGAACATCAACAGCGGGGAGTCGGTGGCGCTGGAGTACAGCCGCTACGACTACAACGCGACGATCTTCTACGACTCCTCGGCGTACCGCTCGAGCGACCACGACCCGGTCGTCGTCGGACTCGACCTGCCCGAGACCGCGCCGGCGACCGTGATCGACGTCGCGACGAGCGCGAAGACCACGCGCCTCGCCGTGCTCCGCACGCTGACGGTCACGGCCGTCAACAACGGCCCCGAGGCGGTCGCGATCGAGATCTCGACGCCCTACGGCACGCGGACGAAGAGCTCGGTGAAGCCCGGCCAGTCGTTCACGACCTCCTACCTCACGGTGCTCCGCCCGATCAAGGCCGGCACCGCGACGATCGAGGTCACCGCGAAGGACGGCACGGAGCGCACGTACCAGCAGGCGTACAGCGCCCGCTAGAGCGTCGGCCCGCCGGCCGAGGCACGACCGACCGCGGGGGCGGGTCCGCTGAGAAGCGGGCCCGCCCTCGTCGCGCCACCCCTGACGTCGCGCGGTCTCGGCTCCTAGAGTGCGGAGCATGCCCGAGGGAGACAGCGTCCACCGTCTCGCCGCCCGCCTGAGGCGAGCGGCGGACGGCCGGACCGTGGCGGACGGCGAGCTGCGCTCGGGCGACGCCGCCGGCTCCTCCCTCGAGGGTCTGCGGATCCTCGAGCACGACACCCACGGCAAGCACCTGCTCACCCGCTTCTCCGATGGTCTGACCCTGCACACCCACCTGCGGATGCAGGGGTCCTGGACGGTCACCTCGCCCGGGCGCTCCGTGCCGCGGGGCGTGCAGAAGGACGTCCGCGTCCGGCTCCAGCTCGACGACGGGGTCGCCCTCTGGGGCATCGACCTCCCCGTCGTCGAGCTGCTGCCCACCCGCGACGAGGCGCAGGCGATCGGCCACCTCGGTCCCGACCCGCTCCGCGCCGACTGGAGCGCGGAGGAGGCGGTCGCCCGCCTGTCCCGCGTGCCCGAGCGGCCGGTCGTCGCCGCCCTGCTCGACCAGCGCCTGATGGCGGGCCTCGGCAACCTCTGGGCGAACGAGGTCTGCTTCCTCCGCGGGCTCTACCCCTGGCGGCCCGTCGGCACCGTCGACGTCCGCGCCCTGGTCGCCACCGCCGCCCGGGGCCTGCGCGCATCCGTCACGGTGCCCGGGATGTTCCAGACCACCACCGGCGACACGCGTCGCGGCGAGCGGCACTGGGTCGCGGGCCGCGCCGGCCGGCCGTGCCTGCGCTGCGGGACGACGATCCTCGTCCGCGCCGAGGTCCGCAACGACCCGGAGCAGCGGCGCACCTGGTGGTGCCCGCACTGCCAGCCCGAACCCGCCGACTCCGGGCAGTGACCCGGGCGGCGCGCCTGCGTAGGCTGGGCGGCAGGACGAGCGGAGGGGTCGCATGAGCGAGAACGTCTGGGGATCGCCGGAGCCGGCGTCGCGGCGCGAGGAGCCGGCGACCGGGGTCGAGCGATCCGGCACGCCCCCGCAGCCGCAGGAGGCCGCCGAACCCGACGTCGAGCTCGCCCGCCCCGAGGACATCGAGCGGGCCCAGGCCGTCAAGGACCTCAAGCGCCGCCGCGACTTCGCCGGCTCGGTCGGCGGCTGGATGACCGTCTCCGCGATCAGCACCGGCGTCTGGTTCGCGACGGGCGCCGACGGCTACTTCTGGCCGGTCTGGCCGATGCTCGGCATCGGCATCGGCGTGGCCAGTCAGGCCGCCGCCCTCTGGGGCCCGGCGAAGAAGGAGATCACCGAGGCGGACATCGCCGCCCAGATGCGCAAGCGCGAGCTGCGCGGCCGCTGACGGCCGGTCTCCCGCCTCCGCGCTGGCCGAGCAGCCGCACGCCCGCACCATGCCGGTCGAGCAGCCGCGCAGCGGCGTATCGAGACCCACCCACCGACAGCACCCGCCTCGCCCGGCACCCCCCTCCCAGGACTCCCGTCGACCCCGGCTGCTAGGGTGCGTTGGAGCGCGCCGACGTCCCGACGGCTGCGCTCACGGCACAGCGTGGCGCGCCGGACCCGAGGCGTGCCGCCTCCGGCACCGCCCACTGACGGTTTGGACACCCTTGGCCGACTCCTCCTCGCCCTCCTCCGCGCAGCCTCCCTTCGACGCGTCGCAGTTCCACGAGCTCCCGCCGAAGCGGCCCTCCCGCCGGGCCGTCGTGCTCGGCGCGGTCGGCGCCGGTCTCGGCCTCGTCGCCCTCGGCGGCGGCGGCTACGCCGCGTACCGCGCCCTGCAGCCCGACCAGCCCGGCGTCTCCGGCGAGCCGGGCACCCCGGCCGCCGAGCTCGATCTGCTCGCCGGCGTCCCGACCCCGACGCCGTCCTTCGGCCCGAACGGCACCCACTGGCCCTCGCGGACCCCGTGGTTCACCGGCGACGTCGATCTCGAGGTCGAGGTGGAGTGCTCCTGGTCGGCGATCAGCGAGGCGATCACCACGGCGCTCGACACCGCGGGGCCCGCCGACACCATCCGCATCCTCGTCGCACCGGGCGAGCTGCCCGGCGGTGGCGCCGGCTCGAGCTCGTCCCCGATGATGCAGGACATCGGCACGCTCGATCGGGACACCCGCGTCCTCGTCTACCCGCGCGACGGCTGGGGCACGGTCACCACCGCCAACTCCTGGCGCCTGCTCCGCGTCTACAACGTCGCGCTCGTCGGCATCGTCACCAACGGCGCCTTCCTCGCCTCCGGCTGCAGCAGCTCGGCCTTCGCGCGGATCACCACCAACGCCTACAACGTCTACGGCGTCGACGGCACCGACTTCACCGAGAACGTCGAGCTGGTCGAGGTGGTCGTCCCGGACGCCCAGCTCCGCGACGAGGACGTCTCGAGCATGCGCACCCCGACCGACGGCGCGGGCGGCCTCCGCCACATCTTCCGGATCGGCTGCTACACCGCTCCCGCCTACAAGGAGAAGGGCTCCGGCGCGCACACCGACACCGTGCAGTTCTCCGGCCAGGGCGGCAACTACTACGGCGACATCACGAGCATCGACTGCATCGACTTCGCCTCGACGAACACCGCGTTCCAGATCGGCTCGGCCGAGAACGTGCGCTACCAGCACTGCCTGGTCGTCGGAGCGGACGTCGTCAAGCGCGTCTTCCCCGTCCCGGACGAGGCGGATCAGGACGGCAGCTTCGGCGCCTCCAACGGTCCCGGCGTCGAGTTCGGCTGCTCGGCGCTCGACAGCACCTTCATCGGCCCGATGGGCGCCGCCACCTGGGCGTCCGTCTCGGGGTCGACCGCGGGCTACGAGACGACCGGCGCCGCCCCGAAGGAGGGCGAATGGATCATCGACGAGTCGATCCTCGAGTGGACCGCCGACGACGTGCACGAGCGCAGCCCGCAGGTGACGAGCGAGTACCTGGCCCAGATCTGGGCCTGACCGGCTCTCAGCCCGAGTGCCGTCCGGCCCGCGCGGGTCGCGCCAGCGATGCGAGCGGCGCCGGCACCGTGAACAGCGGATCGCCCGGGATCAGCGCGAGCACCCGGCGGATCCCGAGCGACAGCACGACGATCGCCGCCGTGAGCACCAGCGGGTAGAGCAGCGCCGCCACCGGCCTCTCGAGCAGTCCGGTCAGCCACGCCGCATCCGGGTTCGCGACGAGCGACCACAGCCCCAGCAGCGGCACCTGCAGCAGGTAGATCGGCAGCGTCCGGCGTCCGATCGCCGAGCCGACCCGCGCGGCCGGCGCCCAGCGGCAGAGCAGGGCGGCGCAGGCCACGGCGAGCGGGATCGCGCTCGCGCTGACGACGAACCCGGCGATCTGCGCGACGGGCCCGTCCGCGACGCGGCCGCCGACGACCGCCAGCAGGAACACCCCGAGCGGCGCGAGCAGCACCAGCACGCCCGGCCGCGAGAAGCGGCGCAGCTGCTCGGCACCGAGGACGCCGAGCGCGAAGAAGACGAAGTTCGCCAGCAGCGCGTCGCCGAAGAGGATCACCCGCAGGTTCGTCGCGAGGAACCAGGCGGCGGTGCCGAGCAGCAGGATCCCCCACCAGGGCACCCGGAGCGCCCGCAGCAGCACCAGCACGGCCGGGTAGAGCGCCAGCGCGAAGAGGAACCAGAGCGTGGTGGTCGGGAAGACGAACTGCAGCAGGACGCGGTCGAGCGAGTCGATCGAGTGCGGGAAGTCCGGTCGCGCGAGCAGGGCGAAGAACACGGCGTAGAGCACGACCCACACCGCGTAAAGGTAGTAGTTCGAGACGAGGCGCACGCGGGCGGAGCCGCGCCGCCAGCCGCGGAGGAGGCCGGACTGCGCCAGCAGCCCCGCGAGCGCGAACAGGATCGGCATCCGGATGCGCCCGAGGGAGCCGCCGACCTGGTCCCAGAGCGCGGCGACGGAGGACGCCGGGTCCGCGACGGTGGCGAAGCTCCAGATCAGGACGTGGAAGAGGACGACCGCGAGGACGCCGAGGCCGCGGGTCGTGTCGATCCAGGCGAGCCGCTCGCGCGCGACGAGCGCGTCCCCTGATCCCGTTGCCACGCGAACCAGTATGAGGGCTCGATGTGTCGCGGAAAACGCGACGTGCGGCGCCCAGCGTCGGTTTGCGGGGGCAGCTCGCGGCGTTCGGCCGCGCGAAGGGCCGTCAGCTCGCGCCGTCGAGCCGCCCGACCGCGGTGACCCGCACGACCGCGGCACCCGCCTCGTCCGACTCCGCGAGATCGACCGTCGCCGAGATGCCCCAGTCGTGATCACCGGCCGGATCGTCGAGGATCTGCCGCACCCGCCACTCGGTGGGTGTCTCGGTCACGAGCAGCATCTTCGGCCCCCGCGAGTCCGGGCCGATCCCGATCGAGTCGTGCTCGTCGTAGTAGTCGTCGAGCGCCTCGCCCCACGCGTCGGCGTCGAAGCCCGCCGCCGCGTCCAGCTCGCCGAGCGCCTCGTGGTCGTCCAGCGCCGCGAGGGTGACCCGCCGGAACAGCTCGTTGCGCACCAGCACCCGGAACGCGCGGTGGTTCGCGGTGAGCCGTCGCGGGGCGGGCGGCACGATCGCCTGGTCGGCGGCGTGCAGGGCCGGGTTGACCAGCTCCTCCCACTCGTCGACCAGCGAGGAGTCGACCTGGCGCACCAGCTCGCCGAGCCACTCGATCAGATCGTGCAGCTCCTCGTTCTTGATCTCGTCGGGGATCGTCTGCCGGGCGGCCCGGAACGCGTCGGAGAGGTAGCGCAGCACGAGGCCCTCCGAGCGCGAGAGCTTGTAGAAGGCGCAGTACTCGCCGAACGACATCGCCCGCTCGTACATGTCGCGCACGACCGACTTGGGCGAGAGCTCGAAGTCGCGCACCCACGGCTGGACGGCGGTGTACGTCTCGAAGGTCGCCTCGAGCAGCTCCTGCAGCGGCTTCGGATGGGTGACGCTCTCGAGCAGCTCCATCCGCTCCTCGTACTCGATCCCGTCCGCCTTCATCGCGGCGACCGCGTCGCCCCTGGCCTGGAACTGCTGGGCGCCGAGGATCTGCCGCGGATCGTCGAGCGTCGCCTCGAGCACCGAGATCACGTCGAGCGCGAAGGTCGGCGACTCGGGGTCGAGCACGTCGAACACGGCGAGCGCGAACGGCGAGAGCGGCTGGTTGAGCGCGAAGTTGGGCTGCAGGTCGACGGTCAGCCGGATGCGGACCACGCCGTCGCGGTCGACGATCTGCTCGACCACCTCCGCGGTGCGCAGCGTGCGGTAGATGCCCAGCGCGCGGCGGGCCAGCTGGAGCTGCCGCTTCCACGGCTCGTGGTTGTCGAAGATCAGCGCGTGCACGTTCGCGAAGACGTCGCCGCCGCGCGCGATCACGTTGAGGAGCATCGACGAGGTGATGGTCATGTGCGAGGTGAGCGTCTCGGGCTCGGCGTCGACGAGCTTGCGGAAGCTCGGCTCGCCCCAGCTGACGAAGCCCTGCGGTGCGCGCTTGCCGACCCATTTGCGCCGCTTCTTCGGGTCGTCGCCCATCTTGTCGAGCGCCTTGCGGTTCTCGGACTCGTGCTCGGGCGCCTGCACCACCACGGTGCCCGCGGTGTCGTAGCCCGCGCGGCCGGCCCGCCCGGCGATCTGGTGGAACTCGCGGGCCGAGAGCTGGCGGCTCTTCACGCCGTCGTACTTGGTCAGCGCGCTGAGCAGCACCGTCCGGATCGGCACGTTGATGCCGACGCCGAGGGTGTCCGTGCCGCAGATGACCCGCAGCATGCCCTGCTGGGCCAGCTGCTCGACCAGGCGGCGGTACTTCGGCAGCATGCCCGCGTGGTGCACGCCGATCCCGAGCCGGAGCAGGCGCGAGAGGGTCTTGCCGAACGCGGTGGTGAAGCGGAAGCCGCCGATCACCTCGGCGATGCGGTCGCGGTGCTCGCGGGTGGCGATGTTGGCGCTGGTCAGCGCCTGCGCGCGCTCGAGCGCCGCGGCCTGCGAGAAGTGCACGACGTAGACCGGAGCCTGGTTCGTCGAGAGCAGCTCCTCGATCGAGTCGTGGATCGGCGCGATCTCGTAGAAGAAGTGCAGCGGCACCGGCCGCTCGACGCCGGTGACGGTGGCGGTCTCGCGCCCCGTCCGCCGGGTGAGGTCCGCGGCGAGCGCCGTCACGTCGCCGAGCGTCGCCGACATCAGCACGAACTGCACGTGCGGCAGCGTCAGCAGCGGCACCTGCCAGGCCCAGCCGCGGGACGGGTCGGCGTAGAAGTGGAACTCGTCCATCACGACCTGGTCGACGTCGGTCTCGGCGCCGTGCCTCAGCGCCAGGTTCGCGAGGATCTCGGCGGTGCAGCAGATGATCGGCGCGTCCGGATTCACCGAGGAGTCGCCGGTCACCATCCCGACGTTCGCGGCGCCGAAGACGTCGACCAGCGCGAAGAACTTCTCGGACACGAGCGCCTTGATCGGGGCCGTGTAATAGCTGCGCCGGCCGTTCGCCAGCGCGGCGGCGTGCGCCCCGATCGCGACCAGCGACTTCCCGGTGCCGGTCGGCGTCGACAGGATCAGGTTCGCCCCCGACGAGATCTCGATCATCGACTCGTCCTGCGCCGGATACAGCGGCAGCCCGCGCGCCTCGGCCCACTCCGTGAACGCCAGATACACCGCGTCGTCGTCGACGCGCCCGTCGGCGTCGGGCGTCGGCATCCGTTCGAGCAGCGTCAGACTCATCCCCCCATCCTCCCGGAGTTTCCTGCGGAGGGCCGCCGCGGCTCGAGGAGTCGCGCGGCGGCCCCTCAGTGCCGGCGGAGCAGCCGCGCAGCGCCCCCTCCATGCTGGTCGAGCAGCCGCGCAGCGGCCCCGCCATGCTGGTCGAGTAGCCGCGCAGCGGCGTATCCAGACCCGCCCACTGGACGACGGTGGATCTCGCTACGCCCTCTCCGAGGGCTACTCGATCAGCATGCTGTCTCCAGCCGCTCAGCCGCGCAGCGGCGTATCGAGACCGCGGGTCAGGCGAGCGCGCGCTCGACGTAGGGCCGCAGGTCGGCGGCGAGGCGCAGCTCGCCCGCGGCCTCGGCGTCGAGGAGGGTCTGCGCGTCGTCGGCGCGGCGCTCGACGAACCAGCGGCGCAGCGGCACGGCGCGCTCCGGGCGCGAGAGCACCTCGATCGTGTCGCCCGCCTCGATGCTCCCGCGGTGCAGCACGCGCAGGTAGGCGCCGGTGCGCCCCGCCTCGGCGAAGCGCTTCACCCACTGCGGCTCGCCGAGCACGCGCTGGAACGTGGCGCACGGCGTCCGCGGCATCGTCACCTCGACCTCGACCTTCTCGCCGATCCGCCAGCGCTCGCCGATCACGGCGCCGGTGAGGTCGAGTCCCTCGACGCGCAGGTTCTCGCCGAACCGGCCTGCGGGCATCGGGTAGCCGAGCCGCTCCGCCCACCACTCGGCGTCCTCGCGGGCGTAGGCGTAGAGCGCCTTCGCCTCGCCGCCGTGGTGCGCGCGGTCGGCCTGCACGTCGGCGTAGACCCCGAGATCGCGGATGACGACCGGGCCCTCGACGGGGCGCTTGTCGATCGCGGTCACGCCGACGAGGCCGGGGTCCGGGAGCAGGCGGTCGACGCGGCAGACGGCGAGGAGTCGGGGCATGCGGTCATGCTCTCACCGCCGGGCCCCGCTCGCGCGCAGAGGCTCGCCGGTGCGCGGTGCGCGGGGGGCTCGCCGCGTAGGCTCGCCGGGTGCGCGCCGCCCTCCCCGCTCCCCGTTTCGATCCGCTCGTCCTCGACCGCCTCGCGGAGGGCTACGCCGGCGACACCGGCGCCCGGGAGCACGCGGAGGGCCTCCGCTTCGACGGCGTCGACCTCACCGGCGCCGACCTGACGGCCGCCTCCTTCAGCGAGTGCGTGCTCGACGGCGCGGTCCTCGAGCGGGCGCAGCTGCGCGCCGCCTCCCTCGTCGAGTCGCGGCTCGAGCGGCTGGACGTGCCGGGGCTGTCCGCGCCCCGCAGCCGCTGGCGCTCGATCGAGCTCGCCTCCTCCCGGCTCGGCTCGGCCGAGCTCTACGAGAGCACCTTCGAGCAGGTCCGGATCTCGGACTGCAAGCTCGGCTACGTCAACCTGCGCGGAGCGACCCTGCGCGACGTCCTCTTCGAGCGCTGCACGATCGACGAGCTCGACCTCGGCGGGGCCACCGGTTCGCGGGTGGCCTTCACCGACTGCGACGTCCGCTCGCTGGAGGTGCCCGGCGCGATGATCCAGGACCTCGACCTGCGCGGCGCCGAGCTGCACGTGCTCGGCGGCCTCGACGGACTCCGCGGCGCCGCGCTCACCGAGCTGCAGCTCAGCCTGATGCTGCCGCTGTTCGCCGAGCACTTCGGCGTGCGCGTCCTCGGCTGAGGCGCACCGCCGCCGCTAGGCGCGCCGGCGCCCGATCCGCCGGCTGAGCGCCCGGCGACCGAGCAGGAACACCCCGAGCACGATCGTGGTGACGACCACGAAGCTCAGCTGCACGCCCTGCCCCGAGAGCACCCGCAGCAGCATCCCGCCGGCCACGGTCACGATCCAGACCACGAGCCCGGAGACGAGGATCCGGTCGGGCGTGCGCCAGGCGCGCGCGATCACCCAGCCCAGCAGCAGGGCCGCGGCGAACGGCCACAGCGTCACGAGGAAGCCCTCGAGCACCGAGCCGCCGTCGTGCGTCCGCCGCCCGATCAGGACGAAGACCGCGACGAGGACGACGTCGAGCGCCAGCCCGAGCCCGGCGCGGCGGGTCACGCCGGCTCCGTCACGAAGTCGATCAGCTGCTCGACCCGGCCCAGCAGCGCGGGCTCCAGGTCCTTGAAGGTGCGGACCTGCCCGAGGATGCGCTGCCAGGCGCGCGCGATGTCGGCCTGCTCGTCGTGCGGCCAGCCGAGCGCCTGGCAGATGCCCTTCTTCCACTCGATGGAGCGCGGGACGTCCGGCCAGCGCTCGAGTCCGACGCGGGCGGGCTTGACCGCCTGCCAGACGTCGACGAAGGGATGGCCGACCACGAGGACGTGCGCGCCGTGCGGCCCGGCGGCGACCGCGTCGGCGATCCGCGACTCCTTCGACCCGCGGACGAGGTGGTCGACGAGCACGCCGATCCGCCGTCCCGGACCGGGGGCGAAGGCGCGGACCAGCTCGTCGAGGTTGTCGACGCCCTCGATGTACTCGACGACCACGCCCTCGATCCGAAGGTCGTGGCCCCAGACCTTCTCGACCAGCTCGGCGTCGTGCCGGCCCTCGACGTAGATGCGGCTCGGCAGCGCGACGCGCGCCTTCGCATCGGCGACGTGGAAGGAGCCGGAGGCGGAGCGCGCCCGGCCGAGGTTCGCGTCGCGCTTGAGGCCGGGAGCCTTGAGCGACACCGGCTTGCCGTCGATCAGGAAGCCGGGGCCGATCGGGAAGACGCGGACCTTGCCGAAGCGGTCCTCGAGCTTCACCATCCTCAGCTCCACGCCGATGACGGCGCCGACGAAGCCGGAGGCGACCTCCTCGACCACGAGATCGCGCTCGGCCTCGACCACCGCGACCTCGACCGTGTTCTTCGCCCGCCAGTTCCCGGCGAGCACGTCCTGCCCGTACCTGTCCTCGTCCATCGCCTCGAGGGTAGCCCGCTGCTGCGGATGATCATCACTCTCGATTACCAGAATGTATTGCGATGTGTTTATGGATCTGGTCGACTGGACCCGGCCACCGACCGGCGGCCTCGTTCCTCCGAAAGGCAGCACCATGAGCACCACCGACCTCCACGCCGAGCACGACGTCACCGAGCACGAGCACGGCGACGGCTGCGGCCACACCACCGTCCAGCACGACGACCACGTCGACTACGCGCACGGCACCCACCGCCACGCCCTGCACGGCGACCACTACGACGAGCACGGCGCGCACGCCGAGCACGCCGCCGCCGCCGACCGGTCCTGACCCGTTCGGCGGATCTCGATACGCCCCCTGCGGGGGCTACTCGATCAGCATGAAGGAGCCGCCGCCGCCCTTGCATGCTGGTCGAGTAGCGCGAAGCGCGTATCGAGACCCGCCGGCGACGAGCATGACGCTGCAAGACCCCGCTCCCAGCCGCGGTGAGTAGGCTGAGAGGGATACAACGTGCTCCGGGGTCGGTGAGAGTCCGAACCGGCGGTGACAGTCCGCGAGCCGCTGACCACTTCGGTGGGAGGCGGTTGACCTGGTGGAATTCCGGGACCGACGGTGAAAGTCCGGATGGGAGGCAGCACGAGCGTCGCGCGCGAGCGCGGCGCTGAACGACGGTGCCCGCGCACCGCCGCTCGCACCCCGGAGTTCGGCGACGAACGGAACCGGGAATGACGATCGACTTCGAGCACGCGATGCGCAGGGCGCTGGCCCTCGCCGAGCGCGGCCCCGCCCGCGGCGTGAACCCGCGCGTCGGCTGCGTCCTCCTCGCGCCCGACGGCTCGGTGCTCGCCGAGGGCTGGCACCACGGCGCCGGCACCGCGCACGCGGAGGTCGACGCCCTCTCCGCCCTCGCCCCCGGCGCCGCGACCGGCGCCACCGCCGTCGTCTCGCTCGAGCCCTGCAACCACACCGGCCGCACCGGCCCCTGCAGCCGCGCCCTGATCGACGCCGGCGTCGCCCGCGTCGTCTACGCCGTCGGCGACCCGGGCGACCGCTCGGCCGGCGGCGGCGACACCCTCCGCACGGCCGGCGTCGAGGTGGTCGAGGGCGTCCTCGCCGAGGAGGCGGAGGAGTTCCTGCACGTCTGGCTCGCCGCGACCCGCCGCCGCCGCCCCTGGGTGACCCTCAAGTGGGCGTCCACGCTCGATGGCCGCACCGCCGCCGCCGACGGCAGCAGCCGCTGGATCACCGGCGCCGCGGCCCGGCAGCGGGTGCACGAGCAGCGCGCCGCCGCCGACGCGATCCTCGTCGGCACCGGCACGGTCCTCGCCGACGACCCGAGCCTGACCGCCCGCGGCGACGCCGGCGAGCTCCTCGCCGAGCAGCCGCTCCCCGTCGTCGTCGGCGAGCGCGGCCTCCCCGCCGGCGCCCGCGTCCTCGAGCACCCGCGCCGCCCGATCCTCGAGCGGACCCACGACCTCGCCGCGGTCCTCGACCGCCTCTACGACGCCGAGGTGCGGAACGTCTACGTCGAGGGCGGCCCGACGCTCGCCTCCGCCCTGGTCGCCGACGGCCTCGTCGACGAGTTCCTCGTCTACCTCGCCCCGGCGCTGCTCGGCGGCCCGCGACTCGCCCTCGACGACCTGGGTGTCGAGAGCATCGCCGGCGCGCACCGCCTCGACCTCCGCTCCGTGGAGGTCCTCGGCGGCGACCTCCTCGTCACCGCCCGGCCGGGCTCCCCCGCCCGCCGGCCGCCCGCCCCGCAGAAGGAGTCCTGATGTTCACCGGAATCATCGAGGAGGTCGGCGTGGTCACGGCGGTCTCGGCAGGGACCGACGCGATCCGCCTGACCGTGCGCGGCCCCCTGGCCGTCGAGGGCGCCCGCCACGGCGACTCCATCGCGGTCTCGGGCGTCTGCCTCACCGTCGTCGACCAGTCGGCCGACGGCTTCACCGCCGATGTCATGGCGCAGACCCTGCGGATGTCGACCCTCGACGGCGTCGCGGTCGGCGACTCCGTGAACCTCGAGCGCGCGGCGCTGGTCGGCGACCGCCTCGGCGGCCACATCGTCCAGGGCCACATCGACGGCACCGCGACGCTGCTCGCGGTGACGCCCGGCGACGCCTGGCGGGTGCTGCGCTTCTCGCTCCCCGCCGAGGCGGCACCGCTGGTCACCGACAAGGGCTCGATCGCGGTCGACGGCGTCTCGCTGACGGTCTCGGCGATCAGTCCCGCCACGGAGCCGGAGCAGTGGTTCGAGGTGTCGCTCATCCCCGAGACCCTCGCCGCCACCACCCTCGGCGCCCGCGCCGTCGGCGACCGCGTCAACATCGAGACCGACATCCTCGCCCGTCACGTCGAGCGGATGCTCGCGCTGCGGTCCGCCACCAGCACCGGAGGTCGAGCATGAGCCTCGCCAGCATCCCCGAGGCCGTCGCGGCCCTCCGCGCCGGCCGGCCGATCATCGTCGCCGACGACGAGGGCCGTGAGAACGAGGGCGACGTCATCGTCTCGGCCCAGCTCGCGACACAGGAGACGATCGCCTGGATGGTCCGCCACTCCTCGGGATTCATCTGCGCGCCGATGACCAACGAGATCGCCGACCGCCTGGAGCTGCCGCTGATGGTCGTCGACAACGAGGACCCGCGCGGCACCGCCTACACGCTCTCGGTCGACGCCGCCGACCGGCTCTCCACCGGCATCAGCGCCTCCGACCGCGCGCACACGCTCCGCGTGCTGGCCGACCCGGACGCCACCCCGTCGCGGCTGCACCGCCCCGGCCACATCCTTCCCCTGCGCGCCGTCGAGGGCGGCGTCCGCGAGCGCGACGGGCACACGGAGGCGGCGGTCGACCTGATGCGCCTCGCCGGGCTCGAGCCCGTGGGTGCCATCTCGGAGATCGTGGCCGAGGACGGCGAGATGATGCGCCTCCCCGGTCTGATCGCCCTCGGCGAGCGCGAGGGCGTGCCGGTCACGACCGTCGCCGCGCTGATCGCCTATCTCGAGGAGCACCACGCCGAGCTCGACGCGACCAGCGTGGAGCCGGCCCGCGACACTCCGCGGGTGAGCTTCGAGGTCGAGACGACCGTGCCGACCACCCACGGCCCGTTCCGGCTGCGCGCCTACCGCGACCGCCAGACCGGCGCGGACCACGTCGCCGTCGTGGCCGACCCCGTCGGCGACGGCCGCGGGACACTCGTGCGCGTGCACTCGGAGTGCCTCACCGGCGAGGCCTTCGGCTCGCTGAAGTGCGAGTGCGGGCCTCAGCTCGACGCGGCGCTGGACACGATCCAGCGCGACGGCGGCGTCGTGATCTACCTGCGCGGGCACGAGGGCCGCGGCATCGGGCTGATCAACAAGCTCCGCGCCTACCGGCTGCAGGAGGACGGGCTCGACACCCTCGACGCCAACCTCGCGCTCGGCCTGCCCGCCGACGCGCGCGACTACGGCGCCGCCGTCGGCATCCTCGAGGACCTCGGCGTCACCGACGTCCGCCTGCTCACCAACAACCCCGAGAAGGTGCGCCAGCTCACCGACCGCGGCATCACCGTCTCCGAGCGCGTGCCGCTGGTGGCCGGCGTCGGCGCCTTCAACCAGGGCTACCTCGCGACCAAGCGCGACCGGATGGGCCACTTCAGCGATCTCGACGCCCTCGTCGGACTCGACCCCCTCGACGCCGGACCCTCTGGCGCGACACCGAAGGAGTAAGCCATGGCCGGTAGCGGCGCCCCCACCACCTCCACCGTCGACGGGAGCGGCCTCCGCGTCGTCGTCGTCGCCGGGACCTGGCACCAGCAGATCACCGACGGGCTGATCGCCGGCGCGAAGGCCGCGCTCGACGAGTCCGGCGCCTCCTGGTCGCTCGTGCGCGTCCCCGGCTCGTTCGAGCTGCCGGTCGCCGCGAAGGCCGCCCTCGAGGCGGGCGCGGACGCGGTGGTCGCCCTCGGCGTCATCATCCGCGGCGGCACCCCGCACTTCGAGTACGTCTCGGACGCGGCGACCTCGGGCCTGACGAACGTCTCGATCCAGACCGGCAAGCCGGTCGGCTTCGGCGTGCTCACCCTCGACACCGAGCAGCAGGGCCTCGACCGCGCCGGGCTGCCCGGTTCGAAGGAGGACAAGGGCCGCGAGGCGGCGGAGGCGGCGATCGCGACCGCACTCGTCCTCCGCGAGCTGCGCGGCTAGCGGGCGACCTCGCACGCCGCTCTCCCGCGGCACTCAGCGCCGGCGACCCCCTTCTCGGGGGCGCCGACGCTGAGTGCTGAGAGGCGCTCTTGCTGGGAGACCGCGGAGTAAAGTGAACGGGTCGTCACGAGCGGCCCTACCCTCCCTCCCCCTCGGCCCCCGCGGCCCGCAGCGCCCGATCGACGCCGCCCCCGCCGGCACCGGGAGACCCCTCCATCGGAGCAGCCCTCTTCCATGTCTTCTTCCCGTACCGCAGCCGACGCTCCCGCCGCCGCCCCGCAGAACTCGCGGGGCCGGGTGATCCTGGCGAGCCTCATCGGCACCTCGATCGAGTTCTACGACTTCTACGCCTACGCGACGGCCGCCGTCCTGGTCTTCCCGTCGCTCTTCTTCGTCAACGAGGATCCGGCGGTCGCCCTCCTCGCCTCCTTCGCGGTCTTCGGCGTCGCCTTCATCGCCCGCCCGATCGGCTCGATCATCTTCGGCCACTTCGGCGACCGCGTCGGCCGCAAGGGGACCCTCGTCGCCTCGCTCCTCACGATGGGCATCGCGACCTTCCTGATCGGCTGCCTGCCGACCGCCCTCACGCCGGGCTGGGAGTTCCTCGCTCCGTTCCTGCTCGTCGTGATGCGCTTCTGCCAGGGCCTCGGCCTGGGCGGCGAGTGGTCCGGTGCCGCGCTCCTCGCGACCGAGAACGCCCCCGCGAACAAGCGCGCCATCTACGGCACCTTCCCCCAGCTCGGCGCCCCGATCGGCTTCATCGTCGCGAACGTGCTCTTCCTGGTGCTGGCGAGCACCATGAGCGACGAGACCTTCGCCGCCTGGGGCTGGCGCGTGCCGTTCCTCGCGAGCGCCGTGCTCGTGATCGTCGGCCTCTACGTGCGCCTCAAGCTCGTCGAGACCCCCGCGTTCCAGAAGGTCGTCGACAACGGCGAGGTGGCCAAGCTGCCGCTCGCCCGCGTCTTCAAGACCAGCTGGCGCCCGCTCATCCTCGGCACGTTCATCATGCTGGCGACCTACGTGCTCTTCTACCTGATGACCACGTTCACGCTGACCTACGGCACCACGCCCTCCGACGCGGCGACCCCGGGCCTCGGCTACAGCCGCAACGACTTCCTGATCATGCTGATCGTCGGCGTCGTCTTCTTCGGGATCTTCACGCTGGTCTCCGGACCGCTGGCCGAGAGGTTCGGCCGCCGCCGCACGCTGCTCGTCGTCACCTCGGCGATCCTCGTCTTCGGCCTGCTCTTCGTCCCGCTGTTCAGCGGCGGCTTCGCCGGCGTGATGGCGGTGCTGATCCTCGGCTTCACGCTGATGGGCCTCACCTTCGGCCCGATGGGCGCGGTCCTGCCCGAGCTCTTCCCGACCAACGTCCGCTACACCGGCTCGGCGATGTCGTACAACCTCGCGTCGATCCTCGGAGCGGCGCTCGCCCCGATCATCGCGGTGGCGCTCTGGCAGTCGGCCGGCGGCAGCACCCTGCTGGTGGGCCTCTACCTCAGCGGCGCGGCGGTGCTGACGCTGATCGCCCTGCTGCTCTCGAAGGAGACGCAGCACACGGCGTACCACGACAACGTGTCGTAGGGCGCTCCTGCCCTGCACGTCCGGCCCGTCGGTTCCCCCGGCGGGCCGGACCTGTCTCCGGGCCTCGCAGCGGGCCGTCGTCCCGCGCCGCGCGTCAATGCGAGTTGACAGCTCTCGAGCGGGGCGCGCAGACTGGACGTCAATCGCGGTTGACACATCGGCGAGCGCGACCGACGGCCCGCTCGCAGCAAGGAGGAGGCAGAATGAACGACGGCACGATCACGACCCTCGCGGGGGACGCCGGCGCCGACGACCCGATCACCGCCCTCCGAGCGATCCACGGCCTGCGCGCCGAGCTCGACCGGGCCGAGGCGCTCGCCGTGCGCCGCGCGCGGAACGCGAACGCCTCCTGGCAGCTGATCGCGCTCTGCCTCGGCGTCAGCCGCCAGGCGGTCCACAAGAAGTACGGCAGGGCATGAGCGAGGACGAACGAGCGATGAGCAGCACCACGGAGAGCACGCGCGGCGGACGGCGGCCCCGCCGCGGCAAGGACGACGGCCCCCGCGCCTCCTTCTCGCAGCTCGTCCCCTACCTGCTGGAGCACCGCGGCATCCTCTCGGTCGTGGTCGTGCTCAGCCTCTTCGGCGCCGCCGCCAGCCTCGCCCAGCCGCTCGTCGTCGGCCAGGTCATCACCCGCGTGCAGGACGGCCTCGACCTCGGCCCGCTCGTCTGGGCGCTCCTCGTCCTCGTCGTCGCCTCCGGCCTGATCTCCGGCTTCGCGCACTACCTCCTCCAGCGCACCGGCGAGGGCATCGTCCTCTCCAGCCGCCGCCGCCTCGTCGCGCGGCTGCTCCGCCTGCCGATCCGCGAGTTCGACGCCCGCCGCACCGGCGACCTCGTCTCCCGGGTCGGCTCCGACTCCACCCTCTTGCGCGCCGTGCTCACCCAGGGCCTCGTCGACTCGATCGCTGGCTCGCTGCTCTTCGTCGGCGCGATCGTCGCCATGGCGATCATCGACTGGGTGCTGCTGCTGATCATCGTCGTCGTGGTCGCCGTCGCCCTCGGTGCGGCCCTCACCCTCGGGCGCGGCATCCGCGTCGCCAGCCGGAAGGCGCAGGAGAAGGTCGGCGACCTCGCCGCCGCCGTGGAGCGCGCGATCAGCGCCGTCCGCACCATCCGCGCCGCCGGCGCCACCGACCGCGAGATCGCCGTCGTCGACACGCACGCGACCGAGGCGTACCGGCTCGGCATCCGCGTCGCGCACATCTCGGCGCTCGTCGTCCCGGTCGCCGGGATCGCGATGCAGGTGGCCTTCCTCGCCGTGCTCGGCGTCGGCGGCTACCGCGTCGCCTCGGGCGCGATCGACATCGCGCAGCTCGTGTCGTTCATCCTCTTCCTCTTCATGATGGTGATGCCGCTCGGCAACTTCATCGGCGCGATCACCTCGGTCAACTCGGCCCTCGGCGCGCTCGGCCGGATCCAGGAGATCATCGACCTGCCGATCGAGGGCGACGGCGAGCGCGACGGCGGCGGCCTCGGCCCGGGCGTCGCGGACTCCGCGATCGCCTTCGACGACGTGGTCTTCTCCTACGACGAGAAGGCCCTCGACGTCGACGAGGACGCGCGCGACCGCACCGTCCTGCGCGGCGTCTCCTTCACGGTCCCGCGCGGCAAGCGCACCGCCCTGGTCGGACCGTCCGGTGCCGGCAAGAGCACGATCCTCGCGCTGATCGAGCGCTTCTACGACCCCGAGGCCGGCGTGGTCCGGCTCGGCGGCGTCGACATCACCGCGATCGACCGCGACGCCCTCCGCGCCCAGATCGGCTACGTCGAGCAGGACGCACCGGTCCTCGCCGGCACCCTGCGCGAGAACCTCGTGCTCGGCCGCCCCGACGCCTCCGACGAGGACTGCCTGCGGGTGCTCGACGCCGTGAACCTCACCGATGTGCTCGAGCGCAACCCGCTCGGCCTGAACGCGCCCGTCGGCGAGAGCGGCGTGATGCTCTCCGGCGGCGAGCGCCAGCGCCTCGCCATCGGCCGCGCGCTCCTCGCCGCGCCGCCGATCCTGCTGCTCGACGAGTCCACCTCGAGCCTCGACGGTCTGAACGAGCAGCGCCTCCGGCTGGCGATCGACGCCGTGGCCGAGAACCGGACGCTCCTCGTCATCGCGCACCGCCTCTCGACGGTCGTCGACTCCGACCAGATCGTGGTGCTGCAGAAGGGCGAGGTCGTCGGGATCGGCACGCACTCCGAGCTCGTCGAGTCGACGCCGCTCTACCGCGACCTGGCCAAGCACCAGCTGCTGGTCTGAGCCGGGCGGCCGGTCCTTCGGGAGGTCGTCAGTGCGGCGGCATCCGCAGCGCACCGTCGAGGCGGATCACCTCGCCGTTGAGCATCGGGTTCTCGCTCACGTGGCGCACCAGCGCGGCGAACTCCGACGGCCGGCCGAGCCGGGCCGGGTGCGGGACCGCCGCGCCGAGCGCCGTGCGGGCGGCCTCCGGCAGCCCGGCGAGCAGCGGGGTGTCGAAGGTGCCGGGCGCGATCGAGACGACGCGGATCAGCGCCGCGGCCAGCTCCCGTGCCAGCGGCAGGGTCAGCGCGGCGACGGCGCCTTTCGAGGCGGCGTAGGCGGCCTGGCCGATCTGCCCCTCGAAGGCGGCGATCGACGCCGTGGTGACCAGGACGCCGCGCTCGCCGTCGACCGGCTCGCCCTGCGCGATCGCGGCCGCGGCGAGCCGCAGGACGTTCAGCGTGCCGACGGTGTTGATCCGGAGGACCCGCTCGAAGGCGTCGAGCGCCAGCGGCCCGTCGCGGCCGAGGAGCCGGCCCGGGGTGGCGACGCCTGCGCAGGTCACGGCGATCCGCAGTCCGTCGGCGGCCGCCACGGCCCGCTGAACGGCGTCGGTGTCGAGGACGTCGCCCGCGACGCGCCGGACCGACTCCGGCAGGTCGGCGCTGTCGAGAGCCGCCGGCAGATCGAGCACGACGACCCGCGCTCCGGCCTCGGCGAGGGCGCGCGCCGTCGCGGCTCCGAGCCCCGAGGCTCCGCCGGAGACCAGCGCCGCGCAGCCCTCGACGCGCATCAGGGCGCGATCGTCGGGGCGGGCGCGTCGGTGGACAGCGCCTCGGCGGAGCAGTCGGTGAGGGTGCGGTCGTAGTCGGCGATCGCCTCCTGGGCCGCCAGCCACTCCGTCTCGCTCACGGACCCGTCCGGCGCGGTGGGCCGCTCGTTCAGGCCGTAGCGCGCGAGGCAGCGGGTGATCAGCTGCGAGACCGTGTCGCCGCCGTCCGTGATCGCGTCGGTCGCTCCCGGCGCGGGGTCGGTCGCCCGGATCGTCCGCGCGGGGGTGGCGCCCGAATCGGGGACCTCGGCCGGGTCCAGCGCGCAGCCGGCGGTCAGCACCAGCAGCAGCGCGGCGGCGGGCGTGAGCAGCGCGCGGGCGGCGGAGGGCCGGGAGCGCTCGGACATGGACGACCTCGAGGAGTGGGCGGTGGCGGAGGAACGGGGCGGCAGCGGAGGGCCGGTGCCGGGCGGTTTCGTGGCGAGCGTAGCGCAGGCCCGCGGAGCGGCGTGCCAGGCCTGCGCGGAATGACGGACCACGGCCCGGACGGGGGTCAGGGCGCCGCGAGTGCCCACATCGCGACCGCGCTCGCGGCGGCGACGTTGAGCGAGTCGATCCCGTGCCGCATCGGGATCTGCACCGCGACGTCCGCTGCGGCCAGCGCCTCGGCGGTGAGCCCCTCCCCCTCGGTGCCGAGGACGAGCGCGACCCGCTCCGGAGCGGCGGCGGCGAAGTCGCGCAGCGGCACCGCCTCCGGCGTCAGCGCCATTGCCGCGATCGTGAAGCCCGCGTCGTGCAGCAGCGCGCGGGTGCCCGGCCAGTCGCCCACCCGCGTCCACGGCACCTGCAGCACCGTGCCCATGCTCACGCGGATCGCGCGGCGGTAGAAGGGGTCGGAGCAGCGCGGCGTCACCAGCACGGCGTCGGCGCCGATCGCGCCGACCGAGCGGAAGATCGCGCCGACGTTGGTCGGGTCGACCACGTTCTCGATCACGACCACGCGGCGCGCGTCGGCGAGCAGCTCCGCGGGGTCGGCCAGCACCGGCCGGTCCAGCGCGGCGATCAGGCCGCGGTGCAGCGTGTAGCCGGTCAGCTCGGCCAGCAGCTCGCCGGGCCCGGTGAACACCGGCACGTCCCGGCCGCCGAGCAGCCGCTCGGCCTCCTCGACGGAGCCGCCGAGGGAGAGCACCGAGCGCGGCCGGTGCCCCGCGGCGAGGGCCCGCTCGAGCACCAGCGCCGACTCCGCGAGGTAGAGCCCGTGCGGGCCGCGGGCGTTCTTCAGCGCGACGTCCGTGGCGTGCGCGTAGTCGCGCAGCCGGGGATCCTCGAGCGAGCGGACCTCGATCAGCTCCACGGATCAGGCGAAGGGATCGGGGGTGAGCGTGTACTTCGTGCTGAGGTACTCCTGGATGCCCTCGAGGCCGCCCTCGCGGCCGAGGCCCGACTGCTTGACGCCGCCGAACGGCGCCGCCGCGTTGGAGACGACGCCGACATTGAGGCCCATCATCCCGGTGGCGAGCCGCTCGATCATCCGCTGACCGCGGGCGAGATCGCGGGTGAAGACGTAGGAGACGAGCCCGAACTCGGTGTCGTTGGCGAGAGCGACCGCCTCGTCCTCGTCGCGGAACGGCACGATCGCGAGCACCGGGCCGAAGATCTCGGTGCGCAGGATCTCGCTGCCGGGCGCGACCCCCGCGAGCACCGTCGGCTCGTAGAAGTGCCCCGCTCCGTCGACGCCGTGCCCGCCGATGCGGATCTCCGCGCCGCGGTCGACAGCGTCCCGGACGAGCGAGGCCGCCTTGTCGACCGCGCGGTCGTCGATCAGCGGACCGATCGTGACGCCCGCCTCGGTGCCGCGGCCGACGGTCAGAGCGCGGACCCGCTCGGTGACGCGAGCGGCGAACTCCTCGGCGATCGACTCGTGCACGAAGAACCGGTTCGCGGCCGTGCAGGCCTGCCCGATGTTGCGGAACTTCGCGAGCATCGCGCCCTCGACCGCGCGGTCGAGGTCCGCGTCCTCGAAGACGACGAACGGCGCGTTGCCGCCGAGCTCCATCGAGGTGCGCAGCACGCCCTCGGCCGCCTGCTGCAGCAGCGTCCGGCCGACCGGGGTCGAGCCGGTGAAGGAGACCTTGCGCAGCCGCGGATCGGAGAGGATCGGCTCGGACAGGGCGCCCGCCGACGAGGTCGTGACGACGTTGACCACGCCGTCGGGCACTCCCGCCTCGGCGAGCAGGGCCGCGAAGGCCAGCGTCGTCAGCGGCGTCAGCTCGGCCGGCTTCACGACGACGGTGCAGCCCGCGGCCAGGGCCGGGGCGATCTTGCGCGTCGCCATCGCGAGCGGGAAGTTCCACGGGGTGATCAGGTAGCACGGGCCGACGGGGTGCTGCGAGACGATCATCCGCCCCGTGCCCTCCGGGTTCACGCCGTAGCGACCGGAGATGCGCACCGCCTCCTCGCTGAACCAGCGGAGGAACTCGCCGCCGTAGGCGACCTCGCCCAGCGCCTCGGCGAACGGCTTGCCCATCTCGAGCGTCATCAGGAGGGCGAAGTCGTCCTTGCGCTCCTGCAGCAGGTCGAAGGCGCGGCGGAGGATCTCCGCTCGCTTCCGGGGTGCCGTCGCGGCCCAGGCCGGCCCCGCCTCGACGGCGGCGTCGAGCGCACGCAGACCGTCCGCCGGAGTCGCGTCGGCGATCGTGCGGATCACCTCGCCGGTGGCCGGATCCTCGACGTCGATCGTGCCGCCGCCCGAGCCGTCGACCCAGGCGCCGCCGATGAGCAGCTGCGCGGGGACGCGGGCGAGCAGGGCCGCCTCGGCGGCGCTTCGAACGACGGAATCACTCACGAGAACACTCTTCCTGTGCGGATCGAGTCGCGCGGACCCCGCACGACGATGCTTCTCAGTCTACGACCGGCCCCCGGCACTCCTCAGGAGCCGGTCGCCGCTGTGGACGGACGAGCCCCTGTGGAGGAGGCCTCGACGTGCACGCCCGCCTCGGCGAGCTCGCGCAGCGCGGCGGCGCTCGCCTCGGCCGACACTCCGGCCACGAGGTCGGAGAGCACGCGGACCTCGAGGCCTGCCGCGCGCGCATCCAGAGCCGACGCCCGCACGCAGTAGTCGGTCGCGAGCCCCACGACGTCGAGTCCGGTCACGCCCAGGCGCTCGAGGAGCGCCGGCACCGGCTCGCCGTCGACGGTCGCCCCCTCGAAGGCCGAGTAGGACGGCCGACCCTGGCCCTTGCGGATGTGCGCATCGACCGCGTCCAGGGCCAGCGCCGGGTGGTACTCCGCCCCCGGGGTCCCCGCGACGCAGTGCACCGGCCAGGTGTCGACGTAGTCGGGCTCGGCGGCGAAGTGCCCGCCGTTGTCGGAGTCGCCGTCGTGCCAGTCGCGCGAGGCGAGCACGGCCGCGTAGCGATCGGCGCTCGCGGCGAGGTGGGCGGTGATCCCCTCGGCGACGCGGGTGCCGCCGGCGACGGCGAGCGCGCCGTTCTCGGTGAAGTCGTTCTGCACGTCGACGATCAGGAGTGCCGTGGTCATGGTGGTCCTCTCGGGTCGGGAATCGGGGCTTTCGCGCGCGGTCAGGAGTCGGAGAGCGCGCCGCCGCAGCGGTAGACGCCGGTGACGAGCGTGTCGATGGCGGTCTTCGCCGAGTCGGAGACGTCGCCGAGCGCGTAGACGGCGAAGGTGAGCGCGGTGCCGTCCTGGGCGTCGACGACCCCGGCGAGCGTGTAGCCGGTGTCGATCCAGCCGGTCTTGGCGCGGACCGCGCCGTCGGCCACCGCGTTGTCGCCGGCGAAGCGGTCGGCGTAGGACAGCGAGCCGGTGCGCCCCGAGACGGGGAGCCCGTCGAGGAGGACACCGAGCTGCCCCTCCCTGGCCTGCACCTTCCGCAGCAGGCTCGTGAAGTACGCGGGGGCCACCGCGTTGTCGTCGCTCAGGCCCGAGCCGTCGACGATCGCGATCCCGGTCGTGTCCACTCCGTAGCCGGCGAGACCCTGGAGGACCCCCGCCTGCTCGGCGCCGAAGGTGTTGCCCGAGCCGGTGCGGATCGCGACCACGCGGGCGAGCATCTCGGCGATCGCATTGTCCGAGACGAGCAGCATCTGCTGCACGAGCATGCTCACCGGGGCGGACTCGACGGTGCCGAGCACCCTCGCGCCCGCCGGGGCGGTGCCGGTGCTCACCGTCGGCGAGCCGGTCAGCTCGTCGGCGAAGGCGTCGCCCGCCCGGCCGATCGGGTCCTCGCCCCGCCGGGAGGTGGAGGCGGTCGGGTCCGCGCGGTCGCCGTCGACCTGCAGGGCGGTGATCTCGGGCATGTAGCCGTCGGTTTGCTCCTTGCGGTTCCAGCTCGGCTGCCAGGTGTCCCCGGAGTAGAGCGACGCGTCGAGCACGACGGACGAGATCGCGGTGCCCGCCGTCGCCGGATCGGCGTCCCAGGCGCTCTCGACCTGGGCGGCGAGGTCGTCGAGGTGCGCGGCGCCGGCGTAGACCGACTCCTGACCGCTCGGCAGCCGGCTCAGCGTGAGGTCTCCCCCGCCCACCAGCACGACGCTGCCGGGAGTGTCGCCCGCGACGACGGTCGTGGCGAACCGGGTGTCGGGGCCGAGGACGGCGAGCGCGGAGGCGGCGGTGAGGATCTTGAGGGCGGAGGCGGTGCGCGAGGCGGTCGTGCCGCCTCGGTCGAAGAGCACCTCGCCGGTCGCGGCGTCGACGACCCGCGCCTGCATCGAGCCGAGCCGCGGGTCCGCGGCGAGCCCGGCGACGGAGCAGGTGCGCAGCGCCTCTGCGGTCTCGGTGCCGGCGGGGCGGGCGGTGGGCGTCGGCGTCGCGGCGGGCGGGGTCGTCGGCGCGGTCGCCGGTGCGGAGGGCGAGGGCGCTGCGGCCGGAGTCGTCGTGCGCCCGATGGCGGTCCCGGCGCCGAAGGCTCCGATGCCGAGCAGCACGGCGACGGCGGCCACCGCGGCCACGAGGGCGCGCGGTCGGCGGCGGGGCGGGGTGTCGGTCATCCGGACCAGGGTAACCGGCCGGGATCGACGGGCCCTGAGGGCGATGACGGCACTCGCGGCTGCACCACGACGACGAAGACGGAGCCGCCTGTCGGAATCGAACCGACGACCTTCTCATTACGAGTGAGACGCTCTACCGACTGAGCTAAGGCGGCGTGCTCGCGGGGCGATGGCCCCGGACACGATTACACAGCATAGCCTGCTCGCGGGCCGGGGCGTGAATCGAGGCGCGGAGCCCGCGGGCTACTCGGCGAGGGCGCCGCGGAGCTCCTCGAACGAGTGCACGATGAGGCCCGGCAGCGCATCGCGACCGTCGTGATCGACCCAGCCCGCCCACGCGTGCCGCATGGCCGCGAGACCGAGCAGGGTGAGCATCCTGGCCCGGCTGCGCACCGCCTCGGCGTCCGTCCCGCCGCGGGTCAGGCGCTCGGCGACCAGGTCCTCGATCGCCACCTCGAACTCCCGCATCCCGGCGATCTTCAGGCCGACGAGCTGGGGGTGCTCGCGGAAGAGGCTCCGTCGCAGCAGGTGCAGCTCGCGGTCCTCCTCCCCCGGGACCTCCGCCGCCGCGACGAAGACGGCCTGCAGGTCGGCGAGCAGCGGCGCAGCACCGGCGAGGAACGCGGCCGCGGTCTCGTCGGAGATCACGGGCAGACCGCCGACGAGGGCGTCCTCCTTCGAGGCGAAGTAGTTGAAGAAGGTGCGGGTCGAGACGTCGGCGGTGCGCGAGACGTCCTCGATCGTCACCCGGTCCGGACCGCGCTCGCTCGCGAGCCGCAGGACCGCGGTCTCGATGGCGCGCCGGGTGGCGAGGCGCTTGCGCTCGCGCAGGCCCGGCTGCTCCGGAGCGCTGCGGCGCTCCTGCTCGGTCAGCACTGCGGGTCCTCCTCGGGGACGACGCCCTCGAGCAGGTAGGCGTCGACGGCGTCGTTCACGCACGCGTTCGACTTGTTGTAGGCCGTGTGCCCCTCGCCGTCGAAGGTGAGGAGATGCCCGTCGGACAGTTCGCCCGCCAGCGCCTGCGCCCAGACGTAGGGGGTCGCCGGGTCGTTGGTGGTGCCGACGACGAGGATCGGGGCCGCGCCCTCCGCCGTGATCGGCTCGCGGGAGCCCTCGAAGGCCGCCGGCCACTCGCCGCAGAGGATGTCGCCGTAGGCCAGGTAGCGGCCGAGCGTCGGCGCCGCCGCCTCGAGCTCGGCCGCGTCTGCTCGCATGGACTCCGTCTCGGAGTCGTAGGCGTAGTCGACGCAGTTGATCGCGAGGAAGGCCTCGGTCGTGTTGCCGTCGTAGCCGCCCTCGGCCGTCCGGCCGTTGTAGGCGTCCGCGTACTGGAAGGCGATCTCCGCTCCGCCCCGGCGGACGTCGGTGAGCATCTCGCTCAGCCCGCCCCAGGACGAGGCCGAGTAGAGCGGATAGACGATCGCCGTGAGCAGCGTGCTCGAGCCGAGCTGCCGGCCGTCCTCCGCGCGGATCGGCGAGGCGTCGACCCGCGCGAGCAGCGCGGCGACCTGCGTGAGCGCGTCGTCGACGGTGCCGGTGAAGGGGCAGCCCTCCGAGCCGAGGCAGTCGGCGAGGTAGGCGCGCAGCGCGCTCTCGAAGCCGATGGCCTGCTCGCGCACCACGTCGAGCGACGTCGCCGCCGGGTCGATCGCGCCGTCGAGCACGAGCCGGCCGACGCGGTCGGGGAAGAGCCCGGCGTAGGTGGCGCCGAGGAAGGTGCCGTAGGAGTAGCCGAGGTAGTGCAGCGACTCGTCGCCCAGCGCCGCGCGCAGCACGTCGAGGTCGCGCGCCGCGCTGGTCGTGCCGACCTCCGGCAGCAGCGCGCCGCTGCGCTCCTCGCAGGCCGCGGCGAAGGCGGCCGAGGCGGTGCGCTGGGCGGCGATCCACTCGTCGCTGCCGCGCTCACCCGGGACGATGTCGTACAGGTAGGAGTCGAGGCCGGCGGCGTCGAGGCAGGACACCGCGGTCGAGGCGCCGACGCCCCGCGGGTCGAAGCCGACGACGTCGAAGCGGGCCGCGAGCTCGGCGTCGACCGCGTAGTCGAGGCTGTCCCCGACGAGCTCGACTCCGGAGCCGCCGGGCCCGCCGGGGTTCACCAGCAGGGAGCCGATCGCGTCCCCGCCCGTCGCCGGGTGGCGCACCAGGGCGATCGAGGCGGTGTCGCCGGTGGGCTCGTCCCAGTCGAGCGGGACGGTCGCGTCGGTGCACTGCATGCCGTCGCCGCACTCGTCCCAGACCAGGGTCTGGCCGTAGTACTGCTCGAGGCCGGCCTCGACCGGCTGCGCGGCGGGCGTCGACGTGCGCTCGGGCGACGGCCCGGGCGCGAAGCAGCCGGAGAGCAGGGCGACCGCGGCTCCGACGGCCGCGATCGCCGACCATCGGCCCGCGCGCCTCATGCCGCCACCGGGCGCCGGGCGGCGACGACGAGCATCGCCTCGAGCGCGAGGACGGGCGAGACGTTCGCGTCGATGCGCTGGCGCGCCGTCGCGACGGCGTCGAGCACCGCGAGCGTGCGGTCGGGGGCGGTGGACCGGGCCAGCGCGGTCATCTCGGCGCGCACCTCCTCGTTGATCACGCCGCCGGGGGCGCCCAGCTGCAGGCGCACGACGTCGCGGTAGAGCGACAGCAGATCGACGAGGATCCGGTCGAGGCCGTCGCGGAGGCTGCGCGTCGCGCGCCGCTTCTGATCCTCCTCGAGGGTCCGCAGCTGCGAGCGGAGCTGCGCCGGGATCGTGCCGCCGGGCTCGACGCCGAGCGAGCGCAGCGCCTGCTGCCGCTCGACCTCGTCGCGCTCGAGCGTGTACGCCTTCGCGTCCTCGGTGGCGACCTCGATCATCCGCGCGGCGCCGAGCACCGCGTCCGACACCCCGCGCAGTCCGAGGGCGATGCGGAGGGTCTCCTCGCGCCGCTCGCGGGCGTTCGCATCGGTCGCGAGCCGGTGCGCCATGCCGATGTGGCTCTGCGCCTGCCGGGCGGCGCGCTCGGCGGTCGCCGCGTCCACGCCGTCACGTCGCTCGAGGAGGCCCGCGACGTCCTCGACGCTCGGCACCCGGAGCCGCACCGAGCGCACGCGCGAGCGGATGGTCGGCAGCAGGTCGGCCTCGCTGGGCGCGCAGAGGATCCAGACGGTGCGCTCCGGCGGCTCCTCGAGCGCCTTGAGCAGCACGTTCGAGGTGCGCTCGCTCATCCGGTCGGCGTCCTCGATGACCATGACGCGGTAGCGCGAGACCGACGGCGAGTACTGCGACGAGGAGACGAGCCGGCGCACCTCCTCGATCGAGATGATGACGCGCTCGGTGGCGAGCACCGCGAGGTCGGGGTGCGAGCGGGCGGCGACCTGCGCGCAGTCGGGGCACTCGCCGCAGCCGCCGCGGCGGCAGAGCAGCGCGGAGGCGAACGCGTAGGCGAGGTTCGACCGGCCGGAGCCGGGGGGCCCGGTGATCAGCCAGGAGTGGGTCATCGCGGACGATTCGCGGCCGTTCTCGTCGCGGGGGGTCGAGGCGTCGCGCAGGGCGCCGATGGCGTGCTCCTGACCGACGAGCTGGCTCCAGACACTCACGGTTCCAGGCTAACCGCGGGGTCCGACAGCGGGCCGCGCGCCGCGAGGACCGGCGTCGAGCATCGGCTCGATGCGCGCGCGGACGGCGCCGGCGAGCTCGTCGACGGGGCGGCTCGCGTCGAGGACGAGGAAGCGCTCGGGGTCCGCGGCGGCGAGGTCGAGGAAGGCCTGGCGCACGCGGCCGTGGAACTCCGCCTTCTCGGCCTCGAGCCGGTCGTAGCGGGTGCGCGCGGCGTCGAGCCGGGTGCGGGCGACGGCGGGATCGAGGTCGAGCAGCACCGTGAGGTCGGGGCGCAGGTCTCGGGTCGCCCACTCCGAGAGGGAGCGGACCTCCGCGGCGTCGAGCACCCGGCCGGCACCCTGGTAGGCGACGGAGGAGTCGATGTAGCGGTCCTGGACGACGACCTCGCCCCGCTCGAGCGCGGGGCGGACGAAGGTGCCGATGTGCTGCGCGCGGTCAGCGGCGTAGAGGAGCGCCTCGGCCCGCGGATCGATCTCCCCGCGGTGGTGCAGCACGATCTCGCGGATCTGCACGCCGACATCGGTCCCGCCCGGCTCGCGGGTGCGCCGCACGGTCTCGCCGCGCGAGCCCAGCCACTCCTCGAGCAGCCGGGCCTGCGTGGTCTTGCCCGCGCCGTCCCCGCCCTCCAGGGTGACGAAGAGGCCGGTCACGACTCCGTCGCGCCCGTCGCCTTCGCCGCGGTGCTGCGGGCTCGGGTGGTGGCGGGCTTCTTCGCGGCGGTGGTCTTCGCCGCCGTGGACTCGGCGGCCGTGGTCTTCGCCGCCGTGGTCTTGGCCGTCGTCGCCTTCGCCGCCGTGGTCTTCGCGGCGGTGGTCTTCGTCGCCGTCGTCTTGGCGGCAGTGGTCTTCGCCGCGGGCTTCTTGGCGGGCGCCCGCTTGGCCGGGGCCTTCTTGGGCGCCGGGCCCTTCGCCCGCTTGTCCGCGAGCATCTGGACCGCCTGCTCGAAGTCGATCTCCTCGATCGGCTGGCCCTTGGGGATGGTGACGTTGGTCTCGCCGTCGGTCACGTAGGCGCCGAAGCGGCCGTCGCGGATCCGGATCGGCTTGCCGCTGACGGGGTCGGCCTCGAACTCCGCGAGGGCGCTCGTGGCGCGCTTGGCGCCGTACTTCGGCTGGGCGAACACCTCGAGCGCGGTCGGCAGGTCGACCTCGAAGATCTGGTCCTCGCTGGTGAGCGAGCGGCTGTCCGTCCCCTTCTTCAGGTACGGGCCGTAGCGGCCGTTCTGCGCGGTGATCGGCTCGCCCGACTCCGGGTCCTCGCCGACGGTGCGCGGCAGATCGAGCAGGCGCAGCGCGGTGGCGAGATCGACGGTCGCGACGTCCATCGATTTGAAGAGCGAGGACGTGCGCGGCTTCACCGCGGCCGGCTTCTTGGCGCCGCGCTTGGCCGGCGCCGACTCGACGACCTCGCCGGTGGCGGGGTCGGCGGTGGTCTCCGGCTCCGGGTCGATCTCGGTCACGTACGGGCCGAAGCGGCCGTCCTTGACCACGACGGTCTTGCCCGAGTCCGGGTTGCTGCCGAGCACGCGGTCGGTCTGCACGGGGGCGTCGACCAGCTCCTGCGCCTTCGCGGGCGTGAGCTCGTCGGGAGCGAGCTCGAGCGGCAGGTTGACGCGGCGCGGCGTCTCCTGCCCCTCCTCCTGGGCGACCTCGAGGTAGGGGCCGTACTTGCCGATGCGCAGGGTGATGTCGTCGGTGATCCGGACGGAGTTGATGCTCTTCGCATCGATCTCGCCCAGGTTGTCGACCACGTGGCGGAGCCCCGGCTGGTCGCCGCCGCCGAAGTAGAAGCGGTTCAGCCAGTCGACCCGGTCCTCCTCGCCGCCGGCGATGCGGTCGAGGTCGCCCTCCATCGCGGCGGTGAAGTCGTACTCGACGAGGTCGGAGAAGAACTCCTCGAGCAGGCGCACCACCGAGAAGGCGATCCAATTGGGCACGAGCGCCGTGCCGCGCGGGGTGACGTAGCCGCGGTCGACGATCGTCGTGATGATCGAGGCGTAGGTCGAGGGGCGCCCGATCCCCAGCTCTTCGAGCGACTTGACGAGGCTCGCCTCCGTGTACCGCGGGGGCGGGGACGTCTCGTGGCCCTTGGCCTCGACCTCGGCGACGACGAGGCTCTGGCCGACCTCGAGGACGGGCAGCTTGGCGTCCTTCTCGTCGCGGGCGCCGTGGCGCTCCTCGTCGCGGCCCTCCTCGTAGGCGAGCAGGAAGCCGCGGAAGGTGATGACCGTTCCGGAGGCGGTGAACTCGGCGGTGCGCTCCGTGTCGCCGGCCGGGTTGGCGAGCAGGGTGACCGTCGCGGTCGAGCCCTTCGCGTCGGCCATCTGCGAGGCGACGGTGCGCTTCCAGATCAGGTCGTAGAGGCGGTGGTCGTTGCCGCGGAGGGTGCCGGCGAGCTGGTCCGGGGTGCGGAAGGTCTCGCCCGCGGGGCGGATCGCCTCGTGCGCCTCCTGCGCGCTCTTGTTCTTGCCGGAGTAGAGGCGCGGCTTCTCGGGCACCGTCTCGGCGCCGTAGAGCGAGGCCGCCTGCGAGCGGGCGGCGTTCAGCGCCTGCTGCGAGAGGTTGGGCGAGTCGGTCCTCATGTAGGTGATGAAGCCGTTCTCGTAGAGCGACTGGGCCACGCTCATCGTCTGGCGCGCCGAGAAGCGGAGCTTGCGCGCCGCCTCCTGCTGGAGCGTCGAGGTGGTGAACGGAGCGGCGGGGCGGCGCGAGTAGGGCTTGGACTCGAGGTTTGAGACGCGCACCAGCGTCTTCGGGTCGCGCAGCGCCTCGGCGAGGGCGCCGGCGGACGACTCGTCGAGGACGGTGACGTCGCCCTTGAGCTGTCCGCGGTCGTCGAAGTCGCGGCCGCTGCCGATCCGCTTGCCGTCGAGGCGCGCCAGGCGGGCGTCGAAGGCCGCCGAGGCGTCGGCCTCGGGGGCGAGGACCGTCGCGAGGTCCCAGTAGGAGGCGGAGACGAATGCGAGGCGCTCGCGCTCGCGGTCCACGACGAGGCGGGTGGCGGCGGACTGCACGCGGCCGGCGGAGAGCCCGGGCCCGACCTTGCGCCAGAGCACCGGCGAGATCTCGTAGCCGTAGAGGCGGTCGAGGATGCGGCGGGTCTCCTGCGCGTCGACGAGAGAGGTGTCGATGTCGCGGGTGTTGTCGCGGGCCTTCTGGATCGCGTCCTTGGTGATCTCGTGGAAGACCATCCGCTTCACGGGGACCTTGGGCTTGAGCTCCTCGAGGAGGTGCCACGCGATGGCCTCGCCCTCGCGATCCTCATCAGTGGCGAGGAAGAGCTCGTCGGCGTTCTTCAGCGCGCGCTTGAGATCGGCGACCGTCTTCTTCTTCTGGTCGGAGACGACGTAGTAGGGCTCGAAGCCGTTGTCGACGTCGACGGAGAACTTGCCCAGCCCGCCCTTCTTGAGCTCGGGCGGCAGGTTCTTCGGCTCGATGAGGTCGCGGATGTGCCCGACGGAGGCGAGCACCTCGTACCCCTCGCCCAGGTACTGGGCGATGGTCTTGGCCTTCGCCGGCGACTCGACGATCACCAGCTTCTTCGTGCCGGACACAGTTCTCCTCGATTGATGCTGTCGGGTCGGACGATTCAGTGAATCCGACGGGTCCCCTTCGGCGGGGAGGCGGTGCGCGGCGTCCGCACGAGGAACGACGATCCGTTCGCGTCGGCTTCGGGCGCCCGACAGGCACACCATACACACTGACCCCGGGCGTCCCGCGCCGCCGTCCGCTCGCCGCGGGCTGGGAGCGCCCCGGTCGCCGCCCGGCGATCCGCCGGATCGCCCGGGCCGCACCCCGTGACGGATCGCGGCGATCGGCGCATGATGACAGGCATGGCAACGACGCACCCCACCTCCGCTCCGACCATCTCCGCCTACACCGCGAAATTCCTCGACGGACCGCTCGAGGGCAAGACCCTCCGCCGCTCCTACGGCGAGGCCACGGCCCCGGCGGGCCGCCTCGAGATCCCGGCCGCCCGCGAGGGCGCCCGCTACCTCTATCTCCTCGCCGGCGCGCTCGAGCACGAGGAGGGCGGCGGCGCCTGGCCCACCGCTGCGGCCTACCGCTACCTGCGGGTCAGCTCGGACTGAGGACCGGGAGCTCCTCCCCTCCGGCTCCGCGTCGGCTCGCTGCCGCGGTCACGGCGGGGGTCCGGCGCGCGATCGGGCGGGCAGCGCGAGCGGTCCGACGGCCACGACGACCTCGACGGTCGCGATCCCTTCTTCCAGCGCGCACCCCGCGAGGGTCGCGGTCATTGCTCCGGCGACCCGCTCGGCCTCCCCGCACGGCTCTCCCGGGAACAGGCCGGAGGCCGCGTCCGCCGCGGCGAGCGCCGCCGCGTCCGCCGCCGCCACCGCCCGCTGATGCCCGACGACTCCCCCGCACCCGGCGAGCACGGCCGCCGTGACCAGGATCGTCGCCGCGACGACCCCGACCGCGACGACCGCCGCCGAGCCGTCCTCCCCCGTGCGGTCGCCCTCTCCCCCCACCCGTCGGCCTCGGCCTCTCCACCTGCCCCTCCGTGGACTCATCGCCCTCCTCCCAGCGCGCAGGACCGGATCGAGACCGGCAGCGCCACCGCCGGCAGCGGCCGCAGCTCCGCGGCGACGTCCACGCAGACGAGCCCGCCGTCCGCCGAGGTGGCCACGCTCGCCCCCGCGTCCGCCCGGGCCACCGGACGCACCGGATCGTCCCCGCGCGCCAGCGAACGCGCACCGTCGGCCGCCGCATCGACGAGCCGGACGTACTGCGCCGAGGCCGCGACCGAGCCGAGGCAGAGCGCCAGCACGACCACCACCGCCGGCAGCACCACCGCCAGCTCCGCCGTCGCGGAGCCCTCCTCGCCGCGACCGCCTCCGCCCGGCCGGCCCTCCCCCGCTCGGACCATCGCCCGGGTGCCGCCGAAAGGGCACCGCACCGCTCATCCCCCCGAGGTGAGCGCCCGCGTCACCAGGTCGGTGAGGATGCCCCTCACCTCGTCGCCCTTGAGGATCACCACCAGCAGACCCGCGAAGCCGACCGCCGCCATCGTGGCGATCGCGTACTCGGCGGTGGCCGAGCCCTCCTCGTCGCCCCAGCGCCGCAGAGGCCCCGCCTCCCAGGCGGGCTGCGGGAAGCACTCCCGCGCCGCCCCGAGGCCCGCCGCCCCGATCATCCCCGCCCCGATCGTCCCCGCACCGTTCCTCCGACTGCCGTCCATCGCTCGCTCCGTTCGCCTTCGCTGCCCCCACTCGAGGATCGTCGAGCCCGGAGCCGCCCGGAGCCGACCCCACCCGAACGGTGGAGAGACGAGGAAGGAGCGGCCTGGGGAGAGCGCCCGCGCACCCGCTCACCCCTGCCCCGCGAACGTCGACAGCAGCACCGAGATCATCATCGGAGCCACCCCCAGCAGCAGGAACGCCGGGAGCACGCACACGCCCAGCGGCAGCAGCAGCGTCACCCCGAGCTTCGCCGCCCGCTCCCGCGCCTCGGACGCCGCCCGCACCCGGGCCAGCGCCGCCTCGCTCCGCAGCAGCCGACCCGCGGGCACCCCCGCCGCGGCCGACAGCGCGAGCACCGGCTCCGCGGCCTCCAGCGCCGGCGGTCCCGACGCGAGCCCGCACTCGCCGAGCGCCGCCAGCACCCGCTCCCGCCCGCCGCCGATCGATCCGCCGCCCGCGAGCGCCACCGCGAGCAGGTCGAGCGCCAGTCCCGGCGCCGGATCGCCCGGGCCGGCGCCGCGGACGAGACGCCGTGTCCACGCGGCGGCGGCGAGCATCAGCCCGAGCCCGCCGCCGAGGCAGACGAGCCCCGGCACCGTCCCGAGCAGCACGCCGAGCACGTCGAAGCCGAGCAGGGTCCCGAAGCCGAGCGCCACCAGCGGCAGCACCCCGACCACCCGGCTCGTCGCGAGCGGACCCGCCAGAGCGACCTCGATGTCCCGCCGCGCCCGGCCCAGCTCGCGCATCGACTCCGCCAGCTCGGCGAGGGCTGCGGCGATCGGAGCGCCGGAGTCGGCGGCGACCCGCCAGCAGGCGGCGAGCGCCGCCCACGCAGTCTCCTCGCCGTGATCGCGCGGGCGTCGCGCGACGCCCTTCCCACGGCGGGTCGCGCGCACACCCGCCCGCGCCCCCTCTCCCCGGCGAGGCGCGGGCACACCGGCCAGGATCGCCGCCGTGACGTCCCCGCCGCGGGCCGCCTCGACCGCCACGGCGCGCAGCAGCCGGCGGCGGCGCGCCGCTCCCGCCGCCTCCGAGCCGTCCGACGCCGCGAGGTGCCCGAGCGCCGACGCCGGCGCGACACCCGCGGCGAGCAGCACCGCCAGCCGGTGCACCACCGCGGCCACCTCGTCGATCCCCCCGTCGCGTCTCACGACGAGGACCGGCGCGGCCGGGCGCCCTCCTCGATCCGCAGCCGCCCGGCGGGATCGAGTCGGAAGCAGCCCGAGGCTGCGAGCCGGCGCCGGCCGCCCCGCCGCTCGAGGTGCAGCACCAGGTCGATCGCGCTGACCGTCTGCCGCGCGACCGCCTCCGGCCCCATGCCCGCGAGCGAGCCGAGCGCCTCCAGCCGCGCGGGGACGTCGGCGAGCGAGTTGGCGTGCAGCGTCCCCGCTCCCCCGTCGTGCCCCGTGTTCAGCGCCGAGAGCAGATCGCGCAGCTCGACCCCGCGGCACTCGCCGAGCACGAGCCGGTCCGGTCGCATCCGCAGCGCCTCGCGGACGAGACGGTCGAGACCGACGCCGCCGGCTCCCTCGAGGTTCGCCTGGCGCGCCTCGAGCGAGACGACGTGCGGGTGCGCGGGCCGCAGCTCGCCGACGTCCTCGATCACGACCAGGCGCTCGTGCGGGGGCGCGCAGCCCAGGAGCGCGCCGAGGAGCGTGGTCTTGCCCGAGCCGCCGGCACCCGTGACCAGGAGGTTCCAGCGCGCCTCGACCGCCCGCCGGAGCAGGCCGCGGCCGGCGTCGTCGAGCATCCCCGCCGCGTGCAGCTCGTCGAGACTCCAGGCGTCGGCCCGCGGGACGCGCACGGAGATCAGCGTCCCGGCGGTCGCCACGGGCGGCAGCACCACGTGCACGCGGACTCCGTGCGTGAGGCGCACGTCCACGCACGGGCTCGCCTCGTCGACGTGCCGGCCGCCCGCCGCGACCAGCGACACCGCCAGCCGCCGGGCACCCGCGGCGTCGAGCGTCCACGACGGGACGCGGACCGCTCCGCCGCCGCGGTCGAGCCAGAGACCGGAGTCCCCGTTGACGAAGAGGTCGGTCACCGCAGGGTCCGCCGCGAACGGGGCGAGCAGGCCCAGCGCCGCCGCCGCGGGACGGACCGGCGCGGACCGCGGTGCACCGCCGTCCTCCTCACCCGGTGGGCGAGGTGCGTCTGGGCGATAGGCGGCGGGAACGAGCGGGACGAAACCGGTGGTCATCCGGGAACGCTAAGAGCGCGCGCTCGCCGGTGGCGCGCAGAAGACCGCAGCGGTGGACGGCGGGGCCGAGGACGCCCCTGGGGAGGAGCGACGTGCCCGGCGCGTCCTCGCGCGAGCCGGAGACGCATCCGGCCGACTGCGAGCCGACCGTGCGGATCCTCCGGGGAGCTGAGCGCTCGACCAGCGGAGGGAAGAGAAGGGGGCGGCACCCATTGGGGGGAACAGGTGCCGCCTCGGCGGCGCTGGATTGGGGGGAATCACTTGCGCCGCTGAGCCGAAGTTCATTCGGCCGTATGCAACGTTAGGGCACGGAGGCCGTTTCGCCAAGTCCGATTCGCGTTCTGAGCCGACTCTTCACGAAACCCCGCCGGACGGTCAGCTTCGCGTCGCCCCCTCCCCGCCCCGGAGCCGGACGCTACGGTGGTCCGGAACCGACCACGCCGGACGGCGCACGTCGCACTCGCGAAGGAGCGAATCGCAGATGTCCACACCCCTCGACGCGTCCGGGGCCGCCGGCTCGAGCGCCATCGACAGCCTCCAGCAGGAGACGCGCCGCTTCCCGCCGCCCGCGGAGTTCGCCGCCGACGCCGCCGCGACCGCCGGGCTGGCCGAGCAGGCCGCCGCCGACCGCCTCGCCTTCTGGGCCGACCGCAGCCGCGAGCTGCTGCACTGGCACCGGCCGTTCACGCGCACCCTCGACTGGAGTGAGCCGCCCTTCGCGCGCTGGTTCGACGACGGCGAGCTCAACGTCGCCTACAACTGCCTCGACCGGCACGTCCTCGCCGGCCACGGCGACCGCGTCGCGATCCACTGGGAGGGCGAGCCCGGCGACAGCCGCGACCTCACCTACGCGGAGCTCACCGCCGAGGTGAAGCGCGCGGCCAACCTCCTCACGAGCCTGGGCGTGCAGGCCGGCGACCGCGTCGCGATCTACCTGCCGATGATCCCCGAGGCCGTCGTCGCGATGCTCGCGGTCGCCCGCCTCGGCGCCGTGCACTCGGTCGTCTTCGGCGGCTTCAGCGCCGAGAGCCTGCGCGCGCGGATCGACGACGCGGAGGCGAAGCTCGTCATCACCGCGGACGGCGGCTGGCGCAAGGGCTCGGTCTTCCCGCTCAAGCCCGCCGTCGATGCGGCGCTCGCCCTGGACGGCGGCGGGTCGAGCGTCGAGCACGTCCTCGTGGTCCGCCGCGGTGGCAACTCCGTCGAGTGGAGCCCGGGGCGCGATCTGTGGTGGCACGAGGAGATCGTCGCGGTCGACGCCGACCACGTCGCCCGTCCGTTCCCCGCCGAGCAGCCGCTGTTCATCCTCTACACCAGCGGCACGACCGGGAAGCCCAAGGGCATCCTGCACACCAGCGGCGGCTACCTCACCCAGGTCGCGTACACGCACCGCACCGTGTTCGACCTCAAGCCCGAGACCGACGTCTACTGGTGCACCGCCGACGTGGGCTGGATCACCGGGCACAGCTACGTGGTCTACGGACCGCTCGCGAACGGCGCCACGCAGGTCATGTACGAGGGCACGCCCGACACCCCGCACGCCGGGCGCTGGTGGGAGATCATCGAGAAGCACGGCGTGACGATCCTCTACGCCGCCCCCACCGCCGTCCGCACCTTCATGAAGCTCGGCCGGCAGATCCCGCAGCGCTTCGACCTGTCCAGCCTGCGCCTGCTCGGCTCGGTCGGCGAGCCGATCAACCCCGAGGCCTGGATCTGGTACCGCGACGTCATCGGCGGCGGCCGCACCCCGATCGTCGACACCTGGTGGCAGACCGAGACCGGCGCGATCATGGTCTCCCCTCTGCCCGGCGTCACCACCCTCAAGCCGGGCTCGGCGCAGGTCCCGGTCCCCGGGATCTCGATCGACGTCGTCGACGACTCCGGCGCCCCGGTCGGCGCGGGCTCCGGCGGGCTGCTCGTCATCACCGAGCCCTGGCCGTCGATGCTGCGCGGCATCTGGGGCGACCCGGAGCGCTACGTCGAGACCTACTGGTCGAAGTTCGGCGACCGCTACTTCGCCGGCGACGGAGCGCGGCTCGACGAGGACGGCGACCTCTGGCTGCTCGGCCGCGTCGACGACGTGATGAACATCTCGGGCCACCGCCTGTCGACGGCCGAGATCGAGTCGGCCCTCGTCTCGCACCCGGTCGTCGCGGAGGCGGCCGTGGTGGGCGCGGCGGACGAGACCACCGGCCAGGCCGTCGTCGCCTTCGTCATCGCCAAGGCGAGCCGGGCGGAGGCGCTCGCGGGCGGCCACGACGAGCTCGAGGCCACGCTCAAGGCGCATGTCGCCGAGCACATCGGCGCGATCGCCCGGCCCAAGCGCATCTTCATCGTGCAGGAGCTGCCGAAGACCCGCTCCGGCAAGATCATGCGCCGGCTGCTGCGCGACGTGGCGGAGGGCCGCGCCGTCGGCGACACGACCACGCTGGCCGACACCCAGGTGATGGCCGTCATCTCCTCCGCGGTCGCCGCCGAGGACTGAGCCGCCGAGGACCGGGCCGCGGACGACGGGCCCGCCGGGAACGCCGAAGGGCGCCGCCTCCGAGAAGGAGAGCGGCGCCCCTCGGCGTTCGGGCCGGGGCCCGGATCAGGCGAACGCGACGATCAGCTCGACCTCGACCGGAGCGTCGAGCGGCAGCTCCGCCACGCCGACGGCCGAGCGCGCGTGCCTGCCCGCCTCGCCGAAGACGTCGCCGAGCACCTCGGAGGCCCCGTTGATCACGCCGGGCTGGCCGTTGAAGCCCGGCGCGGAGGCGACGAAGCCGGTGACCTTGACGATCCGGGTCACCCGGTCGAGCGAGCCGATGACGTCGGCGATCGCGGCCAGAGCGTTCAGCGCGCAGACGCGGGCCAGGTCCTTCGCGACCTCGGGCTCGACGCCCGCGCCGACCTTCCCGGTCGCCGGCAGTGCGCCGTCGACGAACGGGATCTGCCCGGCCGTGAAGACCAGGTTCCCCTCGACCACGGCCGGGATGTAGGCGCCGGCCGGCACCGCGACCGCGGGGAGCTCGATGCCCAGCTCGGCCAGGCGCTCGGCGATCACGCGCCGGCCTCGGCGACAGGGCGCTTGAGGTAGGCCACGAGCCCGCCCTCGGGCCCGGTGACGATCTGCACGAGCTCCCAGCCCTCGGAGCCCCAGGTGTTCAGGATCGCGGTGGTGTTGTGGATCATCAGCGGCGTCGTGATGTATTCCCAGCGGGGGACGGACATGGCTCTCCTCGTGAGGCAGGGGTGCGGATGCCAGGCGGACCGCACCCGGAGGAGTCGGCGCCGGCGGGTCGAGCCGCGTCCCGTGTCAGGAGCGGCGGTTACGCTGATTCTATGTCGGGGGCAGTCGGGAACAGGGTCGTCACGTCCATCGGCGCCGCGGTCGGAGGACTGATCGGGATCGTCGCCATGAGCGTCATCGCCGGAGTCCTCGTCGCGGCGTCGGTCACCCCGGCGATCGCACTCGGAGGCATGGCGGCGAACAACACGGTGACGATGTTCGACAACCTCCCCGAGTACCTCGAGATCGGCACGCTCGCCGAGAAGAGCGACGTCTACGCGAAGGACGCGAACGGCGGGGACGTGCTCCTCGCCTCGTTCTACGCGCAGAACCGCGTCGAGGTCGGCTGGGACGACATCTCGCCGTTCGTGAAGGACGCGGTCGTCGCCTCGGAGGACCCGCGCTTCTACGAGCACGGCGGCATCGACCTGCTCGGCACGATCCGCGCCGCCGCCACGGTCGCCTCGGGCGGCAACGTGCAGGGCGGCTCGTCGATCACGCAGCAGTACGTCAAGAACGTGCTCGTGCAGAAGGCGGAGGCGCTCTCGGACCCGATCGAGCGCGACGCCGCCTACCGCGAGGCCACGGAGACCACCGCCGAGCGCAAGGTCGCCGAGATGCGGCTCTCGATCGGGCTCGAGAAGGAGTACCCGAAGAACGACATCCTGCTCGGCTACCTCAACATCGCGCTCTTCGGCGGCACGGTCTACGGGATCGAGGCGGCGGCGCGCTACTACTTCGACACCAGCGCGCGCGACCTCACCCTCGCCCAGTCGGCCGCCCTCATCGCGATCGTCAACAACCCGGAGAAGTTCCGCTTCGACCGCCCCGACGACCCGGCGAACCTCGCCGTCGAGGGCTACCCCGAGACGCTCAACCGCCGCAACTACATCCTCACCCGGATGGGGATCGAGTCGAAGGTCACCCCGGAGCAGATCGGCGAGGCCGCCTCGACGCCGGTCGTCCCCGTGATCACCGAGCCGAGCACCGGCTGCCAGACCGCCGGCATCGCCGCCTACTTCTGCGACTACGTGACCTGGGTGATCAAGAACGACGACGCCTTCGGCGCGAGCCAGGACGAGCGCGACGCGACCTTCAAGCGCGGCGGCTACCAGATCTACACGACCCTCGACTCCGACCTGCAGGAGGCGGCGGTCGCGGCCACCGAGGACTGGGTGCCGAAGTCGATGGCGCGGGTGAACATCGGCAGCGCGAGCGTCTCGGTCGAGGTCGGCACGGGGCGCATCCTCGCGATGACCCAGAACAAGGACTACTCGAACGACCCCGACGTCACCGGCGCCAACTACACCAGCGTCAACTACAGCACCGACTTCGGCTACGGCGGCTCCAGCGGCTTCCAGGTCGGCTCCACCTACAAGGTCTTCACCCTCGCCGAATGGCTGCAGGAGGGCCGCGCGCTGAACGAGACCGTCGACGGCACCCGTCGCGCCTACACGACCTTCCGCGACAGCTGCGAGCCCGACGGCACCTACTACGGCGACAGCTGGGACCCCAAGAACGACGAGGGCGGCAACGGCGGCGTCTACTCCGCGCTCGACGCGACCAAGGGCTCGATCAACACCGGCTTCGCCGCGATGGCGCAGCAGCTCGACCTCTGCGGCATCCGGAACACCGCGCTCGCGATGGGCGTGCACCGCGCCGACGGCACCGAGCTGCAGAAGTTCGCGCCGACCATCCTCGGCACCAACGAGATCGCGCCGCTGACGATGGCGACCGCCTTCGCGGGCTTCGCCAACAAGGGCACGGTCTGCACGCCGATCGCGATCGACCGGATCGTCGACCGCGGCGGCGCCGATGTCGCGCCGCCCGCGAGCACCTGCACGCAGGGCATGTCCGAGCAGGTCGCCGCGACCGCGGACTTCGCCCTCCAGCAGGTGATGACGGGCGGCACCGGCCGGGCCTCCGCGACCGGCACCGGCGTCCCGCACATCGGCAAGACCGGCACCACCGACAACGCCGTGCACACCTGGATGGTCGGCGCGAGCACCGAGGTGGCCACGGCGACCTGGGTCGGCAACGTCAGCGGCTTCACCTCGATGCGCGGCTTCAGCCTCAATCGGGTCAACGCCGGCCAGGTGCGCCACCAGATCTGGCCGCGGATCATGCGCGTCGCCGACCAGAAGTACGGCGGATCGGCCTTCCCCTCACCCGAGCAGTCGCTCGTCGACGCGCCGCAGCAGGCGGTGCCCGAGGTGACCGGCCAGAACCCCGCCGCCGCCACCGCCCGTCTGCGCGAGCTCGGCTTCGTCGTGACGGTCGACCCTAACCGCGTGCCCTCCGACCGACCCGCGGGCTCGGTCGCGCAGACGAACCCGCCGGCCGGCTCCCGCCTCACCCGCGGGGCCCCGATCGCACTGCAGATCAGCGCCGGTCCGTCCACCCCGCCGCCCGGCGGCTGACGCCGGGTCGTCCCCCGCGCCGCGTCGGGCAGACTGTACGCGGTCGCTCCCGCGCCCCGCCCCCGACGAGAGAAGGATCCATGACCGGACGCAGCGCTCGCCCCCTCACCACGGCCCTCGCGGCCGTCGCCGCCGTCGGGAGCGCCGCCGCCGTCTGGGGCATCGCGATCGAGCGGACGCTGTTCACCGTCCGCCACGTGCCCGTCCCCGTGCTCCCCGCGGGCTCGGCTCCGCTGCGGATCCTGCACGTCTCCGACCTGCACATGGCGCCGTGGCAGACGAAGAAGCAGGACTGGATCCGCTCGCTCACCGCCCTGGCGCCCGATCTGGTCGTCGACACCGGGGACAACCTGGGCCACCGCGACGGCGTCCTCGGCATCCGCCGGGCACTCGAGCCCTTCGCCGGCGTCCCCGGCGTCTTCGTCAACGGCTCGAACGACTACTTCGGCCCGCGGGTGAAGAACCCGCTGCGCTACTTCCGCGGCCCGTCGAAGAACCCCGCGCGCAACGCCAGCGACCTCGACACCCGGGCGCTGACGGGCTTCTTCACCGACGAGCTCGGCTGGCAGGACCTCAACAACACGGCGACCAGCCTCGACGTCCGCGGCACCCGGGTCGAGCTGTTCGGCGTGGACGACCCGCACATCGGCCTCGACCGGATCGACCTCGTGGCGGGCGCCGTCGACGAGCTGCGGGCGTCGGAGGACGAGCCGGCCGGCGTCAGCATCGGCGTCGCGCACGCGCCCTACCAGCGCGTCCTGGACGACTTCGTCGCCCGCGGCGCCGAGGTGATCCTCGCAGGCCACACCCACGGCGGGCAGGTCTGCGTGCCCGGCTTCGGCGCGCTGGTGACCAACTGCGACATCCCGCGGGACAAGGTCTCCGGGTTCTCCAGCTGGGACAACGGCCTGCGCAGCGCGCACCTGAACGTCTCCGCCGGGGTCGGCACCTCGATCTACGCGCCGGTGCGCTTCGCCTGCCGCCCCGAGGTCAGCCTGGTGACGCTCGAGCCGGTGGCCTGAGCAGCCCTCGCCCGGCATCACGGCGGGTGTCCGACACCGCCGCCGAAATCGGCTACTATTGACGAGGCTCGTGAGCGGTTCACCGCGAAGAGTCCACCGGGGTGTGGCGCAGCTTGGTAGCGCGCCTCGTTCGGGACGAGGAGGTCGTGGGTTCGAATCCCGCTACCCCGACCGGTGAGAAGCCCGGCCAGGATCGATGATCCGGGCCGGGCTTCTGCGTTCCCGGGCGTCTGCGTTCCCGGGCTTCTGCGCTTCCGGGCGTCTGCGCTTCCGGGCGTCTGCGTTCCCGGGCATCGTCGTTCCCGGGGCGCAGCCGGACGGGACCGCACGGACGGCGCCATCGCGTCGACGATCCGGCGCCATCGCCGACGCACCGCGAGCGCGCCGGGAAGACTGGGACGCTCTCGCGCTCGCCGTCGACGCGCTCCCTCCCGTCGCCGCGGCGACCCTCGCCGAGACGAGCACCGTGCCCCGATCGCTGACCCGCCTCACCGTCCTCGCGGCGATCGTCTACGCCCTGGTCCTCGCGGCCGTCGTCTTCTGGCCCACCCCCGTCGACGGAGGGCGCACGGACGAGCTCCGGCAGATCCTCGACAGGCCGCGACGTGAGGGGCTCGAGCTCCTCGACTACACCCGCATCGAGGCGGCGGCGAACGTGCTGCTGTTCGTCCCCCTGGGGCTGCTCGCCGCACTGCACCTGCCTGCGCGCAGGGCCTGGCTCGCCGTCCTGCTCGGCATGCTGACCAGCACCGCCGTCGAGGCCGTGCAGCTCCTGCTGCTCGCGCAGCGCCACGCCGACCTGCACGACGTGCTGGCGAACACGATTGGCGCCGCGGTCGGCGCGGCGATCGGGGCCCTCCTGCGCGGCCTGCTCCTGGCACGACGACGCCGGAGGGCCGCGGAACCGGACGGCGCTCCTGCGCGCGTCCCGCTCCACGGCGCCTCCGGCGTCGTCGAGGATCCAGCGGTCCCGCCCCGGTCGGAGCGTCGCTGACCGGCGACCGCTCGACAGCGGCGGACGATCAGCGGCTCGGGGACCGGTGAGGGAGGATCAGCGGCCGAGGCCGCGGTACTCCCAGCCGGCGGCGCGCCAGGCGTCCTGGTCGAGGCAGTTGCGGCCGTCGACCACGAGCTTCCCGGCCACCTTCTCGCCGGCGGCGGCGGGGTCGATCGCGCGGAACTGCTTCCACTCGGTGACGACCACGACGGCGTCGGCGCCGCGCAGGGCCTCGTCGATGTCGGTCGTGTAGGTGATGTCGGGGTAGCGGCGGCGCGCGTTCTCGATCGCCTCCGGGTCGGTCGCGACGACCTCGGCGCCCAGGTCGTGGAAGCGCGTGGCGACGTCGAGCGACGGCGAGTCGCGGACGTCGTCCGACTCCGGCTTGAAGGCGAGGCCGAGCACGGCGATCCTCTTGCCCTCGACCGAGCCGCCGAGGCCCTCGGTGACGAGGTCGACGACGCGCTGGCGGCGGCGCAGGTTGATCGCGTCGACCTCCTTGAGGAAGGCGACCGAGTCCCCGACGCCGAGCTCGTCCGCGCGGGCCGAGAAGGCGCGGATGTCCTTGGGCAGGCAGCCGCCGCCGAAGCCGATGCCGGCGTTGAGGAAGCGGCGGCCGATGCGCACGTCGTAGCCGATCGCGTCGGCGAGCTGCGTGACGTCGGCGCCGGTGACCTCCGCGATCTCGGCGATCGCGTTGATGAACGAGATCTTGGTGGCGAGGAAGGCGTTGGCCGAGACCTTGACGAGCTCGGCGGTCGCGTAGTCGGTGACCACCAGCGGGGTCTCGGCGGCCAGAGCCGTCGCGTAGACCTCGTCGAGGGTCGCCTTCGCGGCCTCGCCGGCCGCACCCGCGGGCACGCCGTAGACGAGGCGGTCGGGGCTGATCGTGTCCTCGACGGCGAAGCCCTCGCGGAGGAACTCCGGGTTCCAGGCGAGCGTCGCGCCGCTGGCGGCGATCCGCTCGGCGAGGCGGGCGGCGGTGCCGACCGGGACGGTCGACTTGCCGACGACGAGCGAGTCCGCCGTCAGCAGCGGCAGGATCCCGTCGATCGCGGCGTCGACGTAGGTCATGTCGGCGGCGTTCTCGCCCTTCTTCTGCGGCGTGCCGACCGCGATGAAGTGCACCGAGGCGTCGGCGGCGTCGGCCGTGTCGGTCGAGAAGCGGAGGCGGCCCGAGGCCACGCCCTTGGAGAGGAGCTCGGGCAGACCCGGCTCGAAGAACGGAGCGGTGCCGGCCGAGAGGGCCTCGATCTTCCCCGGGTCGACGTCGATGCCGATGACGTCATGGCCGAGCTCGGCCATCGCGGCGGCGTGGACGGCTCCGAGGTAGCCGCAACCAATGACAGAAAGCTTCACGGGATTTCTCCGAATCGTAGGCGGGTCGATGTCGCGTCGGCGACTGCGTGAGGGAGGAACAGGTGGAGCAGAGGGAGCCCGCGCGGCGCGCGCGAGGTCAGCTCCGCGCCAATGCTCTCAGATCCCGGGAGATGTCGTGGACGGCCGCGGCGATCTCCTGAGCGACGCGGACGTGGGTGCTCTCGCTGCGGCCGATCGGATCGTCGATGTCGTCGCCGTCCCCGCGGGGCGCTCGACCGCGGTTCGCGGCGGCCAGGCGGACCACGGCGCGCAGCCGCGCAGCGGGGTCCTCGACCTCCGGGATCGGCACCTCGGCGAGGACGAAGGGCAGCACGTGGGCGAACTCGCGGAGGGTGAAGCCGCGCAGCAGAAGCGGCGGGTGCCGCCGCGACGCGTCGACGAGGTGCTCGCGGGTCATGGCGAGCATCAGGTCCGCCTCCCCCGCGACGGCCTCGGTGAGCTTCGCGCTGAGGTGGCTCGAGGTGTCGCCGCCGAGCTCGGTCGAGAGGCGGGCCGAGGTCGGCTCCATCGGGTAGCCGTCGCGGGTCTGCACGCCTGCGCTGCGGAAGGCGAGGAGCGCCGCTCCGGTCGGACCGGTCAGATCGCCGAGCTCGGCCCGCAGGAGCTGCTCCGCCATCGGCGAGCGGCAGATGTTGCCGGTGCAGACCGCGAGGACGGTGAAGACCGGGGCCGAGGACGGCGTGGCCGCCTCACCGGGACGCCAGCCGCGCCGGGCGCGCCGCAGGCCGTCGTCACCCGGGAACGTCATCCTCGACCGCTCAGACCGCGGACGGGGCCGGTGCGGGGGCCGGTTGGGCCGCCGCGTCGGGGCGGGCGCCCGACTTCTGCGAGCCGTAGTAGCTCGTGTAGTAGTAGCCGTAGCCGCGGCCGACCTGCCCGCGCGGGGGGACGCGGTTGAGGATCACACCGAGGGTGTGGCCGCTGACCCGCTCGAGGTTCTGGATCGCCTTGCCGAGCTCGTCCGTCGTGGTCCGGCCGGCCGAGATGACGACGAGGGCGCCGTCGGTGCGGGCGGTGAGGATCGCGCCGTCGGTGACGGGCAGCAGCGGCGGGGCGTCCACGATGACGATCGCCTCGCGGGCGATCTCGTGCAGGAGGATGTCCATCCCGTTCGAGCCGAGCAGCTCGCTCGGGTTCGGCGGGATCGAGCCGGCGCCGAGGATCCAGAGGTTGCCCGAGGGGCCCCAGGGCTGGAGCACGTCCTGCAGCTCGGCCTTGCCGATCAGCAGGTCGGTGAGGCCGACGCCGGGGACGAGACCGAAGGACTTCGCCACGGTGGGCTTGCGGAGGTCGCCGTCGACGACGACGGTGCGCTGCCCGGAGGCGGCGAGCGTGACGGCGAGGTTCGCGGTCACGGTCGACTTGCCGTCGGAGGGCAGCGGACTGGTGACGACGATGATCCGCGGCGGGCTGTCGACGTTCATGAACTGGAGGTTCGTGCGCAGCTCGCGCAGCGCCTCGGCGAGAGCGTGCTTGCCGTCGGACTTCACGTAGTCGGTCGTGTCCGCCTCGGGCACGATGCGGTTGGTCTCGTTCAGCCGCTTGTCGATCGGGAGCGTGCCGACCACGGGGAGGTCGAACAGGCGCTCGACCACCTCGGCGGTCCGGATCCGGCGGTCGAGGGTGTTGCGGACGAAGGCGTAGACGAGGCCGAGCACGAGACCGGCCAGCGCGCCGACGCCGAGCACGAGGCGCACGTTCGGGAACTCGGGCGCGGACGGCAGAGCGGCCGACTGGACGCCGGCGAGGCTGACGGTGTCGCCGGCCCCGGACTCCTCGTTGACCTGCTGGATGCGGATCGCGATCGCGTCGATCCAGGCGTCGGCGAGGGTTCGCGCGCCCTCGGGGGTGGACGCCGTCGCGCGCACGTCGAGGATCGGCGACTCCGGGTCCGGGGTGACCTGGACCGCGGTGATGAGGGACTCCGCGCTCACGTCGAGGCCGAGGTTGGCGATGACGATCTCGGCGACGTTCCGCGACTTCGCGATCGGCACGTAGGTCAGGGTGCTCGACTTCGCGACCGAGTCGGCGATCTGGCGGAGGTAGATCGCCTGGCTCGGGTCGCCTCCGGCGTCGGCGACCGCCGCGGAGACGAGTCCCTGCGCCTCGGCCGCGTAGCGCGGCTTCTGGGTCAGCGACCAGCCGTAGGCCACCAGAGTGCCCAGGAGCACGGCCGCGACGAGGGCGAGCCAGTGCGTGCGGAGAAGTCGCAGGACGTCTCTAAGTTCCACAGTGTCAAGTTCCTTCACTGGTTCGGACCGAGCGGCGAGCGCCGGAGACGGGCTTCAGAATTGTTGCACGCCGGTATGACGGGCCCGTTTCCGGACCGGTCAGGCGTGCACCCCTTCCGGGGCTGGCCGGGGCGGAGCACCGCTCGTGATCACGCCGAGACCGCGCAGTTCGTCGACGGCCGCGGACACGGCGGCGGCCGCATCGATCCCCTCCGGCGGACCGCCGAGCTCGGCCAGGACCGCGGCGACGAGGGCGGGCTGATCGACGCCGTCGCCGGCGGCGCGCCACACCGTCGGACCGATGCCGGCGAGCCGGATCACCGTGTTCTCGCGGAAGACGAGGACCTCGCCGCTGGGCAGCAGGAGCGCGTCGTCGACGCGCGCACGGCGGACCGACCCGTCTCCCGCCGCGTCCTCCACGTCGATCGGCAGAGCGAGGACCTCGTCCCAGATCGACGGTGCCGGCTCCTGGGTGGCGGCGAGCAGGCCGTCCACCAGGGGGAGCACGCCCTCCGCCTCGGAGTAGACCAGTCGTTTCACGCCACCGACGGAGGCGAGCGTGCGAACCAGGTCCCAGAGCGCCCTCGGGCGGGAGGCGAGGTAGGAGGTCTGCGGGACCAGGTCGTCGATCGCGTCGGTCGGATCGACCTGCTCGAGGCGGGGCTCGTCGACGCCGTCGCGGCGATCGAGCAGCACGACGCCCGCCAGCACGAGCGGCGCCTGCGGGAGGGGGCGCAGTCCGAGGTCGACCGGCGAGAGCTGCGCCTTCGGCGCGCTGCCGGTCAGGGGCTTCACCGACAGCGGCTTCGGGTAGGGCAGCACGCCGCCCTCGGGAGTGACGGCGACCGTCTCGTCGGTGACGTAGCCGAAGCGCGCGCCCAGCACCCGCGAGGCGGTCGTCTTCCCGGTGCCGGAGGCGGCCACGAACGCGAGGACGCGGCCGTCGTCAGCGGCGACCCCGCAGGCGTGCAGCATGAGCAGCTCCGCGCGGCGCTCCCCGATGGCCTCGAGCGTGAGCGTCGAGGTGAGCGACTCCTCCAGCTGAGCGACGGAGTGCGCCTGGACCCGGACGCCGGCGCCGGTGCTCGCGGCCGGGCCGAGGACGTCGGCGGAGATCACGCGGGCCTCGGCGGTGTCCTCAGCCGCGCAGGACTGCCAGCTGCTCGTGATCCGCGCGACGTCCTCGTCCGAGAGCCCGGGACCGAGCTCGACGCGGAAGGGCACCTCCAGGATCGCGAGCGACAGGCTCCGCGACGGGGTCTTCTCCGCGCCGGCGGGCTCGGCGCCCGTCCGGTCCGCGCCGGTCAATAGGCCCCGTCCCTCGCCAGGACCGCGCGCGCGGTCTTGAAGAGGATGACGATGTCACCGGTCATCGACCAGTTCTCGACGTAGTAGAGGTCGAGGCGGACGGTGTCCTCCCACGAGAGGTTCGAGCGGCCGCTGACCTGCCAGAGGCCGGTGATGCCGGGCTTCATCAGGAAGCGGCGGTGCACGTGCTCCTCGTACTGCTCGACCTCGCGGGCCAGCGGCGGGCGGGGGCCGATCAGCGACATGTCGCCGCGGAAGACGTTGAGGAACTGCGGCAGCTCGTCGAGGCTGAAGCGGCGCAGGACGGTGCCGACCTTGGTGACCCGGGGGTCCTTCGCCATCTTGAAGAGGATGCTGTTGCCCTCGTCGCGCTGCTGCGCGGCCAGCTCGGCCAGGCGCGCCTCGGCGTCCACCACCATCGAGCGGAACTTGAGCATCTCGAAGGTCGAGCCGTTCAGCCCGATGCGCTCCTGCCGGAACAGGATCGGACCCGGGCTCGTCGTCTTCACCAGCACGGCGACGACGATCAGCACGGGCGCGCTGAGGATGATCAGCATCGTCGACGCGGCGATGTCGAACAGCCGCTTGGCGAAGCGCTGCCGGCCGTCGAAGCGCGGGGTCTCGACGTGGATCAGCGGGAGTCCGGCGACCGGACGGGTGTGGATGCGCGGACCGCCGATGTCGGTGAGGCTCGGCGCCACCACCAGGTGCTCGCGACCGGGCTCGAGGGTCCAGCTGAGCTCGCGGATCCGCTGGGGCGCGAGCTCGTCGGAGCTCGTGACCACGACGGTGTCGGCGCCGGTCGCGTCCATCACCGCGCGCACGCCGTCGATCCCGGAGAAGCCGTGCAGCGAGAGACCCGCCAGCTCCGCCTCGCTCGTGAGCGCCTCGGCGCCGCCGACGGAGGTGGAGACCGCCCCGACCAGCTTGTAGCCGGCCTCGGTGCCGCGGCGCAGCTCGCGCGCCGTGTGCAGCACGCTCGCGCGGGAGCCGAGCAGGACGACCTGGCTGGAGAAGCGGCCGACCTTGCGCTGGCGGGTGAGCCAGGAGCGCCAGACGAGGCGGCCGACGCAGATCAGCAGGATCCCGGCGGGGAACGCCGTGATGATGTAGCCGCGCGCCAGCAGGATCTGCAGGAGGTAGGCGATGATCGCGACGATGCCGAAGAGCCAGATCGAGGAGTCGACGATCCGCCGGTACTCGACGTAGCCGGTGCCGACGATGCGGCGGTCGCGGGTGTCGAAGACCTGCAGGGCGAGGAGCCAGCCGATCGAGAGCACGACCGAGACCCAGGTGTAGCTGACGGCGATGTCGACGGGGTTGTTGAAGCCCACGTCGGAGTTCAGGTCGAGGTCGAACCAGAACAGCTGCGTGCCGAAGACCGAGACGAGGATCGCGATCACGTCGGTGGCGAGAAGACGCCGGCGGTAGTCCTGCTCCCAGGACGGACGGCGCTTGGGCGGGGTCCCCTGCGTCGCCGTCGATCCCCCCGGCCGCGCGTGCGGCGTCGGAAGGCCTGGATGCGTTTCCGGTGATGTCACGCCCGCAAGGCTACCCACATCCTTGTTTCGGATGGGTCACGCAGGATGAGCACATCTCGGCACTGCTAGCCGCGCAGCCGCCCGCGGCTCTCCTGGAGGTAGCAGGAACCGCAGAGCGATTCGTAGGTGACCTCGGCTCCGTCGATCGCGACCTGGTCGCCGTCGAAGACGAACCGGCCGTCCACGACCCGGCCGTTGAAGATCGCCTTCCGGCCGCAGCGGCAGATCGTCTTCAGCTCCTCGAGGCTGTGCGCGATCTCGAGGAGCCGCCTGCTGCCGGGGAACGCGGCGGTCCGGAAGTCGGTCCGGATGCCGTAGGCGAGGACGGGCACGTTCTCCAGGATCGCGATCCGGAGCAGATCGTCGACGTGCGACTCGGGCAGGAACTGCGCCTCGTCGACGAGCAGCGCACTGACGTCGCGGGCCGTCTCGGCGAGGACGCGCGCCCGCGCGGCGGAGAAGACCGCGATCGGATCGCCGTCGGGCTCGAACAGGATGTCCACCGGACGGGTCACGCCGAGCCGCGACACGATGAGCTCCTCGCCCTTGGTGTCGACCGCGGGCTTCGCGAGCAGCACCCGGTGCCCGCGCTCCTCGTAGTTGTGCGCGGCCTGCAGGAGCGAGGTGCTCTTGCCGCTGTTCATCGCTCCGTAGCGGAAGTAGAGCTTCGCCATCAGATCCTGTCTCTGCTCGGTCGCGGGCTGCACCCGCGGGTCGCGCCGTGCGCGGCCGTGGTCGTCGTCGTGGTCGTCGTGGTCGTCGCCGTCGTGATCGTCGCGGTCACTCGAGGAAGCCGTCCTCCGCGGCCCGGCGGATCAGATCGGCGCGCCGGCCGGCCGGCCGACCGACCTTCACGTACTTCTGCCGGACGCGGCGGAGGTAGGTCTTCGCCGTCTCGAACTGCACGTTCATCCTGGCGGCGACCTCGGGAGTGCTGGCGCCGGCCACGTAGAGGCGCAGCGCCTCCAGCTCCCCTGCGCTCAGCCGGGGCCGCTGCTGGGCGGCCACGCCGATCGGGAGGGGGCGCCACTGCGAGGCGGATCCGGCGGTCGAGCGCATGGCCATCGCCGAGCGCGCCGCCTCCATCACGTCCTGCATCGACTGCGCCTTCGTGAGGTGCCGCGCGGCCCCCGCCCGCAGCGAGCGCTCGCGGATCTCCTCGTCCTCGTGCTCGGCGAGGACGATCACGGTCGCTCCGGCGGCTCGACAGGTGCGGATCCGCGCCTCGATCGAGATCGGCTCGCTCAGCTCGAAGTCCATCAGGACCACCTGGGTCGGGAACACGGTGCTGGTGACCAGCTCCATCCAGGTGCCGGCGCTCACCACGAGCTCGAAGTCGGGCGCGTTGGCGGCGATCCAGCTGCTCATGCTGTCCAGGAGCAGCTCGTGGTCGTCGAGGATGCCGAGCCGGACCGGCCGGGCGGCTCCCTCGGCGGGCGGGGTCTCGGCGGACCGGGTCTCCGCCGACCTGGTCTCGGCGGACCGGATCTCGGCGGACCGGGTCTCCGCCGTGCGGACCTCCGCGGCCCGGGCGGAGGAGCCGGACGTCGGCTCACCGGGGCGAGGGAGCATGCGACGATCCTAGCCGCGGGGACGCGGACGACCGCGGCGGCCTCAGAACAGCGTCGGCTGGCCGACCCCGGGCAGGACCGAGGCCCCGTCCTCGCCCAGCTCGCGGAGGATCAGACCGCCGTTCCGGAGGCCGTCGTGCCGCGTGCCCGCCTCGCCGTCCTGCGGTCGGCCGTGCTCGCCGCCGAGCGTCCGGAGCGTGCCGAGCGAGGCGAGCGCCGAGGCCCCCCGCGCGATCGGGCCGAGCGCCGAGGACCGCATCGAGCCCGTCGCCGGGTCGGCCTCGCCCTCCTCCAGCCGGTGGTCGCGCATCAGCGGCCGGATCCGCGCGGACAGCCAGCGGCGGTACTCGACCGGCGCGTAGGCGGAGCGCCCGGGATAGAGGGACCGGTAGCGGTCGAGCAGCTCCGGGTGCTCCTGCGCGAGCCACTGGAGGAACCACTCCTTCACTCCGGGCTTGAGGTAGAGCGTGGAGTACATGATCGTGCTCGCTCCCGCCTCGCGGCAGGCGCGGAGCGAGGCGTCGAGGTGGGCGCGGGTGTCGGTGAGGAACGGCAGGATCGGCATCAGGAAGACCGAGCACTCGAAGCCCGCCTCCCTCGCGGCGGTGACGGTCGCCAGCCGGGCCGCGGCGGTCGGCGCGCCGGGCTCGATCGAGCGCTGCAGGTCCTCGTCGAACACGGCGATCGAGACGCCGAGGTCGACGGGCACGTGCTCAGCCGCCTCGCGCAGCAGCGGCAGGTCGCGCCGGAGCAGCGACCCCTTGGTGAGGATCGACAGCGGGGTGCCGGAGGCGGCGAGCGCGGCGATGATGCCGGGCATCAGCCGGTAGCGGCCCTCCGCGCGCTGGTACGGGTCCGTGTTCGTGCCGAGCGCGACCGGGTGGCGCTCCCAGCTGGGACGGGCGAGCTCGCGGGCGAGCACCTCGGCGACGTTCACCTTGACGACGATCTGCGAATCGAAGTCGCTGCCGCCGTCGAACTCGAGGTACTCGTGCGTGGGCCGGGCGAAGCAGTAGGTGCAGGCGTGCGTGCAGCCGCGCATCGGGTTGATCGTCCAGCCGAACGGCATCTTCGACGAGGAGTGCACCCGGTTCAGCGCCGACTTCGCGAGCACCTCGTAGAAGGTGATGCCGTCGAACTCCGGGGTGCGGACGGTCCGGACGAGCTCGGTGAGCTTGACCAGGCCCGGGAGCGCGGCCTCGTCCGCCGCGCCGATCGCCTGCCCGCTCCACCTCATGCGTCCATTAGAACATGTGTTCGAACATTCCGATGGATCCATGCTGGTCGAGTAGCCCCGCAGGGGCGTATCGAGACCCACCGTCCTCAGCAGGGCGGGTCTTCAGACCCGTCTTCTGAGGACGGTGGATCTCGACACGCCCGCTGTGCGGGCTACTCGATCAGCGTGCTCATCCCGCCCTCGGTGCTCAGACCGAGGCGCGGAGCGCGAGCGCCTCGGAGGTCGCGGCGACGGTGCGCTCCGCCGTCTCCGGGGCGTCGTTGAGCGTGGAGCCGTAGCTCGGCACGAGCGAGCGGATCCGCGGCTCCCAGGCCTTCATCCGGTCGGGGAAGCAGCGCTTGACGATGTCGAGCATGATCGGCACCGCCGTCGAGGCCCCGGGCGAGGCGCCGAGCAGGCCGGCGATCGTGCCGTCCGCGCCGGTGATGACCTCGGTGCCGAACTGCAGCACGCCGCCCTTCTTCTCGTCCTTCTTCATCACCTGGACGCGCTGACCCGCGGTGATGAGGTACCAGTCCTCCGAGCGGGCGGTGGGCAGGAACTCGCGCAGAGCCTTCATCTTCTTGTCGCGGCCCGCCAGGACCTCGCCGAGCAGGTACTTCATCAGGTCGAGGTTGTCGCGGGCGACGGCGAGCATCGGGCCGATGTTGTGCGGGCGGATCGAGAGCGGCAGGTCGAGCCAGGAGCCGCGCTTGAGGAACTTGGGCGTGAAGCCGGCGTACGGGCCGAACAGCAGCGACGCCTGGCCGTCGACGACGCGGGTGTCGAGGTGCGGGACCGACATCGGCGGGGCGCCGACGGCGGCCTTGCCGTAGACCTTCGCCTGGTGCCGGGCCACGATCGCCGGGTTGTCGGTCCGGAGGAACTGGCCGGAGATGGGGAAGCCGCCGAAGCCCTTGATCTCGGGGATGCCCGACTTCTGCAGGAGGTGCAGGGCACCGCCGCCGGCCCCGACGAACACGAAGCGGGCGACGACCTTCTTGGGGGTGCCGCCGACCTTCTGCTTGAGGTCCAGGCGCCAGGTGCCGTCCTTCTGCCGGGTGATCCCGGTGACCTCGTGGCCGGTGTCGAGGGTGCCGCCGTGCGCGACGACGTGGTCGAAGAGCTGGTGGGTGAGGGCGCCGAAGTCGACGTCGGTGCCGGCCGGGATGCGCGTGGCGGCGTAGGGGCCGCCACCGGCGGGGCGCTGCTCCATCAGCAGGGGCGCCCACTCGTGGATGGTCTTCGTGCTCTCGGTGAACTCCATGCCGGCGAAGAGCGGCTGGTCCTTCAGCGCCTCGTAGCGCTTGCGGAGGTACTCGACGTTGGCCTCGCCGTGCACGAAGGTCATGTGCGGGGCGGAGTTGATGAAGCTCGAGGGCTCGCGGATGTCACCGGCCTCGACCAGGCTCGACCAGAACTGGCGGGAGATCTGGAACTGCTCGTTGATCTGGATCGCCTTGGCGGGATCGACGGAGCCGTCGGCCGCCTCGGGCATGTAGTTCAGCTCGCAGAGGGCGGCGTGGCCGGTGCCCGCGTTGTTCCAGGGGTTCGACGACTCCTGCGCCACGTCGCCCAGGCGCTCGTAGGCGGCGATGGTCCAGTCGGGCTGGAGCTTGGTGAGGAGTGCACCGAGGGTGGCACTCATGATGCCCCCACCGATGAGGGCGACGTCGACCGGTTCCGAGGAGTTCACGAGAGTCGAGTTTACCGTCGGGCGCCGGGCGGCAGGCGGGCCGGGGGCCCGCTCCCCCATCAAATTGACGGCTTTTCCCGTCGGGGGTCGGCGGGGGCGGCCGATGCTCGGACACGTGGGTCTCGATGCGCCGCTCCGCGGCTACTCGACCAGCATGCGGGCGCCGCGGCGCAGGCGGGCGCTCCATGCTGATCGAGCAGCCCTCGCAGAGGGCGTGTCGAGACCCGCGCCGGGTCAGGCGACGGGCTGCTTGGCCGCGATCAGCTCGGCGATCTGCACGGCGTTGAGCGCCGCGCCCTTGCGGAGGTTGTCGTTGCTGATGAAGAGGGCGAGGCCGCGGCCCTCGGGGGCGCCCTCGTCGGCGCGGATGCGGCCGACGTAGCTCGGGTCGCTGCCGGCGGCCTCGAGCGGGGTCGGCACCTCGCGCAGCGCGACACCGGGGGCGTCGGCGAGCAGCTCGCGGGCGCGCTCGGGGCTGAGCGGCGCGGAGAACTCGACGTTGACCGAGAGCGAGTGGCCGGTGAAGACCGGCACGCGCACGCAGGTGCCGGAGACCAGCAGGCCGGGCAGCTCGAGGATCTTGCGGCTCTCGTTGCGGAGCTTCTTCTCCTCGTCGGTCTCGTTCAGTCCGTCCTCGACGAGGCTGCCGGCGAACGGGATGACGTCGAACGCGATCGGCGCGACGTATTTCTCCGGCGCCGGGAAGGCGACCGCCGAGCCGTCGTGCACGAGGTCGAGCAGGTGCTCGTCGGCGACGGCCGCGCGGACCTGACCGGCCAGCTCGTTCGCTCCCGCGAGCCCGCTGCCCGAGACGGCCTGGTAGGTGCTGACGATGAGGCGGGTGAGGCCGGCCTCGCGGTCGAGGACCTTGAGGATCGGCATCGCGGCCATCGTGGTGCAGTTCGGGTTCGCGATGATGCCCTTCACGGCCTGCTCGATCGCGTGCGGGTTCACCTCGCTGACGACCAGCGGGACCTCGGGGTCCATCCGCCAGGCGCTGGAGTTGTCGATGACCACGGCGCCCGCGGCGGCGAAGCGGGGCGCCTGCGCGCGCGACCCCGTCGCTCCGGCCGAGAAGAGCGCGATGTCCAGGCCCGAGGGGTCGGCGGTCTCGGTGTCCTCGACCACGATGTCCTCGCCGCGGAACGGCAGGGTCGTGCCGGCCGAGCGGGCGGTCGCGAAGAAGCGGATCGACGCGATCGGGAAGTCGCGCTCCTCGAGGAGGCGGCGCATGACGGTGCCGACCTGACCGGTGGCTCCGACGACTCCGATGTGGAGGGGGGTGCTGCTCATGCTGTGCTCTTTCGTCCGTGCGGCGCTCGCGGGAGGAGCGGACCGAGGGTGCTGGCGGGAGGTGCCGGGGCGGGCTCCCCGGAGACGGTACCGAACGCCGGAGGAGGCGCGGGGACCGGAGGGTGCGATCGGCAGGATCGCGGGGGCGTTCGGCGGTCAGCGACCGGTGCCGGCGTAGACGACGGCCTCGTCGTCCGCGTCGAGACCGAAGGCGGTGTGCACGACGCGGAGGGCGTCGTTCACCGTGTCGGCGCGCGTGACGACCGAGATGCGGATCTCGCTGGTGGAGATCATCTCGATGTTGATCCCCGCCTCGTAGAGGGAGCGGAAGAGCTTGGCCGAGACGCCCGCGTTGGTGCGCATGCCGGCGCCGACGAGCGCGAGCTTGGCGATCTGGTCGTCGTACTGCAGCGACTCGAAGCCGACCTCGTCCTTCTCGGCGTTCAGCGCGGTGAGGACCGTCTGGCCGTCGGCCTTGGGCAGCGTGAAGGAGATGTCGGTGCGGCCGGTCGCGGCGGCGGAGACGTTCTGCACGATCATGTCGATGTTCGAGCCGGTCTTGGCGACGATCGTGAAGATCTGCGCGGCCTTGCCCGGGATGTCGGGCACGCCGACGACGGTGATCTTGGCCTCGTTCAGATCGGCGGCGACTCCGGCGATGATCGGCTCTTCCACGGGCTGTCCATTCTTCTCGGTGCTTCCGGGGGCGTCCTCGCCGGGCACGGCGTTGTAGACGATGGTGCCCTCGTTGGGGCTGAACGAGGAGCGCACGTGCAGCGTGACCCCGTGACGGCGGGCGAACTCGACGGCGCGGATGTGCAGGACCTTCGCGCCGGCCGCGGCGAGCTCGAGCATCTCCTCGCTGGAGATGCGGTCGAGCTTGCGGGCCTTCTTGACCACCCGCGGGTCGGCGGTGAAGACGCCGTCGACGTCGGTGTAGATCTCGCAGGTGTCGGCACCGAGGCCGGCGGCGAGGGCGACGGCGGTGGTGTCGGAGCCGCCGCGGCCGAGGGTGGTGATGTCCTTGGTGTCGCGGTTGAAGCCCTGGAAGCCGGCGACGATGACGACCGCGTTCTCGTCCAGCGCGGCGCGCAGGCGCACCGGGGTGATGTCGACGATGCGGGCGGCGCCGTGCTGGGCGTCGGTGATCATGCCGGCCTGGCTGCCGGTGAAGGAGCGGGCGTCGTAGCCCATGCTCTTGATCGCCATGGCGAGCAGCGCCATCGAGATCCGCTCGCCGGAGGAGAGCAGCATGTCGAGCTCGCGCGGGGCGGGGATCGGCGTGACCTGGTGGGCCAGCTCGAGCAGGTCGTCGGTCGTGTCGCCCATCGCGGAGACGGCGACGACCACGTCGTTGCCCGCCTGCTTCGTGGCGACGATGCGCTTCGCGACCCGCTTGATGCTCTCCGCGTCGGCGACGGAGGACCCGCCGAACTTCTGGACGATCAGGCTCACGCGCTACTCCCGGGTCAGTGGCTCGGGCCGTGGCGACCCGACGCAGGAGTCTACCGGCGGCCGCATGCGCGAGGGGTCATGTTGCGGCGAGGCCGCCCGGACCGCCGGCTCGGCGTCAGTTCTCGACGAGGCGGCGGCCCTCGAAGGCGCGGCCGAGGGTGATCTCGTCGGCGTACTCGAGGTCGCCGCCGACGGGGAGGCCGGAGGCGAGGCGGGTGATCCGGATGCCGAGGGTGCTGAGCATGCGGGAGAGGTAGGTCGCGGTGGCCTCGCCCTCGAGGTTGGGGTCGGTCGCGATGATGACCTCCTGCACCTCGCCGTCGGCCAGGCGCTGCAGCAGCTGGCGGATGCGGAGCTGGTCGGGGCCGATGCCGTCGATCGGGCTGATCGCGCCGCCGAGCACGTGGTACTGCCCGCGGAACTCGCGGGTGCGCTCGATGGCGGGGACGTCCTTCGCCTCCTCGACCACGCAGATGACGGCGCGGCTGCGGCGGGGGTCGCGGCAGATGCCGCAGGTCGCCTCCTCCGCGACGTTGCCGCAGATGTCGCAGAAGTGCACGCGGTTGCGCAGCTCCAGCAGGATCTCGGCGAGACGCGTCACGTCGAAGGTCTCGGTCTGCAGGATGTGGAACGCGATGCGCTGGGCCGACTTCGGGCCGATGCCGGGGAGCCGGCCGAGCTCGTCGATCAGCTCCTGGACGATGCCTTCGTACATGCGGGCGCCTCCTCTCGGGGAGCGGATTCGGGGGTGAGGAGTGCGGGAGCGAGGAGCGGCACGACGGTCATCCGCCGGTCACCCGCGGACCGCGGGGGACGTGCGGCTGCTCCTCGATGAACTGGGCGCCGAGGATCTCGCGCACCACCGCCTCGCCGTAGCGCTGACGGCCGTCGGCCGTGGCCGAGCGGGTGGTGCGGGTCACCGGGCGGGGCGCCGGCTCGGGTCGCTCGCGGGCGCGGACCGGGGCAGGAGCGGCGGGGGCCGGGGGCGCGGTCGGCTCGCCGGGAGGGGCGACCACGGCCCAGGAGTCGGGCATCGGCGGCTCGACCGGCGGCATGTCCTCCTCCGGCGGCTCCTCGTCGAACGGCGGCTCGTCGTCCGAGGGGCCGGCCGACGCGGCGGCCGGGCGGACCGGGGGCTCCTGCGCGGGGACGACCGGGGCGGAGCGCGGCGACGGGGCGAGGACGGGGACGTCGGTCGGCTCGGGAGCGACGACCGTCTCGATCGCGGGCTCGGCGGCGACCTCGGCGGGAGCCGGATCGGCGGGGATGGCGACCGTCGCCCACTCGTCGGGGTCGCTCGGGGCGGCCGCCGCAGCGGGCTGCTCGACGGCGGCGGGCGGTGTCGCCTCGACGGCCGCGCGCTCGGCCTCGGGCGCGGTCGCGCGCGGCTCGACGCGGGCGATGTACTTGACCCGGAGTCCGAGGACCTGCTGGATCGCCTGGCGCAGGTGCTCGCTCACTCCCGGCTGACCGGCGCTGCCGGCCATCTTGAACGAGTCGACGTCGTTCTGGCTGGGGAAGGAGAGGGTGAGGACGTCGTCCTTCAGCGCCCGCACCTGCGCGGTGTAGGCGACGAGCCAGGCCGTCATCCGGGCCTTCTGCACGACCTCGAGGATCTCGGGCCAGCTGTCCTTCATGCGCTGCAGTGTGACGCCGCCGGGCTCGTCCGCCGCGGAGGGATGGGGCGCCGCAGCGGGCGCGGCCGACGGCGGAGCCGTGGTGCCGGACGGAGTCGAGGCGGCGGGAGTGGAGTCGGCAGGAGCGGAGTCGGCGGAAGTCGCGTCGGCGGCGGCACCCGCGACGGCGTCGGGCGCGGAGGGCGCCCCGGCCGAGCCGGAGCCGGCGTCGACCGACGCGGCGGAGACGACCGGTGTCTCGACGCGGGGGGCCGCGGCGATCGACTCGGGGACCGACTCCGGCGTCGCGGCGTGCGACGGGAGATGCGGCTCGGGCATGCGCGAGTCGGATGCGCGCGTCTCGGGTGCGCGGGATGCAGCGGCACGGGACTCGGGCGCGCGCGACCCCGGAGCGCGGGAGTCGGCCGCCGGCCGCGTCGGCGCCGGGGCGGCCGCCGTGCCCGCGCCGTGCACGAGGGTGCGCGCGATCATCAGCTCGAGGTGCAGGCGCGGCGAGGTCGCGCCCGTCATCTCGGTGAGCGCGTCGTTGACGATGTCCGCGATGCGCGAGAGCTCGCCGAGTCCGAGGGCGCGCGACTGGCCGGCCATGCGGTCGAGCTCGTCCTGGGAGACGCCGCGCAGGACCGCGGAGGCCGCACCGCCGGTGGCCGCGACGACGATGAGGTCGCGCAGCCTCTCGAGCAGGTCCTCGACGAAGCGGCGCGGGTCCTGGCCGGTCTGGATGACGCGGTCGACCGCGCCGAACGCCTCGGCGGAGTCGTGCTCGGCGAGCGCGTCGACGACCTCGTCGAGCAGGGCGCCGTGGGTGTAGCCGAGCAGCGCGACCGCCCGCTCGTACTCGACCGTCTCGTCCTCGGAGCCGGCCATCAGCTGGTCGAGCAGGGACAGGGTGTCGCGGACCGAGCCGCCGCCGGCGCGGACGACCAGCGGGAGGACGCCCGCGGCGACGCCCACCTTCTCGCGCTCGCAGAGCTCCTGCGTGTAGTCGAGCATCTGCGCGGGCGGGACGAGCCGGAACGGGTAGTGGTGGGTGCGCGAGCGGATCGTGCCGATGACCTTGTCGGGCTCGGTCGTCGCGAAGATGAACTTCACGTGCTCCGGCGGCTCCTCGACGATCTTCAGCAGCGCGTTGAAGCCCTGCGGCGTCACCATGTGCGCCTCGTCGAGGATGAAGATCTTGAAGCGGTCGCGAGCCGGGGCGAAGATCGCGCGCTCACGCAGGTCGCGCGCGTCGTCGACGCCGTTGTGGCTCGCGGCGTCGATCTCGACCACGTCGAGCGAGCCCTGGCCGTCGCGGCTGAGCTCGACGCAGCTGTCGCAGACGCCGCACGGCGTGTCCGTCGGGCCCTGGGCGCAGTTGAGGCAGCGGGCGAGGATGCGCGCCGACGTCGTCTTGCCGCAGCCGCGCGGGCCGCTGAAGAGGTACGCGTGATTGACGCGGTTGGTGCGCAGCGCCGTCATGAGCGGATCGGTCACCTGGGACTGGCCGATCATCTCGGCGAACGTCTCCGGCCGGTACCGGCGATACAGGGCTGCTACCACCCGACAAGAGTAGCCGCGACCTCCGACACCGGACGCTGGTCGCCGACGCCGCCGCCTCCCGTAGCCTCGAGCCCGTGACAGGCCGCCCGAGCACTCCCCCGTTCGACGCCGTCGTCCTCGCCGGAGGACGCGGCGAGCGCCTCGGCGGCGCCGCGAAGCCCCTGCTCGAGCACGACGGCTCGACGCTGCTCGCGCACGCTCTCGCGGCGGTCGCCGAGGCGCGCAGCATCGTCGTCGCGGGGCCCTCCTTGCTCCGCGGCGGTGTCGGATCCGCGCTCCTCGTCCAGGAGGAGCCCGTGTTCGGCGGACCGGTCGCCGGTCTCGCCGCGGCACTGCCCCTGCTCGCGCGGACCGGCGCTCCCGACTGGATCGCCGTCGTCGCCGCCGATCTCGTCGATCCGGCCCCCGCCCTCGATCGACTGCGGGCGAGGGCCGCCGCCGCGGATCCCGCGACCGACGCCCTGCTCGCCGTCGACGAGGACGGCCGCGCGCAGCTCCTGCTCGGCCTGCACCGCCGGCACGCGCTGACGGCCGCGGTCGAGCGGCTGCCAGAGGCGGACGGCGCCTCCGTCCGCGCGCTGCTGGGCGGGCTGGCCGTGGTGCTCGTCGAGGTGCCGGCCGGATCGACCGCGGACGTCGACGATCCCGCGGACGCCCTCCGCCACGGCATCTGCGTGCCGGACGGGAGACGAGTGCCGGATGCGGATCGCCTGCCGGGCCCAGAATGAACGCGTGACCGACGAGACGAACGAGACCTCTCCCTCCTCCCCCGACTCTCGCGAGGGCGACGGCGCCCGCGAGGACACCGCCGCAGTGCTCGCCGCCTGGTGGGACGAGCTGAGCGCCGCCCTCGGGCTCGCCGACGTTCCGGTCGAGCGCGACGCCCTGCTCTCCCTGGCCGGCGACGCGGCGCACGGCGTGGTGCGGCCCGCCGCTCCGCTGACGACGTTCCTCGCCGGCTACGCGGCGGGCCTGCAGGGTGGCGACCGGGCGGCGATCGACGCGGCGGTGCGGACGTCGCTCGAGACCATTCGCATGCGAACGCACGAATCCTGAGACGCTACTCCCTCCCCCTCGATCCGGCACCAGGCTTTGGGCGTACGGTTCGCTCGAGCCTCGACGCCGCGGCCCTCCTCCGGACGATCGCGGCGCGGCTCCCGCGGGCGCTCACGCACCGCGGTCGCATCCCGTGAAGGAGAACCGCATGTCAGGCAACAGAGCCGTCGCCTACAAGAGCCCCGGCGTCGTCGAGGTCATCGACATCGACTACCCGACCTTCGAGCTGAAGGACGGACCGGGCGTGAACCCGGCGAACATCGGCAGGAAGCTGCCGCACGGCGCGATCCTCCGCACCGTCTCGACCAACATCTGCGGCTCGGACCAGCACATGGTCCGCGGGCGCACCACGGCCCCCGCCGATCTCGTCCTCGGGCACGAGATCACGGGCGAGGTCGTCGAGGTGGGGCCGGACGTCGAGTTCGTCAAGGTCGGCGACATCGTCTCCGTGCCGTTCAACATCGCCTGCGGCCGCTGTCGCAACTGCAAGGAGCGCAAGACCGGCATCTGCCTGAACGTGAACCCCGACCGCCCGGGCAGCGCCTACGGCTACGTCGACATGGGCGGCTGGGTCGGCGGGCAGGCCGAGTACGTGATGGTCCCCTACGCGGACTGGAACCTGCTCGTCTTCCCCGACCGCGACCAGGCGCTGGAGAAGATCCTCGATCTGACGATGCTCTCGGACATCTTCCCGACCGGCTTCCACGGCGCGGTCACCGCGGGCGTCGGGGTCGGCTCGACCGTCTACGTCGCGGGAGCGGGCCCGGTCGGGCTCGCCGCGGCCGTCGGTGCGCAGCTGCTCGGCGCGGCCGTCGTGATCGTCGCGGACCTCAACGAGGAGCGGCTCGCCCAGGCGCGCTCGTTCGGCTGCGAGACCGTCGACGTCTCGAAGGGCGACCCGGCCGGGCAGATCGAGCAGATCCTCGGCGTGCCGGAGGTGGACTGCGGTGTGGACGCGGTGGGCTTCGAGGCGCACGGCAACGGAGCCGACTCGGGCACCGAGGCGCCGGCCACGGTGCTGAACTCGCTGATGTCGATCACAGCGGCGGGCGGCGCGCTCGGCATCCCGGGGCTCTACGTCACCGGTGACCCGGGCGGAGTGGACGAGGCCGCGCAGGAGGGCTCGCTCTCGATCCGCCTCGGGCTGGGCTGGGCGAAGTCGCTGTCCTTCACGACCGGCCAGTGCCCGGTGATGAAGTACAACCGCTCGCTGATGATGGCGATCCTGCACGACAAGGTGCAGATCGCGAAGGCGGTGCAGGCCACGGCCATCACGCTGGACGAGGCTCCGCAGGGCTACGCCGACTTCGACAAGGGCGCCGCGAAGAAGTTCGTGCTGAACCCGAACGGCTACCTCGGCTGATCCCGCCGACGGCGCCGGGTCCGCGGATCCGGCGCCGTCGCTCCCGCGCGGTCGCCGCGACCAGAATGGACGGATGAGCGAGACCGACTGGGACGGCGCCCGCGCGCGGATCGCGGAGGCGACCGCTCCGGGGCCGCTCGAGACCGTGCCGCTGCGCGAGGCGGAGGGCTGCGTCACGGCGGGCGCCCTGCTCGCGCCGCGGCCGCTCCCCCACTACGACTCCTCCGCGATGGACGGCTGGGCGATCCGCGGCGCGTCGCCGTGGCGGCTCGGACCGGGCAGCGCCGAGCCGATCGTGACCGGCGGGGTCGTGCCGGAGTGGTGCGAGGCCGTCCTGCCGAGCGAGCGCGGCCTGGTGGCCGGCGAGGTGCTCTCCTCGGAGCAGCCGCTGCCGCTCGGACGGCACATCCGCAGCGCGGGCGACGAGGCTCCGGCGGGCACCGCGCTCGTCGACTCCGGGGTGCGGCTGCGGCCGGCGCATCTCGCACTGCTGGCGATCGCGGGCTTCGACGAGCTCGTCGTGCGCCGGCCGGCAGCGGTCGACCTGCTCTTCACCGGCGACGAGGTCGACACCGCGGGGATGCCCGGGACCGGCCGCGTCCGGGACGCGTTCACGCCGCTGCTGCCGCCGCTGGTCGCGCGCTGCGGAGGTGCGATCGGCTCCGTCGCCCGGCTCGGCGACGACGACGAGGCGGTCGCCCGCGCGCTGCTCGCGACGACGGCTCCGCTGCGGGTCACGACGGGCGGGACCGGGCGCTCGCGTGCCGACGCGGTGCGGCGAGCTCTGGGGCTCGCGGGAGCGACCGTCCTGGTCGACGGGGTCGCGATGCGGCCGGGGCATCCGACGCTGATCGCGGTGCTGCCCGACGGGGCGGTCGTGCTGGCGCTGCCCGGGAATCCGCTCGCGGCGTTCCTGGCGGCGCTGTCGTTCCTGCCGCCGGCACTGGATGCGGCGAGCCGGGCCGGTGCGTCCGCGCTGCGGCGGGGTGTGCTCGGCGAGCCGCTCGGGCGGGCCGGGTCGACCGTGCTCGTGCCGGTGGTCGAGGCGGACGGCGTCTGGCGGGCGGTGCACGGGATCCGCTCGCACATGCTCTCGGGGCTGACGGTGGCGGAGGCGGTCGCGGTCGTCCCGTCGGGCGGCAGCGGGGCGGGTGAGACGGTGCGGCTGCTGGCGCTGCCGTGGTGAGCGGGACCGGACTGCTGGCGGGGCGGGTCTCGATACGCCGCTCCGCGGCTGCTCGACCAGCGTGAGGGCGAGCCGGCCGCTGGGCGGCCGACGGGTCAGGCGGCCGGCTCCAGGCGGACGACGACGGACTTGGAGGTCGGGGTGCCGCTGACGGCCGCGGTGGAGTCGAGCGGCACCAGCACGTTCGTCTCGGGGTAGTAGGCCGCGATGCAGCCGCGCGGGGTGTCGTACGCGACGACGCGGAACGACGGGGCCCGGCGCTCGAGGCCGTCCTCCCACTCCGAGACCAGGTCGACCATCGCACCGTCGGCGAGGCCCTGCTCGGCGATGTCGTCGGCGTGCACGAAGACGACCCGCCGGCCGCCGTGCACGCCGCGGTAGCGGTCGTCCTTGCCGTAGATGGTGGTGTTGAACTGGTCGTGCGAGCGCAGCGTCTGCAGCAGCAGGCGCCCCTCGGGCACCTTCGGGTACTGCAGCGGATTCGCGGTGAAGCGGGCGAGGCCGGTCGCGGTGGCGAAGCGGCGCTCGTCGCGCGGCGGGTTCGGCAGGACGAAGCCGCCGGGCTCGTTCACGCGGCGCTCGAAGTCCTCGAAGCCGGGGACGACCGCGGCGATGTGCCGGCGGATGAGGCGGTAGTCCTCGCGCAGCGCCGCCCAGTCGACGACCGGGGTGTTCGGCCGGTCGGCGAGCAGGCGCTCCGCGATCCCGGTGAGGATCGCCACCTCGGACTGCAGGACCGTGCTCGGCGGGGCGAGCCGCCCGCGGGAGGCGTGCACGGCACTCATCGAGTCCTCGACCGTCACCCGCTGCTCCCCCGTCGCGCGCTTGTCCGAGTCGGTCCGGCCCAGGGTCGGCAGGATCAGCGCGCGCCGGCCGGTGACGACGTGCGAGCGGTTGAGCTTGGTGGAGACGTGCACCGTGAGCGCGAGCGAGCGCATCGCGGCCTCGGTGACACCGGTGTCCGGAGTCGCCCGGGCGAAGTTGCCGCCGAGGCCCATGAAGACGCGGGCCTTCCCGTCGCGCATCGCGCGGATCGCGGCGACCGTGTCGGTGCCGTGCTTGCGCGGCGAGGTGAAGGAGAACTCGCGGTCGAGGGCGTCGTGGAAGGAGTCCGGCATGCGCTCGAAGATGCCCATCGTGCGGTCGCCCTGCACGTTCGAGTGGCCGCGGACCGGGCAGACGCCCGCGCCCGGCTTGCCGATGCTGCCGGTCAGCAGCAGGACGTTGACGACGTCCTTGAGCGTCGCGACGGAGTGGGCGTGCTGGGTGAGGCCCATCGCCCAGCAGACGATGGTGCCCTCGCTCGCGGCGATCAGCTCGGCGATCTCGCGGATCCGGGCCTCGTCGATCCCGCTCGCCCGCTCGATCTCGGACCAGGTGGTGCCGCGGAGCTCGTCGAGGTAGCCGTCGAGGCCGTCGGTGCTCTCGGCGATGAAGGCGCGGTCGAAGACGCCGCCGCGCGCCTCCTCCGCGTCGAGGAGCGCCTTGCCGAAGCCCTGGAAGAGCGCCTGATCGCCGCCGAGGCGCACCTGGAGGAAGTGGTCGGCGAGGGCCGTGCCGCCGCCGATCATCCCGCGGACGGTCTGCGGGTTCTCGAAGCGCAGCAGCCCGGCCTCGGGCAGCGGGTTGATCGCGACGATGGTGCCGCCCGCTCGCTTCGCCCGCTCGAGCGCGGTGAGCATCCGCGGGTGGTTGGTGCCCGGGTTCTGCCCGGCGACGATCAGCAGGGGTGCCCGCTCGACGTCGCGCAGGCTGACCGTGCCCTTGCCGATGCCGATCGTCTCGGTCAGGGCCGAGCCGCTGGACTCGTGGCACATGTTGGAGCAGTCGGGCAGGTTGTTGGTGCCGAAGCCGCGCACCAGCAGCTGGTAGACGAACGCCGCCTCGTTGGAGGTGCGGCCGGAGGTGTAGAAGATCGCCTCGTCCGGGTCGGCGCAGGCGCGCAGCTCCTCCGCGACCACGTCGAGGGCCTCGTCCCAGCCGACCGGGCGGTAGTGCGTCGCGCCCTCGTCGAGGAGCATCGGCTCGGTGAGGCGGCCCTGCTGGCCGAGCTGGTAGTCGTCCCAGCCCTCGAGCTCGGTCATCGAGTGCGCGGCGAAGAAGGCGGCGGTGACGGTGCGCAGCGTCGCCTCCTCGGCGACCGCCTTCGCGCCGTTCTCGCAGAACTCGGCGACGTGCCGCTTGTCGGCCTCGGGCCAGGCGCAGCCGGGGCAGTCGAAGCCGGTCTTCTGGTTCACCCGGAGGAGCGTCTCGGCGCTGCGCAGCGGACCCATCTGCTTGAGCGAGATCTGCAGCGCGTGCGCGACGCCGGGGATGCCGACCGCCCGCCGCTTCGGGGCGCCGACCGTGACGGCGCTCTCGTCGATCGGGTTCTCGCGGGCTTCGGCGTCATCGACCATTCCTGCATGGTACGTCGGGGAGCGGGTGGGAGGATGAGCGCCTGCCGTCCGGGCTCTCAGGTCGCGGGGCGGTGCGCCGCCGCGTCGAGGAGGACCCCATGAGCCGTGCCATCGCCCGGACCCGTCTGATCGCGGTCCGCGCCGGGGAGCCGACCCGCCGCCGCGAGGACGTGCTCGCCGTCGAGGAGCCGCTGGAGATCCGGGTCGGCGGGCGGCGGTTCAGCGTCACCATGCGCACGCCCGGGGAGGACTTCGACCTGGTCGCCGGGTTCCTGGTGTCGGAGGGGGTGCTCACCTCGACCGATCAGCTCGCGGCCATGCGCTACTGCGCGAGCGGCGCGGGGCCGGGCGAGAACACCTACAACGTGATCGACGCGAGCGTCCGCGGGGGCCGCGCCGAGATCCTGCTCGACCGTGAGCGCTCGGTGTACACGTCGAGCTCGTGCGGCGTGTGCGGGCTGGCGTCGCTCGAGGCGGTCGCGACGGAGTCGGCGTGGAGCGTGGCGGAGGATCCGCTGCGGGTGTCGACCGAGCTGCTCGTGTCGCTGCCGGACCGGCTGCGGGAGGCGCAGGCCGTGTTCGAGCGCACCGGCGGCCTGCACGCGGCCGGGCTGTTCGACGCGGACGGAACGCCGCTGGTGCTGCGCGAGGACGTGGGGCGGCACAACGCGGTCGACAAGGTCGTCGGCTGGGGGCTGCGCGAGGGGCGGCTGCCGCTGCGGGGCACTCTGCTGCAGGTGTCGGGCCGCGCCTCGTTCGAGCTCGTGCAGAAGGCCGTGATGGCGGGCGTCCCCCTCCTCGCGGCGGTCGGCGCCCCGTCCTCCCTCGCCGTCGACCTCGCCCGCGACTCGGGCCTCACCCTCATCGGCTTCAGCCGCGGCGCGGGCTTCAACGTCTACGCGGGCGACGCCCGCCTCGCGGACTGACGCGGCATCTCCACACGCCCTTCCCGCGACACCTCGACCACCACGCAGCGCGCGCTGACCGCGGAAGGCACCAGCTCGCGCGCCAGCGCGGCCCTTCCACGGCTCGCACGTCCGCCGGCGACGTCGCCGAAAGCAGCTCGCGCGCAGCGCGGCCCCACCGCTGCTCAGGCGACCACCGAGGACATCGGCCGCACCGGGCTTGCACGGGCAGGGCAGAGGGCCGCGACCCGGAATCGCGTGCCAGCGATTCAGGGCAGCCCGACGCGACCCGCTCCGCGGAACGCTCCCACCTCTGCAAGCCGACCGCGAGTCGTCTAGCAGCGAAGCTGCTAGACGACCGACAAGGACTGCCGGGCGATCTCGAGCTCCTCGTTGGTGGGGATGACGAGGACGGCGACGCGGGAGTCGTCGGTGGAGATGCGGCGGGGGCCGCGGTCGCGGGCGGTGTTGCGCTCGGGGTCGAGCTCGATGCCGAGGCCCTCGAGGCCGCGGAGGGCGCCGGCGCGGACGGCGGGGACGTTCTCGCCGACTCCGGCGGTGAAGACGATCGCGTCGACGCGGCCGAGCTGGGCGTAGTAGGCGCCGACGTAGTGGCGGAGGCGGTGGTAGTAGACCTCGAGGGCTGCCGTCGCGGTCTCGTCGCCAGCCTCGGCGGCGTCCTGCACGTCGCGCATGTCGCCGCGGCCGGAGAGACCGAGGAGTCCGCTGCGGCGGTTGAGGACGGTGTCGAGCTCGTCGGTGGAGAGGCCGGCCTTGCGGGCGAGGTGGAAGACGACGGCGGGGTCCAGGTCGCCGGAGCGGGTGCCCATCACGAGGCCCTCGAGCGGGGTCATGCCCATCGAGGTCTCGACGGAGGCGCCGCCGTCGATCGCGCACGCGGAGGCGCCGTTGCCGAGGTGCAGGACGATCGTCTTGAGGTCGGAGCGGCGGCGGCCGAGGAACGCGGCGGCCGCCTCGGAGACGAACTTGTGCGAGGTGCCGTGGAAGCCGTAGCGGCGGATGCGGTGCTTGTCGGCGAGCTCGGCGGGGATGGCGTAGGTGGACGCCGCGGCGGGGATCGTGTGGTGGAAGGCCGTGTCGAAGACCGCGACGTGCGGGACGTCCGGGAAGGCCTTCTGCGCGGCCTCGATGCCCTCGAGGTTGGCCGGGTTGTGCAGCGGGGCGAGGTCGCTGAGGTCCTCGATGTTGATCTTGACGAGGTCGGTGACGACGGTCGGCTCGTAGAAGCGCTTGCCGCCGTGCACGACGCGGTGGCCGACGGCGATCGGCGGGAACTCGTCGAGGCTCGGGCCGTGCTCGGCGAAGGCGCGGATCATCACGTCGAAGCCGGCCGTGTGGTCCGGGATCGGGGTCTCGAACTCGACCGTGTCGCCGTCGTGGCTGTGCTTGGTGCGGCCGGTCTCCTCGCCGATCCGCTCGACGAGGCCGCTGGCGAGCGTCTCCTCCGTCGTCATCTCGATGAGCTGGTACTTGAAGGACGACGAGCCGCTGTTGACGACGAGGACGACGGACACGGTGGGACTCCTGGGGGTTCGGGGTCGGACGGGGCGCTCGGGCGGGTGGCCCTCAGCGCACGACGGGGATGGCGGAGGTCGGCGGGACGATGGCCTGGGTCGCCGCCTGGATCGCGGTGATCGCGACGGTGTTGACGATGTCCTGCACGAGCGCGCCGCGGGAGAGGTCGTTGACGGGCTTCCGCAGGCCCTGCAGGACCGGCCCGATCGCCACGGCACCGGCCGAGCGCTGCACGGCCTTGTAGGTGTTGTTGCCCGTGTTGAGGTCCGGGAAGATGAACACCGTCGCGCGACCGGCGACCTGCGAGCCGGGCATCTTCGAGGCGGCGACGGCCGCGTCCGCGGCGGCGTCGTACTGGATCGGGCCCTCGACGAGCAGGTCGGGGCGGCGCTCGCGCACCAGGGCGGTCGCCGCGCGGACCTTCTCGACGTCGGCGCCCGCTCCGCTCTCGCCGGTGGAGTAGGAGAGCATCGCGATCCGCGGGTCGATGCCGAACTGCTGCGCCGTCTCGGCGGAGGAGATGGCGATGTCGGCCAGCTGCGCCTCGGTCGGGTCGGGGTTCACGGCGCAGTCGCCGTAGACGAGGACGCGGTCGGCGAGCGCCATCAGGAACACGCTCGAGACGACGGAGACGCCGGGGCTGGTCTTGATGATCTCGAAGCCGGGGCGGATCGTGTGCGCGGTGGTGTGCGCGGCGCCCGAGACCATGCCGTCGGCGAGGCCGAGCTGCACCATCATCGTGCCGAAGTAGGACACGTCGGTGACGGTGTCGTAGGCGTGGTCGAAGGTGATGCCCTTGTGCGCGCGGATGCGGGCGTACTCCTCGGCGAAGCGGTTGCGGTGCTCCGGGTCGAGGACGCTGAGGACGCGGGCGCCGTCGATGTCCAGGCCGAGGCTCGCCGCGCGGGAGCGCACCTCGACCTCCTCGCCGAGGATCGTCAGGCGGGCGATGCCGCGCTTGAGCACGGTCGCGGCGGCGCGGAGGATGCGGTCGTCGCCGCCCTCGGGCAGCACGATGTGCCGGTCGGCGATGCGGGCGCGCTCGATCAGGCCGTACTCGAACATCAGCGGCGTGACGACCTCGGAGCGGCCGACGTCGAGGAGGGTGAGCAGCTCGACCGGGTCGATCGCCTCGGCGAACAGGGCGAGGGAGGTGTCGCGCTTGCGCGGCGAGTCGGCGGCGAGGCGACCGCGCGCGGCGGTGACGCGCACCGCGGTGTCGTAGGTGCCGAGCTCGGTCATCACGATCGGCAGGCGGTTGTCGACGCCCTCGATCAGGCGGACGATCGGCTCCTGCAGCTCGAAGCCGCCGTTGAGGATGATCGCGGAGACCGTCGGGAAGTTGCCGGAGGCGTGCGCCATGATCACGGCGAGCACGACCTCGGGGCGGTCGCCGGGGACGATGACGACACCGCCCTCCATCAGGCGCGGCAGGACGTTGACCATCGACATGCCCGCGACGACCACGCCGAGGGCCTCGCGGCCGAGCAGCTCCGGGTCGCCCGCGACGAAGACGCCGTCGACGGCGTCGATGATGCGGGAGACGCTCGGGGCGACGAGGGACGGGTCCTCGTGGATCGCCCAGACCGGGGCGCCGGCGGGGAGGGCCTCGCGGATCGCGGCGACGGCCTGCTCCGAGGTGCCCGGGTCGGCGCGGTTCGCGACGACGCCGATGAGGCTCGCGTGCGCGGTGCGCAGCTCGACGGCGGCGAGCTCGGTGATCTGCCGCATCTCGTCGGGCGTGCGGGCGGGGGCCTGGCCGAGCTGCTCGCTCCGCGAGGGGTCGCGGCCGGTGAGGACGAGGAGGACGGGGGCGCCGAGGTTGGCGGCGATGCGGGCGTTGTAGCCGAGCTCCGTCGGGCTGCCGACGTCGGTGTAGTCCGAGCCGAGGATCACGACCGTGTCGCACTGCGCCTCGACGGCCTTGTAGCGCTCGACGATGCGGGAGAGGGCGGCCTCGCCGTCGGCGTGGACGTCCTCGTACGTGACGCCGATGCAGTCGTCGTAGGCGAGACCCGAGTCGGAGTGGCCGAGCAGCATCTCGAGCACGTAGTCGCGCTCGGAGGTGGAGCGGGCGATCGGGCGGAAGACGCCGACCCGCTGCACCTGGCTGCTGAGCAGGTCGAGGACGCCGAGGGCGACCGTGGACTTGCCCGAATGACCTTCGGCGGACGAGATGTAGATGCTCTGAACCATCGGCGCAAGCCTAGCGACGGGGGCCCTCCGGAGGCTGGGCGGGTGCCCCGGATGGGAGAGCGTGCAGGAGCGGCGGGGTGTGGAGGAGAGGTGGGCCGGAGCGGGGCCCGTTAACGAGGAAAGACCCCCCGCGCACCCGCCAGAGCCCGGTTACCCTTGCTGCGTTTCCGCCCTGGGGGAGTTGGCCTGGATGGCGCCACGCGGGGAGCCGGGAGACAGTCTAACCGACGTCGGCGGGGTGCGAGCACGGCCGTCGCGGTGCCGTGGTCAGCGGAGGGCGCCGGCACCGGCTAGTATCGATGAGTCGCGGCCACGGTCGCGCCAGGAGGATTCGCCTAGTGGCCTATGGCGCACGCTTGGAAAGCGTGTTGGGTGCAAGCCCTCGGGGGTTCGAATCCCCCATCCTCCGCCGAACGGCGCCGCACGCTCTCGCCAGCTGCGGCGCCGTTCTCTGTTTCCCGGCGCCGACGCGACGTCTTCTTCGCGAGCACCTTGCTCCTCGGAACGGTCCAATCGCGTCGGTCACCGCCTTCTTCGCGCTCACCGCACCGGCGGCAGGACGACCGTGCCAGAATCGCACGCATGACGGAGATGAACTCCCGCGTCCTCGGCTTGCGCATCCGCGAGACCCGGTCACGCCGCGGGATGAGCCAGGACGAGCTCGGCGCAGCGGTCGGCCTGGAGCGCTCCGTCGTGAGCAAGATCGAGGCCGGGGTCAGAAGGGTGACAGCCCTGGAGCTGTCCGATATCGCGGCAGCCCTCGGAGCGCGGATGTCGGAGTTCTTCGAGGACGCCGCTCCGGCGATCGTCGCTCACCGATCGAGCCGAGGGCTCGACACCGTGGACTCGAACATCGATGGGCTCCTGTCCGGACTCGTGCGGGACGTCGAGTTCGTCGCGGGACTGAACGCCGCGAAGCTGCCCCGAGCGGTCGACGACACCGGTGCGCGACCGCGGTGGACGCCACCGACCACCGGCCGCGAGGCGGAAGCACTCGCGGTCCGCGCTCGGGAGCTTCTCGCGCTTCCCGAGGACGCCCCGGCTCGCGATCTGAGCGAGCTCGTCAGCAAGGCCGGGCTGCTCGCCTTCTCCTCCGACATCGGGGCCGACACCGCCGACGCCGGGTCCGTGCAGTACACGCTCGGCGGGATCGCCGTCGTGAACAGCCACATGAAGGTCGGGCGCCGGCGGTTGGCGCTGGCGCACGAGCTGGGACACCATCTCACCGCCGCCGCGTACGTCGTCGACTGGCGCGTCAGCGAGCACGGACTCGATTCCGTTCCCCTCGAATCCAAGCTCGACCGCTTCGCTCGCGCGGTCCTGCTTCCCGAGCAGGCGCTCCTGCGCGAGTGGCCGACTCTCGTCGAGACCTCGGGCGCACGGAGCGCCGCGATCCTCACCGCGAGCAGGTACCGAGTCGACTTCGCCTCGCTCGCCTCGCGCTTGCGGGAGCTCGACCTCGTCAGCCAGGACGACGACGCGGTGGTCCGCCAGTGCAAGCCGATCGCTGCGGACTCCATCGAGCTCGATCTCCATGCTCCCCCCGAGGAGCTCACGGGGACGAGCGTGCCTCGGCAGTTCTCGAAGGCGGTGCTCGATCTGGTCAGGACCGAGCGGATCAGCCGCGAGCGCGGCCTGGACCTGCTGCGTCGAACTCTCGCGGAGGATGATCCTCCCGAGGTCCGCCCGCGGCGCGCCGACGAGATCTGGTCCTTCGTCTCATGACAGTGCCGGCGGAGGCGCTCGTGTTCGACACCGGACCGATGCGCCACTTCGCAGCGGAGGGCTGGCTGGGGGTCCTCAAGTTCCTCGCGGGAGACCGCCCGGTCGTCATCCCCGACGCCGTCGAGCGGGAGCTGCACAGCGCGCCGGGAACCGTCTTCGACGGGCTCGATCTCTCGAGCCACACCTGGATCAAGGTCTTCCGGTCGACCGACCTGGACTTCCTGAGTGCTGTCGCGAGCGTCGAGGACAGGCTCGTCGCGGACCGGAAGAACGTGGGCGAGTGCGCGGTCCTGGCCCTGGGCCAGCGGTTCGGCTGCGAGCTGGTCATCGATGACTCCGTAGCCCGGTCCGTCGCGCGGGAGCACGGCCTCCGCTTGACCGCAACGGTTCCGCTGCTCTGCCAGGGGAGACGGTCGACGCTGCTCACGCTGGCGATGGTCGAATCGCTCGTGGACGATCTGCTGCAGGGCGAGTACTTCCTGCCGTTCGGGAGGGGCGGATTCAGGCAGCACGCGCTCGAGACCGGCCTTCTCGAGTACGAGGACATCTGACGACGCTCGCAGCCTCTCGACCGATCGACGGGAGTCCGGTCAGCGGGTGAGGCGCAGGAGCCACTCGTCGAGGAGGGCGCTCTCGGCCGCGCTGAGGCCGTCGACGCCGGACAGCGCGGTGCGCAGGGCGACCGCGTGGGCGGCGAAGGCGCGGGCGGCGGGGTCGGTCGGGCCCGCCTCCGTCGTGGTGATCGCGGCGAGGACGGCCTCGCGGGAGCGGGCGGAGAGCTCGTCGTCCGGCGCGGACGCCAGCGTCAGCGTGCAGCCGAGGGCGGCGGACTGCAGCAGGCGGGCGGCGTGCTCGACCTCGACGGTGAGGCGGCCGGCCTCGGCGACGGCGCGGACGTGGCCGGCGAGGACGCCGCGGGCGAGGCGGGCCGCCTCGGACTCCTCCCCCGGCCGCCCGGTGAACATCAGGGCGTAGAGGTGCGGCTCGGCGAGCCCGAAGGCGATGTGGTGGTCCCAGGCGGCGCGGAGGGCGTCGACGGGGTCGGCGGGTGCGTCGACGGCGTCGAACTCGGCCTGGGCGGAGGCGAAGCCCGCGGCGGCGACGGAGTCGAGCAGGCCGCGGAGGTCGCCGAAGGTGCGGTAGATGGTGGGCGCCTGGACGCCCGCCGCCGAGCTGATCGCGCGGGTCGAGACCGCGTCGCGGCCGCCCTCCGCGAGCAGCGCCGCCGTCGCGCTGAGGATGCGGTCGCGGGTCGTCGGGCTCTCGGTCACGAGTATCGACGCTAACACGGCGGCGTTAGCGGTCGTGCACGGGGAGTGCCGGTGACGTGGATCTCGATACGCCCGCGGAGCGGGCTACTCGATCAGCATGAAGGGCGGCGGGGCCGGCTCCACCAACAGCACGAGGGGCGTCGGCACATGCTGGTCGAGCAGGCGCCCGCAGGGCGACGTATCGAGACCCGCCCGACTGGCCACGGTGGATCTCGAGACGCCCGCTGCGTGGGCTACTCGATCAGCATGGAATCCCGCTGCGCGGGCTACTCGATCAGCAGGGGCAGCGCGCGGCGCAGCCCGAGCGGGCCGCGGGCGCTGACGGGGGGAGCTGCAAGGCGGAGGAGGAAGCGATACCGGCGGCATCGCGCCCGACGACAACGCCGCAGATCGCCCCGTCAGCGCTCATGCGCCGCGGCCGCTGACGCCGCCGGCTGCAAGGCGGAGGAAGGAGCGATACCGGCGGTATCGCGACTGACGACAACGCCGCAGACGGCGGTGTCAGCGGCCGCGGCGGGCCGTGCCGAAGATGCCTCGGACGACTTCGCGCAACAAGGTCTTCCCGACCGAGGACCCGAGGACCTCCTCGACGACCGTCTTGTCGCGGCGGGTGGAGCGGGAGCGGGTGGTCGGCGCGGTGCGGCGGCGGGAGCGCTCAGCGGCCTCGTCGGCGCGGCGCTCGGCGGCGGCGCGGTCCTTGGCACGGCGGGCGGCGTCGCGGGCGTCCTCCTTCGCGCGGCGGGCGTCGTCGGCGGCCTGCTCCTTCGCGCGGCGGGCGGCCTCCTCGGCCTGCTCCTCGGCGGCGGCGCGGGCCTCCTCGGCGTCGGCGGCCGCGTCGAGGCGGCGGGTGAGGATCTCGCGGGCCGAGTCGCGGTCGAGCGGGGTGCCGTAGCGGGCGAGCAGCGGCGAGCGCTGGACGCTCGCCTCCCGCTCGGCCTCGGGGGTCGGCGCCATCGAGCCGCGCGGAGCCCGGAGCCGGGTCCAGGCGACCGGGGTCGGGGCGCCGCGCTCGTTCATCACCGTGACGATCGCCTCGCCGATGGGGAGCGCCTGCAGCACTTCGCCGAGGTCGTAGTCGCTCTCGGGGTAGGTCGAGACGGTGGCGCGCAGGGCCTTCGCGTCGTCGGGGGTGTGCGCGCGCAGCTGGTGCTGGATCCGCGAGCCGAGCTGGGCGAGGACGTCGCTCGGCACGTCCTTCGGGGTCTGCGTCACGAAGACGATGCCGACGCCCTTCGAGCGGATCAGCCGCACGGTCTGCGTGATCGCCGCGAGGAAGTCCTTCGACGCGTCGCGGAAGAGCAGGTGCGCCTCGTCGAAGAAGAACACCAGCTTCGGCCGGTCGAGGTCGCCGACTTCGGGCAGGTCGTTGAAGAGATCGGCGAGCAGCCACATCAGGAACGTCGAGAACAGCGCGGGCTTGTCCGCGACTCCGGGGACCTCGAGCAGGCTGACGATCCCGCGGCCGTCGGGCGCGAGGCGGAGGAACTCGGCGGTGTCGATCTCGGGCTCGCCGAAGAAGACGTCGGCGCCCTGGTCGGCGAAGGCGATCAGCTCGCGCAGGATGACGCCGGCGGTGGCCTTGGACAGCCCGCCGAGCTCGGCCAGCTCGGCCTTGCCCTCGTCGCCGACGAGGTAGGTGAGGACGGCGCGGAGGTCCGAGAGGTCGACGAGGGGCAGCCCGGCGCTCTCCGCGTAGTGGAAGACCAGGCCGAGGCTCGACTCCTGGGTGTGGTTGAGGCCCAGGACCTTCGCCAGCAGCAGGGCGCCGAAGCCGGTGACCGTCGCGCGGACGGGGACGCCGGTGCCGATGCCGCCGAGCGCGAAGTACTCGGCGGGAGCCGCCTCGGGGGTCCAGTCCTGCCCGATGGTGCGGGTGCGGGCGAGCAGCTTCTCGTCGGGGGTGCCGGGGGTCGCGAGTCCGGACAGGTCGCCCTTGATGTCGGCGGCGAAGACGGGGACGCCGTGCGCGGAGAGCTGCTCGGCGAGGACCTGGAGCGTCTTGGTCTTGCCGGTGCCGGTCGCGCCGACGACGAGGCCGTGGCGGTTGAGCATCCCGAGCGGGAGGCGGACGGGGACGTCGGCGCGGGCGTCGCCGTTGACGAGGGCGCCGATCTCGAGGGCGGGGCCGGTGAAGGCGTAGCCGGTGCGGACGGCGTCGACGGCGGACTCGGCGAGCGGTCCGGGGGTGGGGGCGGCGGACGGTGCAGGGGCGGATGCCGCAGCAGGTGCAGGCGCGGACGCCTCGACCGGAGCGGGCACTGCGACGGGTACGGGCTCCTCCCCCGGCACGCCGTCGACGAGCCGCACGTCGTCGACGACCGCGGCCGCCTCCTCCGGACCGGCGACCGCCTCGAGGGCGGCGGCGGCCGCCTCGGCGCGGGCGAGCGCCTCCGCGGCCTCGGCCTGCAGTCGTCGGGCGGCCTCGAGGGCCGTGCGTGCGTCGTCCCTCGCCGAGGCGAGCCCGTCGTCGTTGGTCATGCGCTCAGCCTAGGCTCGCGGCGCGACCCGGGCCCCGCTCCCGCTCAGTCCTCGCGGACGTGCCACGGCTGGCCGTAGCCGCCCTCCTCGAGCGGGCGGGCCATCAGCTCGAGGAACGGCTCGGCGTCGAACGCCTCCGGTCCGAGCACGCCGGAGCCGGACCAGGCGCCGGTCGCGAGCAGCTCGAGGGCGATCACCGGGTTCAGCGCGGTCTGCCAGACGACGCACTGGGTGCCGTACTCCGCCATCGTCCACGCGTTGTCGCTCACGTGGTACAGGTACACCTCGCGGTGCGCGCCGTCCTTCGCGCCGGAGACCCAGAGGCCCGCGCAGGTCTTGCCGGTCATCCGCGGGCCGATGCTCGCCGGGTCGGGCAGGCCCGCGGCGACCACGTCGCGCGGCGAGACCAGCACGGGACCGTCGGCGGAGCGGACCCGGACCGGCTCGGTGCGGTCGAGGCCGAGCAGGTTGAGCGTGCGGAGGACGCCGATGAACTCGGCGCCGAGGCCGTACTTGAAGGTGACCCGCTTCGCGTCGAGCCAGCGCGGCATCAGCAGCACCTCCTCGTGCTCGACGTTGACGCACTCGACGGGGCCGATGCCCTCGGGGAACTCGAACACCTCCGGCTCGGAGAACGGCGGCGTCGTGAACCAGCCGCGGTCCTTCTCGTAGATCACCGGCGGGTTCAGGCACTCCTCGATGGTCGTCCAGATCGAGAAGGAGGGCGCGAAGATCTCGGCGCCGGAGTCGTCGCGGACGACGAGGTTCGCGCCGTCGCGGACGCCGAGCTCGTCGATCTCGTCGAAGAGGTGGTCGGCGGCGTAGCGGGCGAAGACGTCGGAGAGCCCGGGCTCGACGCCCATCCCGACCAGGGCGAGGCGGCCGGCGGACTCCCACTCGGGCGCGGCGGCGAACTGCTCGTCGCCGAGCTTGAGTCCGGTCTTCGCGTGCGGCTCCTCGGGGTGCGGCCGGGAGAGGCTCATCGCCATGTCGACGTAGTCGGCGCCGGCGGCGAGGGCGCCCGCGAAGATCGTCGGCACGAAGGACGGCTCGACGGCGTTCATCACGTGGGTGGCGCCGTGGGCGCGGGCGACGGTCTCCACGTTCTCCGCGTCGGAGGCGTCGATGCGCGCGGCGACGAAGCTGTTCTCGAGGCCGTCGGCGCCGTGCCGCTCGAGGATCCAGGCGACGGTGCGCTCGGCCCGGGCGAGCTCGTAGTCGCAGACGACGATCTGCTCGAAGAAGGTGCGGCGGGCGGCGATCTTCGCGAACGCGTCGCCGACGCCGCCGGCGCCGACCAGGAGGATTCTCATGCAGCCACCGTAGCGACGGAATCGCTCGTGGTTCAAGGCCCGGACCGCGGGAATCGGGAGGCGGGGTGGATCTGCACGACGGAATCCGTCACTCCTGCTCCGTCTCCTCCGCGATCTCGAGGAGGCGGATGAAGCGCGAGAGCCGCTCGAGCGCCGCCATCGAGGTGGGCGGCGACGCGGCGAGCGCCGGCGAGTGCACGAGGAACGCGGCCCACTTGGCCCGCGAGATCGCGACGTTCAGCCGGTTGGGCAGCAGCAGGAACTCGAGGCCGCGCGGGACGTCGGCGCCGGAGGAGGCGGCGAGCGAGACGATCGCGACGACCGCCTCCCGGCCCTGGAAGAGGTCGACCGTGCCGACCAGCGTCTCCTCGAGCCCGGCCGCGTCGAGGGCGTCGCGGAGGAGCGCGCCCTGCGCGTTGTAGGGAGCGACGACGATGACGTCTGCGGCGGTGAGCGCGCGCTCGCCGTGCTCGTCGGTCCAGGAGCGGCCGACCATCGAGAGGGCGATCTCGACGACCCGGCGCGCCTCGTCCGGGGAGGACGTGGTGTCGCCGGAGTGCACGACCGGCACCGCGTGCAGCCCGGGCGCGACGCCGTCGAGCCGGCGCTCCGCCGGGGCGCGCGAGGAGAGGGCGCCCTCGTAGGAGAGCTCGGAGACGGCCGCGGCGAGCGCGGGGTGCATCCGGTAGGTCTGCGCGAGGAAGTAGCCGAAGGCGGGCGGCAGGACGTCGTGGCCGTCGGCGAGCCAGCCGAGCGCCGACTCGTCGACCGGCTCCGGGTGCGAGCCCTGGCTGACCTGCGGGAGCTGCTGCGGGTCGCCGAGGAGGAGCACGCGCTCGGCGGCGATCGCGGAGGCGATGGTGGGCGCGAGCGAGAACTGCCCGGCCTCGTCGATCACCAGCAGGTCGAGCGAGCGGCGCGGGACGCTGCCCGCGTTGGCGAAGGTCCAGGCGGTGCCGCCGACGACGCAGCCGCCGCCCTCGGCGAGCGCGGCGAGGGCGGCGCCGTTCTTCACCGGGGTCCAGGCGATGGCGGCGAGCGCCTCCGCAGAGCTGCCGGCCTTGGGCACCTTCGCGACCCGGGCGCGGTCGACGCCCTTCGCGACGACCGCGGTCAGCACGTTCTCGACGACGGAGTGCGACTGGCCGACGACGCCGACCCGCCAGCCGTGCTCGGTGACGAGCCGCGCGATCACGTGCGAGCCGACGTAGGTCTTGCCGGTGCCGGGCGGGCCCTGGACGGCGAGCGTGGCGCGCTCGAGGCCGAGCAGGGTCTCGACGACCGCGCCGATGACGTCGTCTCCCTGCACCGGCGCCACGACGGCGGGCGGCACGCGCCGGAGCACGTCGAGGGCGGGGTCGGCGAGCATCGCGGGCAGGGCGTCGAGCACCTGGCCGCCCCACTCCGCGATCGCCTCGGGCTGCGGGGCCGCACGGGGCGGCGGCGCGGGCGCCAGGGCGATCGGGACGTCGTCGTGCGGGTCCTCCCCCGCGCGCAGGCCCTCCTTGAGCAGCAGCACGATCCGCTCGCCGTCGTCGGACGCGGCGAGGATCTCGGCGCGGTCGGAGGCGCCGCGCATCCCCGGACCGGGAGACGGCGCGCCGGGCGGCGCCGGGGAGTCGTAGACGAGGAACGGCTTGGCACCGATTCTCAGTCGGCTGCCCGGGGCGAGGCGTCCGAGGATCCGCAGATCGCGCGAGAGGGTGCGCGCCCTGGCCGGCGTCGACCAGTCGCGGACGACCTCGACCCGCTCCACGACGACCACGTCGCGGGCGTCGGCCCAGTCGTCGAGCGGCTGGCGCAGCCGGTCGAAGTGCTCCTGCCAGAAGGTCTTCGCCTCGCGGCGGTGATAGTCGATCGCCGCACCGGCGAGGGCGAGGGCGGTCTGGTCGGGGGTGCGCTCGCGCGGCTCGATCCCCTCGACCTCGGCGAGGAGCGCGACGGCGGCGGTGTCGGGCTCGCGGGGCACGGGCAGATCGACGTCGACGAGCGGGAGCGGCTCCTCCTCGCGGGCGGGGACGAGCGAGCGCAGCCAGTCGCGCAGGCGCAGGGTGGAGCGGCAGTCGTAGGCGTTGTACTCGCCGATCTCGGCGAGGCGGCGCTCGCCCTCGGCGCGATCGGCCGCCGCCTTCCCCGGATCCTTCTCGGCCCGCTGCAGCAGCGCCCGCGCCTCGACGTACTCGGTGATGCTGTCCGCCGCGTTCGTGACTCCCTCCGCGTCGCGCGCCTCCTCCCCCATGTAGAGCGGCTCGAGCTTCTTGATCGAGTAGCTGCGCGAGCCGACCCGCAGCGCCCGGCGGACGACGGGGTAGAGGTCGACGAGGACGCCGTCGCGCAGGAGCGCGTCGATCTCCTCCTCCCCCGTGCCGTGCCGCTGCGCCAGCGAGAGCAGGTGGCTGCGCTCGTAGGAGGCGTAGTGGTAGACGTGCATCCGCGGGAAGCGCGCCCGCCGCTCGCGGAGGAGGGCGAGGAAGTCGACGAGGGCGCGGCGCTCGGCCGCGAGGTCGTGCGCCCAGAACGCGGTGAAGGCCTCGTCCTCATCGACCATGCCGAAGAGGTAGTCGAGGCCCCACTGGCCGTCCTCCGCGTGCAGGGGGTCGCCCTCGAAGTCGAAGAAGAGGTCGCCCGGGTCGGGGGCGGGCAGGGCGGTCAGCACGGAGGCGTCGACGACCTCGACGACGGGGACGTGGTCCGCCGAGGCCTCCGTGGCGAGCTGCAGCCGGGCCTGGGCGCGCAGCGTCTCGGCGGCGCCGGCGCTCATCCCGGGGACCGGCCCCTCGCTGACCGCGAGCGCGTCGAGGGTGGTGACGCCGGCGGCGGCGAGCTTCGCGCGCTGGTCGAGGCGCATGCCGGCGACCAGGATCGGGTCCCGGTGGGCCTGCACCTCGGGGGCGCAGAGGCCGCAGCGGCCGCAGGCGGTGAAGCGCGGATCGCCCCAGGCGACGGGCTCCGTGGCGGCGAGGTGCTCCTCGAGGACGGTGCGCAGGCGCGCCCGCTGGACCCGCTGCACCGGGGCGATCGTCGCGAGGTCGTGACTGGTGGTCGTGCCGTCGCCGAGGACGAGGTGCACGCGCTCGCCCACGCGGATGCCGCGCACCGCCATCTGCTCGGCGTACGCGGCGAGCTGCAGCAGCGCGGGGATCTTCGCGTGCCGGGCGAGCTTGGTGTCGTAGACCTCGTAGGCCCCGTCCTCGGTGCGGAGGAGGAAGTCGGAGAAGCCGATGAAGCTGCCGTCGTAGAAGGTGGCCTGGTAGAGCACGTCGACGCCCGCGCGCATCGCCTCGACCGCCTCGTCCGCGGCCCTCGCGTAGTCGGCGCGCTCGGGGCGGGCGAACTCGAGGACCTCGTGCGTGCGCTTCAGCTCGGCGAGGAAGGCGACCTCGTGCTCGTCGCCGAGGACGGCGGTGCGCTGGAGCATCGCGTCCTCCTCGAGGACGACGCGGGACGCTCGGCCGAGGGTCGCGTCGAGCCGGCGGAGCACCGCCCACTCGCAGGCCGACCAGGAGGAGAGATCGGTCGGGCTCGTGACGATGCGGCCGTCCTCGAGATACATGCGATTCCCTCCGAGGCCGCCGGGCGACGACCGCCTCCAGGGTAGGGCGACCCTCCGACACCGTTGCGTGCGAGGCTGGGCGGGTGACCAGGGCGCGCTTCGAGATCATCCCGTCGGACGGCATCGGCGAGGAGGCGAAGCGGGCGTTCCCCGATCCGGCAGCGGTGACGCTGACCGTCACGAGCCTGCCGAAGCACGGGACGGAGCGGACGATCGACGCCGCGGTGGAGCTGGCCGGCCGCGGCTTCCGGGTCGTGCCGCACCTCGCGGCGCGGAACGTGGACGGGCGCGACGCCCTGGAGCGCGCGCTCGGGCGGATGCGGGACGCGGGGATCGACGAGGCGTTCGTCGTCTCGGGCGACGCGAAGAGCGCCTCCGGCAGCTACTCGACCTCGCTCGAGCTGATCCGCGACGCCCGCGAGCTGCGGCCGGAGCTCGCCGTCGACATCGCCGGCTACCCCGAGGGGCACCCGCACCTCTCGGACGAGAGCATCGCGAAGCACCTGCGCGAGCGGGCGCCCTACCTCCGCGGGATCGTCACGCAGATGTGCTTCGACGTGGACGCGGTCGTCCGCTACGCCGACGGGCTGCGTGACTCGGGGATCGACGCGGAGCTGTGGGCCGGAGTCCCGGGGCCGGTCGAGCGGGCGAAGCTGCTCTCGCTGGGCGCGCGGATCGGCGTCGGATCGTCGCTCGGCTTCCTGAAGCGCAGCTCGTCGGTGGCGGGCGGGCTGCTGCGCGGCCGCCGCTTCGACCCGTCCGCGTTCGTCGCGCGCCTCGAGGCCGCCGCGGGCGACCGCCTCGCCGGCCTGCACGTCTACACCTTCAACGAGCTCACCGGCCTGCGCGCGTTCTGACCCCCTCCGCGAGATGCCACTTGTGAGCGGCTTTCGCGGCGTGTCGCGCTCATAAGTGGCATCTCGCGGCGGGGATCAGTGCGTGCGGCGGATCCAGATCGGCGGGTGGGGGAGCTCGGACTCGGTGCGGAGGCGGCCGGCGAGGGGGGCCCAGACGATCAGGGCGACGGCCAGGCCGAGCAGGAGGCCGCCGATGGTGTCGCTGAGCCAGTGCGCGCCGAGGTAGGTGCGGCTGGCCATCATCGCGACGGAGTAGAGGAAGCCGGCGATCCAGACCCAGAGCAGCGGGAAGACCAGGGCGAGCACCATCGCCGTGGTCGAGGCGTTCGCGGTGTGGCCGGAGGGGAAGGAGCCGTAGTCGCTGGTGACCAGCATGTCCTCGGGGCGGGCGCGGCCGACCAGCTCCTTCACGAGCTGGGTGGCGCCGACGCTGACGAGGGCCGCGACCGCGTAGTAGAGCGCGGCCCAGCGCCGGCGGAAGACGAGCAGCACGATGATGATGGCGACCGGGATGATCGCCGTGCCGACGATGCCGGCGCCGACGGTGTTCATGATCAGGGCGGGGACGTCCCAGACGCTCGAGCGGTGCTCGACGACCTCGTCCATCCACTCGACGTCGAACGAGAACGCCGACGTGGGGCGGAAGGCGATGATCACGGCGAGGACGATCGTGACGGCCAGCGCGATCGAGGCGGAGATCAGCGGCCAGCGGCGCGAGACGTGCCGGGCGGCCTCCGTGGTGAGGACCTTCGAGACGACGTCGTCCGAGGGGGCGCGCCGGTGGAGGCGCTCGCGCTGCACGGCGTCGGGCTGGGCGACGCCGGGCTCGGTCTTCAGGGGGTCGTGGCGAGGATCCATCCGGACATGATGCCGTCGTCGGCCGTTCACGCGCTGGGGGTTGCGGGCGGGTCGCGCGGGTCGGGCACCTCCGGCCCTCGGGTCAGTCCTGCAGGGCCGGGACCGTGCGGGGGCGGACGACGAGCCAGAGCGCCAGGATCGACACGGCGGCGGTCGCCATCATGACGCCGGCCATCGGCACGGCCGACTCGGCACCGAAGACGCCGGAGATCGGCGAGAGGATGCCGGCGGTGCCGAAGTTCACGGCGCCCAGCAGCGACGCCGCGGTCCCCGCCTCGCGGCCGTGGTTGACCAGGCCGAGCACCTGCACGCAGGGGAAGCTGAAGCCGCAGGAGGCGATGAAGAACCAGAGCGGGACGAGGGTGCCCCAGATGCCGAAGCCCAGCACGTCGAACAGCGCGATCAGCCCCGCGGTGACGAAGAGCGAGACGGTGGTGACGGCGAGGATCCACTGCGGACCGACCCCGCGGCGGCTGAGGAACGAGGACGCCTGCACGCCCGAGACCACGCCGAGCGAGTTGACCGCGAAGAGCAGGCCGTACTGCTGCGCGTCCAGGCCGTAGAGCCCCTGGAAGAGGAACGACGAGCTGGAGAGGTAGGTGAACAGACCGCCGAAGGTCATGCCGCCGATGATCGCGACGCCGACGAAGACCCGGTCGCTGAGGACGGCGCGGTAGCGCTGCACCAGCGAGCGGGAGTCGCGGTCGGCCCGCGCGACCCGGGGGCGGGTCTCGACGATCAGCAGCGCGACGGCCAGCATCACCAGCAGGCCGTAGGCGGCGAGGAAGACGAAGATGCCGCGCCAGTCCATCACCAGCAGCAGCTGCGAGCCGATCACCGGGGCGAGCACGGGCGCCAGCCCGGAGACCAATGCGAGCCGCGACAGCATCTTCACCAGCGGACGCCCGCCGAAGAGGTCGCGGACCATCGCCATCGCGACGACACCGCCCGCGGCGGCGCCGGCTCCCATCAGGAAGCGGAAGACGCCGAGCGAGACGATCTCGGGCGCGAACGCCGCGCCCACGCAGGCGAGGACGTGCAGCGAGGTCGCGAGCAGGATCGGCAGCCGCCGGCCGACCACGTCGCTCCACGGGCCGACGACCAGCTGCCCGAGCGCGAAGCCGAGCGTCGTGCCGGTGAGGGTCAGCTGCACCGCCGCCTCCGACACGTTCAGCTCGCCCTGCAGCGCGGGGAAGGCGGGGAGGTAGAGGTCGATCGTGAACGGGCCGAGCGCGGTGAGCGCGCCGAGGACGATCACGTAGACGAGGCGCTGACGGTTGGTCAGGGCGTCGCCGGCGTGCCGGTGCACGGGGATCGAGCCGGTGGGGGTCGGGGCGAGAGAGGTCACGGAGCCTTCCTGCGGAGCGCAGAGCGGAGAAGGGAGAGGGGCGTCGCGGAAGGGCACAGCCTCTACCGCCAAGCGACGGGAGGCCGGATTCATTCCTCGACTATCGAATCAATTCGACCGGTGTCGCGCAAGAGCGGAAGCCGACCTCGGGAGCCGGAGTGCGCCTGCGGGATGCCCGGAGCGACGCTCAGGCGGCGGGCCGCGCCCCGCCGACCGGGTGCAGCTCGGCGGTGAGGGGGTCGGCGAGCAGCCGCTCGAAGGCGAGCTCGGCCGCGCCGAGCATCAGCAGGTCGGCGCCGAGCTCGGTGCGGGCGATGCGCACGGAGTCGAGCGCCACCCGGAACGGCCCGCCGCGGCCCAGCCGCTCCTCGAGGAAGCCCGGTGCGACGCCGACGAGCGCGCCGAGGAACCCGCCGAGCACCACCAGCTGCGGGTTGAAGATGTTGACGACGTTCCGCAGCGCCACGGCGAGGTGCCCGAGCTGCCGCTCCACCTCGGCCCGCACCGCGGGGTCCCCGGAGGCGGCGAGCGCCTCCTCCAGCCGCTCGCTGACGTCGGCGCTCTCGTCGAGTCCGAGCACCCGCAGCAGCTCCGCCCGGCCGACCTCGGTCTCGAGGCAGCCGACCGCGCCGCAGTGGCAGTCGACGCCGGCGCTGTTGACGAGCGTGTGGCCGATCTCGCCCGCGTAGCCGTCGATGCCGTGCAACGGGGTGCCGCCGACGATCACGCCGGCGCCGACGCCGCTCGCGCCGCCGTTGAGGTAGACGAGGTGCGAGACCTCGCGTCCGGCGCCGAGGACGCTCTCGGCGAGTGCGCCGAGGTTGGCGTCGTTGGCGGAGAGCACCGGCAGACCGGTCGCCTCGGCGAGCATCCGCGAGAACGGCTCGTCGGTCCAGCCGAGGTGCGGGCCGATCCGGACGAGGCCGTCGGCGTCGCGGACGAGACCGGGGACGGCGACGCCGATGCCGACGGTGCGGGCGTCCGCCGGCAGCTCGGCGACCAGCTCGGCGATGGCGCCGGCCGCGAGCGCCGCCGCGGCCTCGGCGCTCGGCACGGCGGCGGTGCGGCGGATGCGGCGGCGCACCTCGGCGTCCAGGCCGACGACCGCGACCGTGACGGCGTCGATCTCGGGGTTCACCGCGATCGCGACGACGCGGGGATCCGCCTCGACGATCGGGCTCGGCCGGCCCACCTGGTTGAGGGTCTCGGGCTGCAGCTCGCGCACGACACCCAGCTCGACCAGCTCGCCGACGAGGGCGGCGATGGTGGAGCGGTTGAGGCCGGTGAGGCGGGTCAGCTGCGAGCGGGAGCGCGGACCGACGCGGTGCACGAGCCGGAGGATCGCGGACAGATTGTGCCGGCGGACCCGGTCGAGGTTGTTGCCGCGCGTCGCGTTCTCGGCCATTCCGCGGTCTCCTCTGCTCTCCGGGGCCAGCCTATCCGCGGGTGGACGTCCGGTCCGCCGCACGACATCAGCTGAGAAGGGCGACGAACCCCCATGGGCGATGAGTCGTCTTCTCCGCTGATGTCGTGCGCGGACCTCGCCGGTCAGGACCCCGCGCGGGTCCAGGTCCAGCTGCCGGCGGGCGCGTCGACGCTCACGTCGCCGCCCGAGCGGGTCACCGTGAACACCGTCTCCGCACCGGAGTCGTGCGCCGGCACCCGGACGACCGTCTCGCCGTCAGCCCCCGGGAACACCCGCAGCTCGAGACCGTCGACGTAGTCGTACTCGGCGACGTCGCTGCGCGCGCCGACCGGGATGACCGCGCCCTCGCGGACGTAGAGCGGCAGCGAGTCGAAGCCGTGCACCTCGCGGCGCCACTCCCCCGCCGAGTCGGTGCTCTCGCCCGTCCACCAGTTCGTCCAGCGCCCGCGCGGCAGGTAGAACTCGACCGAGCCGTCGGGGGTGAACACCGGCGCGACCAGCAGGTCGTGGCCGAGCATGTACTGCGTGTCGAGGTGCGCCGCGCTGCGGTCGTCCTCGAACTCGAGCGTCATCGGCCGCATCACCGGGGTGCCGGTGCGCGCCGCCTCCGCCCCCGCCGCGTAGAGGTACGGCATCAGGGAGAGCTTCAGCCGGGTGAACAGCCGCGTGACGTCGACCGCCTCCTCGTCGAACGCCCACGGCACCCGCACCGACGACGAGCCGTGCAGCCGCGAGTGCGAGGAGAGCAGACCGAAGGCGAGCCAGCGCTTGAAGACGCCCGGGTCGGGCGTGCCCTCGAAGCCGCCGATGTCGTGCGCCCAGAAGCCGAAGCCGCCGAGCGCGAGCGAGAGCCCGCCGCGCAGGGTCTCGGCCATCGAGACGTAGGAGGAGGTGTTGTCGCCGCCCCAGTGCGCCGGCAGCGCCTGCCCGCCGACGGTGGCGCTGCGGGCGAAGAGCGCCGCGCGGCCCGCGCCGAGCTCCTCCTCGAGTACCTCGAACACCGCCCGGTTGTAGAGCTGCGTGTACCAGTTGTGCATGCCCTCGGGGTCGGAGCCGTCGAACCACGCGACGCCCTCTGAGGGGATGCGCTCGCCGAAGTCGGTCTTGAAGGAGTCGACGCCCTGGCGGACGAGGACCCGCAGCTTGTCCTGGAACCAGCGGGTCGCCTCCGGGTTGGTGAAGTCGATCAGCGCCATGCCGGCGACCCACAGGTCCCACTGCCAGACGTCGCCCGCGGTGGTGCGCAGCAGGTAGCCCTTCTCGCGGCCCTCCTCGAACAGCGCCGAGGCCTGCGCGATGTAGGGGTTGATCCAGACGCAGGTGTGCAGGCCGCGCTCGTGCAGGCGGGCGAGGATCCCCTCCGGGTCCGGGAAGGTGCGCGGGTCCCACTCGAGGTCGGTCCACTGGAACTCGCGCATCCAGAAGCAGTCGAAGTGGAAGGCCGACAGCGGCAGCTCGCGCTCGGCGAAGCCGTCGATGAAGGAGTTCACCGTCTCCTCGTCGTAGCTGGTGGTGAAGCTCGTGGTGAGCCAGAGGCCGTAGCTCCAGGCGGGGACGATCGCGGGGCGGCCGGCCAGCCCGGTGTAGCGCCGGAGCACGTCCTTCTTGGTCGGGCCCTGGATCACCAGGTACTCCAGCGCCTCGCCGCCGACGGAGAACTGCACGCGCTCGACGGTCTCCGAGCCGATCTCGAAGGAGACCAGGCCGGGGTCGTTGACGAGGACGCCGTAGCCGTGGCTGGAGAGGTAGAAGGGGACGTTCTTGTAGGCCTGCTCGGAGGAGGTGCCGCCGTCGGCGTTCCAGACGTCGACGGTCTGGCCGTTCTTGACGAACGGGCCGAAGCGCTCGCCGAGGCCGTAGACGAGCTCGCCGACGCCGAGGTCGAGCTGCTCGTGCAGGTAGGCCTTCCCGTCGGGACCGGTGAGGTAGCCCTCGGCCTTGTGCCCGGAGCCGGTGAGGCGGGTGCCGGTCGCGGTGTCCCAGAACTCGAGCGACCAGGGCGCGCCCTGCGCGACGCGGACCTCGAGGTCGCCGGTGCGCAGCACGCCGCCGGTCTCGGTGAGGCTCGCCTCGCCCACCGCGTCGTCGACCAGGTCGAAGCCGCGGCGGGTCACGGTGCCGCGCCAGTGCTCGATCCGGACCTTCGCGACGCCCTCGGCCGGGGAGGACACGGTGACGGTGAGCGTCGGGCGGTTCAGCACGTCGCCGCGGCCCTGGATCACCTTGGTCGGCGCGATCACCTCGAGGGAGGTGCCGTGGGAGCGGATGTCGTACGCCTCCTGCGCGAAGAGGGGCGTGAATCCGGCCCTCGTCTGCCAGAACCCGTCGGTGAACTTCATGGGGTGGTGCCTTTCTGATGGGAGGCCGATGCCGGGAGCGAGGTCGAAGCGCTTCGATTCCCGCTCGGGCACGCCGGGGGGATCAGCGGCGCGGGCCCCGGTGGAGGAGGCCCGCGCCGTCGTGCGGAGCTCTTACTTGACCGCGCCGGCGGTGATGCCGCGGGTCAGGGTGCGCTGGAAGATCAGGAAGAAGATCAGCGTCGGCAGCAGACCCAGCAGAGCGCTCGCGCTGGTCGTCGTGACGTCCATGATCTTGTCGCCCTGGAGGCTGGAGATCGCGATCGGGACGGTCTGGGTCGCGTCGCTCACCAGGAACACCAGCGGGATGAGGAACTCGTTCCAGGTCCAGATGAAGAAGAAGATCATCAGCACCGAGAGCGTCGGCCGCGAGATCGGCACGATCACCCGGGTGAGCACCTGCCACTTCGAAGCGCCGTCGAGCGCCGCGGCCTCGAGGATCTCCTTCGGGAAGGTGCCGTAGACGCTGGAGAGCAGATAGGTGCCGAACGCCGACTGGATCACGGTGAAGATGATGATCACCGAGAGCTGGCTGTCGTAGATCCCGACCGCCTTGAACATGTAGTACAGCGGGTAGAGCAGGGCCTCCTGCGGCAGCATGTTCGCCAGCAGGAACAGGATGATGATCCAGCTGCGGCCCTTCACCCGGCCGATGCCGATCGCATAGGCGTTGAGCACCGAGAGGGCGACCGCGAGGATCGCGACCGAGCCGGAGATCAGGATCGAGTTGCCGAGCTTCTCCGGGAAGTTCACCCGCTCCCAGAAGGTCGAGAGGCCGTCGAAGGAGAGACCGGTCGGGAAGGCGAGCGGACCGCCGACCGAGTACTCGGCCGGGGTCTTGAACGAGTTGAGCAGGATCAGCAGCACCGGGCTGATGATGACGAGTCCGATCACGACGGCCACGACCAGGATCGCCCAGTCGCCGAGGGTGCGCTTGGTCGCGCCCTTCGAGGCCTTGGGCGCCTTCTTCGGGGTGGTCAGATCGGTGTCGTCCGTGCCGGCCTGGGTGAACGGCAGGGCTTCGATGGCCGACATCAGCGGGCTCCTTCGCTGCGCTCGACGCGCTCCTGGGCGCGGATGAAGAGGACGGCCAGGATCACGATGACGATCGTCAGCGCGGTCGCGATGGTGGCGCCGTAGCCCACCTGCTGCTTCTGGAAGAACTCGGTGTAGGAGTAGTAGCTCGGCACGATGGTCGAGTCGCCCGGGCCGCCGCGGGTCAGCGCGTAGATCGGGCCGAAGACCTTCAGCGCGGCGATGGTGCAGGTGAGGGTGACCACGAAGACCTCGGGGCGGATGATCGAGATCGTGATCCAGCGGAAGCGCTGGAACCAGTTCGCGCCGTCGAGCTCGGCGGCCTCGTAGAGCTCGGGGTCCACGCGCTGCAGCGCGGCCATGAAGATGACGACAGGGTAGCCGAGCTGGACCCAGATCATCACGACCATGATCGAGAGCATCGCGGTGTCGGGCTTGCCGAGCCAGTCGTGCGCGAGCGAGCCGAGGCCGACCGCCTCGAGGATCGAGTTGAGCGCGCCGTTGTCCGGGCGGAGGATCCAGCCGATCACGATGGCGGCGATGACCGTCGGCAGGATCTGCGGGAGGTAGTAGGTCGCGCGGAGGAAGGAGGCGATCCGGCCGCCGAACTTCTTGCCGACCAGGTCGAAGAGGATCGCGGCGAGGAGGAGGCCGAGGATCGTCGGGACGATCACCATCGCGATGATCATGTAGACGGAGTTCAGGAACGACGTCCAGAACTGGTCGTCGCCCATCAGCTCGATCCAGTTGTCGAGGCCGATGAAGATCGGCGGCTTGATGCCGCGCCACGAGGTGAAGCTGATGTAGACGTTCCAGATCAGCGGGATCAGCACGATGAACACGAAGAGCACGAAGCCCGGGATCAGGTAGAGCCAGTATCCGCCGGAGCGCTTCTCGCGGGGCGGCTTCTCCGCCGTGGGAGGCGGCGGGGCGCTCTCCGCGCGACGCGGAACGGTCGTCGTCATGGGTACTCCTAGAACGTGGGGGCTGTATGAGGGGGCCGCGAGATGCCACTTGTGCACGGCTTTGACGGCGTGTCGCGTGCACAAGTGGCATCTCGCGGAAGGGGGCGACCTTGCAGTTACTTGATGTCGGCGACGCCGTCGTCGTACTTGGACTGGAGCTCGGTGAGCATGCCGCTGGGGTCGGTCGAGCCGTTGATGAGCTCCTGCGAGGCGGCGACGAGGTCGTCGTAGAAGGTGGCGGTGGGCCAGTCGGGGTAGAAGGAGAGCTGGTCCTCGTCGACGACCGTCTTCCACTGCGACAGCAGCGCCTTGCTCTTCTCATCCGTGATGGCGGTCTCGTCGACGACCAGCGGGATGCCGCCGTTGTTGCCGATGAGGTTCTGGATCTCGGGGCGCATCGTGATGTCGATCCACTTGTAGGCGAGGTCCTTGTTCTTCGCCGTCTCGGGGATGACCCAGTGGTTGCCCGCGGAGCCCATCGTGAACTCGGCGCCCGGGAAGAGGAACGTGTCCCACTCGAAGCCGGTGATCTCGGTCTTGAAGCGACCGAACCACCACGAGCCCGAGAAGAAGATCGGGTACTCGCCGGAGATGAACGCGGTGCCCGCGTCCTCGGCCTTGAGCCCGGAGGCGTCGGCGGAGAAATAGCCCTTGTCGACGTAGGTCTGCAGCTGATCGGCCGCGTAGCTCCAGGCCGCGTCCTCGAAGTCGACCTCGCCGGTGTAGGTCTGGTAGTCGGTGATCCACTGGCGGTCGGCCTTCAGCAGCGCGAGCTGGTAGAAGAGCTGCTGCAGCGGGTACTCCGCGCCGGCCTCGGCGAGCGGGGTGATCCCCTTGGCGACGAAGGCGTCGAGAACGGCGGTGAACTCGTCGTAGGTGGTCGGGACCTCGAGGCCGTTGGCCGCGAAGACGTCCTTGTTGTAGTAGACGAAGGTGAACTCGCCGTAGTTGGGGATGCCGTACCAGGAGCCGGAGCCCATGATGCCCTGCTCGTCGTACTTCGCGGTGGTCTGCAGCGCACCCGGGATCAGCTTGTCCCAGCCGTAGAACTCGACGGCCTCGTCGAGGTTGGTGAGCAGGCCCTGGCTCGAGAGCAGACCGCTGGTCGCGTTGCCCTTGTTGTACTCGACGACGTCGGGCGCGGAGTTGGAGTTGAAGATCTGGCTGGCACCGGTGCGCAGCTGCTCGAAGGCCTTGAACTCGTAGGCGATCTCGGCGCCGGTCTCCTTGGTGAAGATGTCGCGGGCGGCGAGCCAGGCGATGCCGCGGTCGCTGTCGGGGGTCTCGAAGTCCCACATGGTCAGGGTGCGGCCGGCACCGTCGACGTCGGTGGCGAGGGCGTCGGAGCCGGCGTCGGAGCCGCCTCCGGAGCAGGCGGCGAGCGCGAACATCGCGCCGATGCCGACACCGCCGGCGATCAGGCCGCGGCGGCTCAGCGAGCCGACGGTGGCGGCGGAGGGGCGGTGGAAGGCGGTGCGGGGACGAAGCGACATAGCGGGAGTTCTCCTTCAAACGGTGCCGCGGGGCTGTGGACGAGGGGCTGTGAGTGGTCGGTCGTGCGAGTCGAAGAGCGCTCTCTGGGCACGTGACGGGTGTCGAAGCGTTTCGACGATCGGCGCGGAGAGGCGGAGGCGAAGAGGACGGGGACAGGTCAGGGAGCGGTCGGCGCCGGAGCGCCGGCCGGGGCGAGCGCGACGGAGCCGCGGTCGACGTAGTGGGGCGGGAGGAGGTCGACGCCGGTGCTGCGACCGGAGTCGATCTGCTGGAGGGTCCGGGCGACGGCCGCACGGCACATCGCGTCGAACGGGAGGGGGATGCTGCTGACCGGCACGGGGAGCGCCGCGCCGTCGTAGCTCGCGCAGGCCGCGAGGACCGACAGGTCGCCGGGGATCGAGAGGCCGCGCTCGACGAGGCGCTCGATCGCCGCCTCCGCCACCGGCTCGTTGCAGTGCAGCACGAGGGCGGACACGCCAGCGGTGAGCAGCGCGTCGACCGCCGCCGACGCGCTCGCGCGGCCGATGTGCGGGCGCTCGACGCTGAGGGCGAGGCCGAGGGCCGCGCACTCCGCCTCGAACGCGTCGTCGAAGCGGCGGACGAAACCGGCGTTGCGGTCGGTGTACGACTGCGGGTGCTCGATCAGGCCGATCGAGCGGTGACCCTGCTCGGCGAGCAGACGCACGCTGCGGCGGGCCGCCTCGGCGAAGTCGAGGTCGACGCAGGCGAGCTCGTGCGCGTCGGCCGGGACGCCGATGAAGGTCGCCGGGACGCCGGCCGCGCGGATGAGGGCCGCGCGGTCGTCCTCGTCGTCGACGCCCATCAGCACGACGCCGTCGACGAGGGAGGAGGAGGAGACGCGGGCGATGCCGCTGGAGGCCTCGTCCGTGACGAGGAGGAGGACGTCGTAGTCGGACTCGCGGGCCCGCTCGAGCACCTCGGTGACGAAGCGCATGTGAGTGGGCAGGTGGAGCTCGCCGCGCATCGGCGCCGACAGGGCGAGGATGTGGGTCCGCGCTCCGGCGAGCATGCGGGCTCCGGCGTGCGGCCGGTAGCCCAGCTGCCGGACGGCCTCGTCGACCCGCTGGCGGGTGGAGGCGGCGATCGATCGCTTGCCGGAGAGGGCGTAGGAGACGGTGCTGATCGAGACTCCGGCCACGCGGGCGACGTCGTGGATGCTCGCCATCGTTCCTCCTGCCGGACCTCGTCGTCGGTGCCCGGCCGCTCCGCCCTGCTCGGGAGAGCAGTGCTTCGAAACGCTTCGACCGGGTTGCTGCTGAGCACTGTACGCACAGTCGAAACGCTTCCGCAAGGAATTCGTCGGGCCACGCCACATATCGACGCGAGACGTCGCGTCGATCGAGGAGCACCACCGCGCGACACGTCGCGACGACCGTTGCGCCGCACGCCCCCGATCGATATGTTGGGCGCAACAACAATTCGGCGACGTCGCCGGAAAGGATTCGGATCAATGTCCCTGACCCCCACCCGCGCCGACAAGTTCTCGTTCGGCCTCTGGACCATCGGCTACAACGGGACGGACCCGTTCGGCGGCCCGACCCGGAAGCCCCTCGACACCGTGCACGCGGTCGAGAAGCTGAGCGAGCTCGGCGCCTACGGCCTCACCTTCCACGACGACGACCTCTTCGCGTTCGGCTCGACGGACGCCGAGCGCCAGACCGAGATCGACCGCCTCAAGGGCGCGCTCGAGTCGACCGGCCTCGTCGTGCCGATGGTGACCACCAACCTCTTCAGCGCCCCCGTCTTCAAGGACGGCGGCTTCACCTCGAACGACCGCGACGTGCGCCGCTTCGCGCTGCGCAAGGTCCTCCGCAACATCGACCTCGCCGCCGAGCTCGGCGCGCAGACCTTCGTGATGTGGGGCGGCCGCGAGGGCGCCGAGTACGACTCCGCGAAGGACATCCGCGCGGCCCTCGAGCGCTACCGCGAGGCCGTCAACCTGCTCGGCGACTACGTCACCGACAAGGGCTACGACATCCGCTTCGCGATCGAGCCCAAGCCCAACGAGCCCCGCGGCGACATCCTGCTGCCGACGCTCGGCCACGCGATCGCATTCATCGACTCGCTCGAGCGCCCCGAGCTCGTCGGCGTGAACCCCGAGGTCGGCCACGAGCAGATGGCGGGCCTGAACTTCACGGCCGGCATCGCCCAGGCGCTCTACCACGGCAAGCTCTTCCACATCGACCTCAACGGCCAGCGCGGCATCAAGTACGACCAGGACCTCGTCTTCGGTCACGGCGACCTGCACAACGCGTTCTCGCTCGTCGACCTGCTGGAGAACGGCGGCCCCGGCGGCGTCCCGGCCTACGACGGCCCGCGCCACTTCGACTACAAGCCCTCGCGCACCGAGGACGAGACCGGCGTCTGGGACTCGGCCGCGGCCAACATGCGCACCTACCTCCTGCTCAAGGAGCGGGCCGCGGCCTTCCGCGCCGACCCCGAGGTCCAGGAGGCGCTCGCGGCGTCGAAGGTCGGCGAGCTGTCGACCCCGACGCTGAACGAGGGCGAGTCGTACGACGACCTGCTCGCGGACACCGCCTCCTACGAGTCGTTCGACACCGACGCGTACCTCGGCGGCAAGGGCTTCGGCTTCGTCCGCCTGCAGCAGCTCGCCACCGAGCACCTGCTCGGCGCGCGCAGCTGACCCACCAGGGCCGCTCCCCTCGCAGGGCGCCCTGAGACGGACGGGATCCCGTGCCTCGGCACAGGGTCTCGTCCGTTCTCGCATGCTCGGGCGGAGGCCCAGCCCCTCCCCCGCGGAGGCCGCGCCTCCGTCCCCACCCCGCGCAGGCGACGCCTCCGCACCCCGACTTCAGCGGAGGCTGCGCCTCCGCACCGCCACAACGAACGGAGACGGCGATGACGCTCGTCGCAGGGATCGACTCGTCCACCCAGAGCTGCAAGGTGGTCGTCCGCGACCTCGACACCGGAGCCGTGGTCCGCACCGGCCGCGCCTCGCACCCGGACGGGACCGAGGTCGACCCGGCCGCCTGGTGGGAGGCGCTGCAGATCGCGCTCGCGGACGCGGGCGGACTCGACGACGTCGCCGCGATCTCGGTCGGCGGCCAGCAGCACGGCATGGTCGTGCTCGACGCGGACGGGCGGGTCGTCCGGCCCGCGCTGCTCTGGAACGACACCCGCAGCGCCGGCGCGGCCCGCGAGCTGATCGAGGAGCTCGGCGCCGAGGCCTGGGCGCAGCGCACCGGCAGCGTGCCGGTCGCCTCCTTCACCGCCACCAAGCTGCGCTGGCTGCGCGACGCCGAGCCGGAGAACGCGGCACGCGTCGCCGCCGTGGCGCTCCCGCACGACTGGCTGACCTGGCGCCTGCTCGGCTACGGGCCCGACTCCGCACGCGGGCCGCAGCTGGACGCGCTGACGACCGACCGCTCCGACGCCTCCGGCACCTCGTACTGGGGCGCCGACGGCTACGACCTCGACCTGCTCGAGCGCGCGCTCGGGCACCGGGCGCTCCTCCCCCGCGTGCTCGGCCCGTCGGAGCAGGCGGGCACGACCGAGAGCGGTCTCGTCGTCGGACCCGGCGCGGGCGACAACGCGGGTGCGGCGCTCGGCCTCGGCGCGGGTCCCGGCGACGTCGTGGTGAGCATCGGCACGAGCGGGACCGTCTTCGCGGTGACGGACGACCCGGTGCGCGACGCCTCCGGGACGGTCGCGGGGTTCGCGGACGCGAGCGGGCGCTTCCTGCCGCTGGTCGCGACGCTGAACGCGGCGCGAGTGCTGGCCTCGACGGCCGGGCTGCTCGGGAGCGACTTCGACGCCTTCTCGGTGCTCGCGCTCGAGGCCGAGCCGGGCTCCGGCGGCCTCGTGCTCGTGCCGTACTTCGAGGGCGAGCGGACGCCGAACCTGCCCGACGCGACGGCGAGCCTGCACGGGATGACGATCGCGTCGACCACGCGGCCGAACCTGGCGCGCGCGGCGATCGAGGGCATGCTCTGCGGCCTCGCCGACGGCCTGGACGCCGTGCGGGCGCAGGGCGTCGAGGCGCGGCGCATCCTGCTGATCGGCGGGGCGGCGCAGAACAGCGCCGTGCAGCTGGCCGCCTCGCAGGTCTTCGACGTGCCGGTGGTCGTGCCGACGCCGGGCGAGTACGTCGCCGACGGCGCCGCCGTGCAGGCCGCCTGGGCGCTGACCGGCGCGCGCCCGACCTGGGAGGTCACCTCCCTCGCCGAGCCGGCGCCGGACCACCGCCCGGTCATCCGCGAGCAGTACGCGGCGGCCCGCGCCTGACCCGGCTGCAGAGGGCGGGTCTCGATACGCGCTGCGCGCTACTCGACCAGCATGGGGAGAGAGCTGTCGCCCATCGGGCGTCCTCCGTTCCATGCTGATCGAGGAGCGCGCGCAGCGGGCGTATCGAGATCCGGCGATCAGCTCGTCAGGCCGTCGACGTACTCCCGGTTCTCCGCCAGCCACGACTCGAGGGCCGCGTCCTGGTCGTCCGCGCCCTCGTTGAACAGCGCGTTCTCGAGCGAGTACAGCGTGTCCGAATCCATCCGGAAGTCGCGCAGCCAGCTGCTCAGCGTCGGGAAGTCGCTGTCGAAGGACGCGGAGCCGAACGCGTGGATCCCCTCGGCCTCGCCGAGCAGTCCCTTCGGGTCCTCGAGATCCTTCACCGGAAACGCGTCGTAGGCCCAGTGCGGCCGCCACAGCGTCACCGCGATGTTCTCGCCGGCCGCCGTCGCACTGGACAGCTCCTGCAGCATCGCCGGCGTGGACGAGGTGAGGTACTCCATCCCCTCGAGGCCGTAGCCGGGGATGACCGCGTCGGTCGTGACCCCGTTGAGCCCCGAGCCGGGCTCGATGCCGACCAGGCGGTTCCCGACGACCTCGGGGTTCGCCGCGAGCTCCTCGAGCGTGTCGATCGGCGCGTCCTCGTTCACCGCGATGGTGAGCTTCGCGTCGTCGTTCCAGGCGCCGAGGTCGACGATGCGGTCGCCGTACTCGTCGAGGTAGTCGCCGTGGGTGATCGGCAGCCAGGTGTCCAGCGCCAGGTCGTAGTCGCCGCTGGCGAGGCCCGAGAAGCCGGGCGCCACGTCGATGCTCTGCAGCGTCACGTCGTAGCCCTCCTCCTCGAGCACCGCGCCCCAGAGCCGCGACGCGGCGATGCCCTCGTCCCAGCCCTGGAAGACCGCGAGGGTGACGTCGGTGCGGTCGCCGTTGTCGACGGACGCGGTGGTCGCCGGGCCGGCGACCGCGGAGGCGCCGAGCGACGCGACGACGCCGACCGACACCGCGGCGATCGCCGTGCGCGTCGCGACAACGGCCTTGCGGCTGCTCGCCCGGGCGACACGGGCCGGCGACGGCGCACCGAGGGCGCTCGTCATCCGGTCGAGGATGATCGCCAGGATCACCACCGCGATGCCGGCCTCGAAGCCGAGCGCCACGTCGATCCGGCCGATGCTGGCCACGACGTCGCCGCCGAGACCGCCGGCGCCGACCATGCCCGCGATGACGACCATCGAGAGCGACAGCATGATGACCTGATTGAGGCCGGCCAGGATCGACGGCAGCGCGAGCGGCAGCTGGATCTGCCGGAGGATGCGCCACTTCGATGAGCCGAACGACTCGCCCGCCTCGACCAGCTCGGAGTCCACGCCGCGGATGCCCAGCTCGGTCAGCCGCACGCCCGGTGCCATCGCGAAGACGATCGTCGCGACGATGCCCGGCACGACGCCGACGCGGAAGAGGATCAGCGCCGGGATCAGGTACACGAACGCCGGCATGGTCTGCATGAAGTCGAGGACCGGGCGCAGAATCGCCGAGGCGGTCCGGTTGCGGGCCGCGAGGATCCCGAGCGGCACGCTCAGCGCGATCGCGACGGCGGAGGCGACGAGCACCAGGGCGAGCGAGTCCATCGCGTTGCCCCACTGGTCGACGCTCGCGATCAGCAGGAGTCCGACCGCGGAGCCGAGTCCGAAGACCCAGCCGCGCGCCGCGTAGGCGAGCACCGCGATCAGGGCGATGACGACCCAGAACGGCGGGGTCGCCAGCACGAAGTCGACGCCGGTGTAGGCGGCGCCGAAGACGGTGCGGAGGAGGTCGAAGACGGGCTGGAAGGTCTGCGTCAGCACGTCGACGACGGTCTCGGCGGCGGCGCCGAGCGGGAGGCGGAGGTCCGGGTTCATCGCACGCCCCCCTCGGTCGCGAGCACGGCGTCGTCGACGGGGCCGCCGGTCGCGTGCAGGGTCGCGGTGACCAGCTCGGTCGGGAGCGTGGCCGGCGGCTCGACGAGCGGCAGCTCGCCGGTGGCGGTGCCGACGTTGCCGAGCGCGGCGAGGAGCGTCACGCGCGGGATCGCCCCGAGGAGCCGCCCCGCCTCGTCGACGACGGCCACCGGCAGCGCCGACTCGACGGCGGGCTCGATGATCTCGCTGAGCGCGGTGTCGGGGCCGACGCTGACGACCGCCTCGGTGACGACGAGCGAGAGGTCGGTGATGCTCGCGCGCACCTGCTCGATCACGTCGCGGTCGCGGACGGTGCCGAGGAGGCGGCGGCCGGCACCCACGACGAAGGCCGCCGCGGTCTGCTGGTCGCGCATGGTGCGCAGCGCCGCGCGCGGGCCGGCGGCGAGCGTCACGACGGAGCGCGCCGGCTCCATCACGGCCGAGGCGGTGAGGACGCGGGCGCGGTCCACGTCCTGCACGAACTGGGCGACGTAGTCGTTCGCCGGGTCGGTGAGGATCTCCTCCGGCGTGCCGATCTGGACGATGCGGCCGTCGCGCATGACCGCGATCCGATCGCCGAGGAGCATGGCCTCGTTGAGGTCGTGGGTGATGAAGACGATGGTCTTGCCGAGCTCGTGCTGCAGCTCGATCAGCTGCTCCTGCATCTCGCGGCGGATCAGCGGATCGAGCGCCGAGAACGCCTCGTCCATCAGCACGATGTCGGTGTCGGCGGCGAGCGCCCGGGCGAGTCCGACCCGCTGGCGCATGCCGCCGGAGAGCTCGTCGGGCAGTTTCTCGTGCCAGCCGGCGAGTCCCGCCCGCTCGACCGCGAGCAGTGCCCGCTCGCGGCGCTCCGCGGCGGGGACGCCCTGGATCTCGAGCGGGTAGGCCACGTTGTCGAGCACGGTGCGGTGCGGGAGCAGCGCGAAGTGCTGGAAGACCATCGAGATCGACGAGCGGCGGACGCGGCGCAGCTCCTTCTCGGAGACGCCGGTGATCGAGGCGCCGTCGATCAGCACCTCGCCCGCGGTCGGCTCCTGAAGGCCGTTGAGCATGCGGATGAGCGTCGACTTCCCGGAGCCGGACAGCCCCATCACGACGAAGATCTCGCCGCGGCGCACCTCGAAGGAGGAGTCGATCACGGCCGCGGTGCCCTGGCCGGCGAGGTCGGCGCGGTCGGCGCCCTCGCGCAGCCGCCGCACGACCTCCTCGGGCCGGCGGCCGAAGACCTTGAAGAGGTTCCTCGCCTCGAGGGCCGGGCCCTCCCGCTCGAGGGTCGCGGTCGCGGCTCCGTTCCCGGGCTCGCTGATGTCCTGGTGGTTCTGCTGCACGTGCACTCCGTCGGCGCGCAGGGACGCATCCCTGCACTCTCATCTCGTGGTGCCGGGTCGGGTGCGGGGGACGACCGTCTCTCCAGCCTCCGCGAGCGACCCGCCGCGCGTGAGCGGCGAGGCGTGGAGGCGATTCCGGTTCGTCCGGGAGGCGGCCACGGGGCCGCCTCGCGCACCCGTTGACCGTACGCTCGCGGCACGTCGGGGAGGACGCCGCACGAGCGCGGACCGATTCATCGGGGTCTCGAGGACCGCCGTCCACGGTAGCCGCGGGTGCCCGTTCGGACAAACGGAGGGCGCCGCCTCCGGGGGGTCTGCAACGATGCAGAGCCGGGCTATCGAGTGCGTCTGAGCCGGTCAGCGCGTCTTTCCACACCGTTGCCCGATCGTTACCCGCGGATGCCCGCTTGCGCCCGGATGATCGAGCGGTCCGCGCAACCGGCACCCCTGCCGCTCGAGACTCCTGCTGATCGAGCAGCCCGCGCCGCGGGCGTATCGAGATCCACCCACCTGCAGACGGCGGGTCTCGAGACGCCGGCCTGCGCCCGGCTGCTCGACCAGCGGGGAGTTTCAGTCCGTCGTCTCGCCCGCCGGCCCGGACGGCGCTGCGACGCCGACGCCGCCGATGGGCTCGCCCTCCCAGGAGACGAGCGACCACTCCGAGCCGGAGCCCTCGAGGATCACGACGCCGGTGTTGTCGAGCAGGTGGTCGGCGATGAAGTGCGCGTCGAGGTCGAGCGAGCGCAGCCCCGCCCAGCAGCGGATCGCGGCGCCGTGGCTGACCAGCGCGACGACGTCGTGGCCGGTCGCCTCCGCCTCCGCGACCACCGCGTCGTAGCGGGCGGCGAACTCGTCGCCGGTCTCGCCGCCGGCCAGCTGCAGCGAGGTCTCCCCGCCGGCCCAGCGGAAGACCGTGCCCATGTACTCCTCCACCGCGGCCTCGTCGCCGCGCATCTCCAGGCCGGCCGCCGCGATCTCGCGGATCCCGGCGCGCTCGACGGGCTCGAGCCCGAGCGCGGCGGCGAGCGGCGCGGCCGTCTCATGCGTGCGCCGCATCGTCGAGACGAAGAGCGCGCCGATCGGCTCGTCGGCGAGCGTCGCCGGAAGCGCCGCCGCCTGGCTGCGGCCGAGGTCGGTGAGCCCGGGGCCGGGGATGCGGGTGTCGAGGATGCCGTCGACGTTGGAGGGGGTCTGGCCGTGGCGGATCAGGAGGAGGCGCATCCGTCCACGCTACCGGCGGCCGCCGACAGGGCTGCTGAGCACCGGGCGGTCGCGGGCATTGCCGGAACCGCAGGCGACTGCGACGATGAGCCGCGGCGGACCACGGCGGCCCGCGCGAAGGAGACTCCCATGGCTGACGGCTTCACGAAAGAGGAGCGCGCCGCGATGAAGCAGCGCGCCGCCGAGCTGCGCGAGGAGGCGAAGCGGCAGAAGAGCGCCGACAAGACCGCCGCCGAGAAGGCCGATGCGGAGGCGGCGATCGCGGCGATGACGGACGTCGAGCGGCCGATCGCGCAGATGCTGCACGACGTCGTCGCCGCCGAGGCGCCCGAGCTGCTGCCGAAGACCTGGTACGGCTTCCCCGCCTACGCCCGCGCCGACGGCAAGGCGATCGTCTTCTTCCAGCCGGGCGCGAAGTTCGGCACCCGCTACTCGACGCTCGGCTTCCAGGACGGCGCGCAGCTCGACGACGGCAGCATCTGGCCGACCGCCTACGCGCTCACCGCAGCCGACGACGCGACCCGCGCGACCGTCGCCGCGCTGGTGCGTCGCGCGGCCGGCGTCGCCTGAGCAGGCACTGCTGGCGGCCGAGCAGCCCGCGTCTCCTGCTGATCGAGCAGCCCGCGCAGCGGGCGTATCGAGATCCACCGTTCTGCAGACGCGGGGTCTCGATACGCCGTCCCGCGGACGGCTACTCGACCAGCATGTTTCGGCGCGCGACCGGCATGGTTCGGCGCACGACCAGCATGTTTCGGCGCGCGACCGGCATGGTTCGGCGCACGACCGGCATGGTCCTGTCCGCGACCGGCATCGCATCGCCGCTCAGCGCAGCAGCACCGGTCCCGCGTCGACCGCGAGGCGGAACAGCGAGTACGGGTAGGCCCGCAGGTCCGTCCCGCCCTGGTAGTCGGCCTGGCGGTGCAGCTGGTTGGCCGTGACGTAGAGGTGGCCGTCGGTCGCGAGCGACATCGTGTCGGGCCAGAGCAGCCGCTCGTCGTGCACGAGCGTCTCGATCGTGCCGTCGGTGCGGCGGCGCACGATCGCGTTGTTCTCGTAGCTGGTGGCGTAGAAGCGGCCCCAGTCGTCGGTCTCGAGCCCGTCCGCTCCGCCGCCCTTGTCGCCCTCGTCGACGACCGTCGCAGCGACGTCCTCGTCCGAGACGCCGCGGTCGACCAGCGCGTCGGTGGCGACGCTGTACCAGCGCCGCGAGGCGAGCGGGCAGTACCAGAGCCGCTCGCCGTCGGCCGAGATCGCGATGCCGTCGGCGCCCATCGTGACGGGCTCCGGGTCGCCGTCGGCGGGCCGCTTCATCAGCACCCGCCCCTCCGCCATCGGCACCAGCTCGGGCGGCGTCAGCGCCTTCGTGCTCGGGTGCTCGTGCAACCGGCGCCACGCGCTGCCGGACTCGAGGTCGACGACGATGATCCCGTTCGGCCCGGAGTCGGCGGAGTCGGTGATGTAGGCGATCCCGCGCCGCAGATCGAAGCGGATGTCGTTCAGGTAGGTCGTCGGCAGGGCGACGTCCGGCTCGAGGACGATCACCTTCTCGACGGTGTCCGTCGCCAGGTCGACGCAGACGAGCTTCGGCCCGCCGCGCTTCGTCGGCTGGAACAGCGGGCTGCCCGTGTCCAGGATCCACAGCCGGTCGGCCGGATCGACCACGATGCTCTGCACCGAGACCAGCGCCTCCGCGTCGTCGTCCCCGTCGGGCGAGTTCCACGCCTCGTCCGGGAACGGCACCGCGACGCCGTCCCGCAGCTCGACGACCGTCGCGGGGACCTCGTCGCCCCACTTCGGGAAGTTCACGAAGATCCGGCCCGTGTGCGACACGCTCACACCCGTCGGCATCGGCCCCTCGGTGAACTCGTGCACGAGCTCCAGCTCGCCCAGCGGCTCGTCGACCGGGCGCGGCCTGCCGTGCGAGTCGTCGTCGTCCTGTCCCCAGAAGCCCATCGGTCGTCCTCTCGTCGGTGCCCGCGGTGACGCGGAGCGGTGCTGATGGGCGGGCCGTCGCGCCGGTCGTGCGCCGGTGCGCGTCTCGCCTGCTCCTTCATCGTCGGTCCACCCCCGCTCCGCTGGCGAGGTGCTGGCCATCCCGCCGTCGAGCGCCTACCCTCCCGCCCACCGCCGCTCCCCCGCCCACCTCCGGCATGCGGAACCGTCTCCGGCACGCGAAAGGCTCCCGAAACGACGAGCCCGAGATCGTTCCGCGAGCCGAACCTCCGACGCGCCACCTCCGGCACGCGGAAACACCTCCGGCACGCCGGAACCCGCTGATCCCGCGAGCCGGACGGCGTTCGGCGAGCCGGAGTCCGCAGGAGCCGCCCGCCCCGGATCCGCGCCGCAGAACGACCCACGAGCCGAACCTCCGCCCCACCCACCTCCGGCACGCGGAGCCACCCCCGGCACGCCGCAACCGCACAATCCCGCGAGCCCGTCCCATCCCGCGAGCCGGACCTCCGCGCACCCCCGCGTCCCCCCTGAGAGGGGTTCCGCCCCGCGGGAGACGTAAGGTGTGCTCACACGCGCCCGCGGACGGGCGGGCCCCGCATCGCAGCGGCACCCGCGTCCCCGCGACGAAGCGCCGCCCGATCACAGGAAGCCACGGTGCCCGATGCCGGAAGACAAGCCCGCGCCGCGGGCCCCGAGCATCTACGACGTCGCCCGGGCGGCCGGAGTGTCGCACCAGACGGTCTCCCGCGTGCTCAACGACCACCCCAGCCTGCGCGCCGAGACCAAGAAGCGCGTCCTCGACGTGATGGCCCAGCTCGACTACCGGCCCAATCTCGCCGCCCGCGCCCTGGTCACCAGCCGCACGCGCACGATCGGCGTGCTCTCCTCGCAGAGCCTGCAGTTCGGCCCCGCGTCGAGCATCCAGGCCATCGAGGTCGCCGCCCGCGACGCCGGGTACCTGGTCGTCACGGCGAACGTGGACGGCACCGACGGCGACTCCATCCGGGCCGGGATCCGGCACCTGCTGAACCAGGCGGTCGAGGGTCTCGTGGTCATCGCCCCGCAGATCCGGGTCTTCGACATCCTCTCCGGCGTCGCGCTGCGGATCCCGAACGTCACTCTGCAGACCACCGACGCCGAGCGCGACGACGCGCTCTACGTCGACCAGATGGCCGGTGCGCGGATGGCGACCGCGCACCTCATCGAGCTCGGCCACACCGAGATCGTGCACCTCTCCGGACCGCAGGACTGGATCGAGGCCGAGGCCCGGATGCGCGGCTACCTCGTCGAGCTCGGCGACCGGAATCTGCCGCTGCGCCCGCCGATCCTCGGCGACTGGAGCGCGGAGCGCGGCCACCACGTCGGCCTCGAGCTCAGCCGGCTCCTCGACGTCACCGCGGTCTTCGCCGCGAACGACCAGATGGCGCTCGGCGTGATGAGCGCGTTCCACGAACGCGGCATCCGCGTCCCGGAGGACGTCAGCGTCATCGGCTTCGACGACATCCCCGAGGCCGCGTACTACTGGCCGCCGCTGACGAGCGTGCGGCAGGACTTCGCCGAACTCGGCCGTCGCTGCGTGGCCGCGCTGCTGAGCCTGATCGAGGGCGAGCGCCCCGAGGCGTCGGCGCCGATCGACCCGCAGCTGATCGTCCGCGGCTCCACCGCGGTGCCCCGCTCCGCTCCGGCCGCCGTCGGCGCGGCGCACCGATGATCCGCGCCGTTATCGAGTCGAGACATGCACGGTGGCACGATTGCCGCCGACAGGTCTAGCATCACTCCATGTGATCGCTCACATGAGCGTCCCGCCGCCGCCGGCCCCCCGCGGCAGCCCAGCACCCGCTGCATTCAATGACGAAGGAATCACAGTGACCACAATGAAGCGCGCACTCATCGCCGGCATCGCCGGTGGCGCGATGATCCTCTCCCTCGCCGCCTGCTCGAGCGGCTCCGGCGACTCGGGCTCCGGCTCGGGCGACGGCGGCCTCGTCGGCGTCGCGATGCCGACGAAGTCCTCCGAGCGCTGGATCGCCGACGGCAACAACGTCAAGTCGCAGCTCGAGGAGGCCGGCTACCAGGTCGACCTGCAGTACGCCGAGGACGACATCCCCACCCAGGTCTCGCAGCTCGAGAACATGATCACCAAGGGCGCCAAGGCCCTGATCGTCGCCTCGATCGACGGCACCACCCTCACCAGCGTCCTGGAGGAGGCGGCGGCGAACGACATCCCCGTCATCGCCTACGACCGCCTCATCCGCGACTCCGAGAACGTGGACTACTACGCCACGTTCGACAACTACAAGGTCGGCGTCCAGCAGGCCACCTCGCTCCTCGCGGGCCTCGGCCTGACCGACCTCGAGGGCACCGCCGCGGCGAGCGCCCCCGCCGGTCCGTTCAACATCGAGCTCTTCGCCGGCAGCCCCGACGACAACAACGCGACGTTCTTCTTCAACGGCGCGATGGACACCCTCAAGCCGTTCATCGACGCGGGCACCCTCGTCGTCGCGTCCGGTGAGACCGAGTTCAACACCGTCGCCACGCTGCGCTGGGACCCCGAGGTCGCCCAGAGCCGCATGGAGGACATCATCACCAAGACGTACTCCGACGGCTCGAAGATCCAGGGCGTCCTCTCGCCCTACGACGGCCTCAGCCGCGGCATCATCTCCGCGCTGACCGACGCCGGCTACACCGTGGGCACCGACTTCCCGGTCATCACCGGCCAGGACGCCGAGCTCGACTCGGTCAAGGCGATCATCTCGGGTGAGCAGTACGCGACCATCTACAAGGACACCCGCGAGCTCGCCAAGGAGGCCGTCTCCATGGCCCAGGCCGTCCTCGAGGGCACCGAGCCCGAGGTCAACGACACCGAGACGTACGACAACGGCGAGAAGGTCGTCCCGTCCTTCCTGCTCGAGCCGGTCATCGTCACCAAGGACCAGATCCAGTCGGTCCTCGTCGACGGCGGCTACTACACCGACGCGGAAGTCAACGGCTAAGCCTCACCTCCACTGAAGTCAGCTAGACCCCGGGAGGGCGCCCATCGGGCGCCCTCCCCCACTACGAAGGAAGGGAGGCACGCGTGACCACGAACATCCTCGAGATGCGCGGCATCACCAAGACGTTCCCGGGCGTGAAGGCGCTCCAGGACGTCACGCTGAACGCCGAGCGCGGCGAAGTCCACGCGATCTGCGGAGAGAACGGCGCCGGCAAGTCGACGCTGATGAAGGTGCTGTCGGGCGTGTACCCGCACGGCACGTACGAGGGCGACATCGTCTTCGAGGACGAGGTGATGCAGTTCGCCAGCATCCGCGACTCGGAGGCGAAGGGCATCGTCATCATCCACCAGGAGCTGGCCCTCAGCCCCTACCTCTCCATCGCGGAGAACATCTTCCTCGGCAACGAGGTCCGCGGCTTCGCCGGTCTGATCGACTGGAACAAGACCAACGCGGAGGCGGCCTCGCTGCTCGCCCGCGTCGGCCTGAAGGAGAACCCCACCACCAAGATCCAGGACATCGGAGTCGGCAAGCAGCAGCTCGTCGAGATCGCCAAGGCGCTCTCCAAGCGGGTCAAGCTGCTCATCCTCGACGAGCCCACCGCGGCGCTCAACGACGAGGACTCCGACCACCTGCTCGATCTGATCCTGCACCTCAAGCAGCAGGGCATCACGTCGCTGATCATCAGCCACAAGCTCAACGAGATCAAGAAGATCGCCGACACCGTCACGGTCATCCGCGACGGCAAGACGATCGAGACGATCGCGCACGACGACGTGACCGAGGACCGGATCATCAAGGACATGGTCGGCCGCGACCTCGACCACCGCTACCCGGACCACACGCCGCACATCGGCGAGGAGATCCTCCGCGTCGTCGACTGGACCGCGCACCACCCGCAGGACCCGACGCGCGTCATGGTCGACAAGGTGAACCTCACTGTGCACCGCGGCGAGATCGTCGGCATCGCGGGCCTGATGGGCGCCGGCCGCACCGAGTTCGCGATGAGCCTCTTCGGCCGCTCCTACGGCAGCCGCATCTCCGGCCAGGTCTTCAAGGCCGGCAAGGAGATCAAGATGCGCAACGTGTCGGAGGCGATCGCCCACGGGCTCGCCTACGCCACCGAGGACCGCAAGCACTACGGCCTCAACCTGATCGACGACATCAAGCGGAACATCTCGCTCGCGTCGCTGCCCAAGGTGTCCAGCGCCGGACTCGTCGACGACAACCGCGAGTTCGAGGTCGCCAACGAGTACCGCGGCAGCATGAACATCAAGTCGCCGACCGTGCTCGCCAAGACCGGGAAGCTCTCCGGCGGCAACCAGCAGAAGGTCGTCCTGTCGAAGTGGATCTACTCCGACCCGGACGTCCTGATCCTCGACGAGCCGACCCGCGGCATCGACGTGGGCGCGAAGTACGAGATCTACACCATCATCAACCGGCTCGCGGCGGAGGGTAAGGGGATCATCGTCATCTCCTCCGAGCTGCCCGAGCTGCTCGGCATCTGCGACCGCGTCTACGCGCTGTCGGAGGGCCGCATCACGGGCGAGCTGCCCATCGCCGAGGCCACGCCCGAGGCAGTCCTCACCCTCATGACCCAGGAGAAGCAACGATGACCGATCTGCAGAACACCCCGCCGACGGCGGCGGGAGCGCAGGTGAACCCCACCGAGAACGCGTTCACCAAGCGCCTCAGCCACGTCCTCAGCGACCTGGGCAAGAACGGCATCTTCCTCGCCCTGATCGTGGTGGTGCTGCTCTTCCAGATCATGACCAACGGGATCCTCCTGCGTCCGCAGAACATCTCGAACCTGATCGTCCAGAACGGCTACATCCTCATCCTCGCCATCGGCATGGTGATGGTCATCGTGGCCGGGCACATCGACCTCTCGGTCGGCTCCATCGCCGCGTTCGTCGGCGCCATGTCCGGTGTCTTCGCCGTCAACATGGGCCTGCCGTGGTTCGTCTCGATCGTGCTCTCGCTGCTCATCGGAGCTCTGGTGGGCGCCTGGCAGGGCTTCTGGATCGCGTTCGTGGGGATACCCGCGTTCATCGTGACCTTGGCGGGCATGCTGATCTTCCGCGGCCTGGCGCTCGTCGTCCTCGGCAACGCGAACATCGGCTCGTTCCCGATCGAGTACCGCGCCCTGGGCAACGGCTTCCTCACCGACCTGTTCGGCGAGACCGAGGGTCTCGACCCGCTGTCGCTCGGCGTCGGCGCGCTCGCGATCATCGCGTTCACCGTGCAGTCGGTCCGCACCCGCCGCGGCCGCCAGAAGTACAACCAGGGTGTCGAGCCGGGCGCCTGGTTCGTCACCAAGCTCGTCCTCATCGCGCTCGTCGTCGCCGCGTTCGCCTTCGCGCTCTCGTCGTTCAAGGGCATCCCGGTGACCCTGATCGTCCTGGCCGTGCTCGTCCTCGTCTACGGCGTCGTGATGAACCGCTCGGTCTTCGGCCGCCACGTCTACGCCATCGGCGGCAACCTGCACGCCGCGGAGCTCTCGGGCATCAAGACGCGCAACGTCACCTTCTGGCTGTTCGTCAACATGGGCGTCCTCGCGGCGCTGGCCGGTCTCGTCTTCACCGCCCGCCTCAACCTGGCGGGTCCGAAGGCCGGCGACGGCTTCGAGCTCGAGGCCATCTCGGCCGCGTTCATCGGCGGCGCGGCCGTCCAGGGCGGCGTCGGCACCATCGGCGGCGCGATCCTCGGTGGTCTGATCATCGGCGTCCTGAACAACGGCATGTCGATCATGGGCATCGGCATCGAGTGGCAGCAGGCGGTCAAGGGCCTCGTGCTCCTGCTCGCGGTCGCCTTCGACGTCTACAACAAGCGCCGCTCCGGCGGACGCTAGCCGCTCCGGTCGTGGCCGACTGGTCGCGGTTCCTGCCGCTCAGCTCCGGAGCCTCGGTCGACGAGTCGGGGGTCAGCAACGACTGGCGCCCGCTCGTCGCGGATCGGCTCGACCGGCTCGCCGTCCTGGCCGCCTCCCCCTCCTTCACGGAGGGCGGGGCGGCCAGTGCCGTCTCCACCCCTCTTCTCGGCGCCCTCGTCGTGCGGCTCTCCAGCAGCACGACGCAGCGGCTCGCCTCCCGCCTCGGCGCTCGCGAGGCCGCCGATCCCCCCGCCCCGGCAGCGCTGCCGGCGGCGCTCACCGCCCTCGCCACCGCCCGCCGCGCCGGCCGCGGCCCCACCGGCGTCGCCGAGCTGGTCGAAGCGGTCCGGGTCGAGCTCGCCCTCGCCCCCGAGACCGTGCTCCCCGAGAAGGTGAGCGGCGCCGTCGCGGTGGACCGCTCCCTCCGCGCCCCGCTCGCCATCCGCGCCGCGGCCCGCGGCAGCTCGCTCGTCCCGACCGACGCCTCCTGGTCGCTCGGCTCCGGCCCCGCCGTCCGCGCCCCGGCCGGGGAGATCCTGCGCTTCCTGCTCGACCTCGGGCCGTTCCCCACCGGCGTCGGTCCCGAGACGGACGCATAGCCCGCCGTAGCATCGGAGGATGACGCGCTCACTGCCGAGAAGCTCCCCCTCCGCCCACGCCCTCGACGCCGGTGGCGTCCTCGATCTGCTCGACGCGATCGAGGCCGCTCCCGGCGTCGAGCTGCACGGCCTGATGGTCGTGCACGCGGGCGACGTCGTCGCGGAGGGCTGGTGGGCGCCGTACTCGGCCGAGCGGCTGCACCTGCTCTACTCGCTCAGCAAGAGCTTCACCGCCTCGGCGGTCGGCCTCGCCGTCGGCGAGGGGCTCGTCGACCTCGACGCGACCGTCCTCTCCTTCTTCCCCGAGCTCGACGCCGAGGTGACGGATCAGCGCTCCCGGGCGATCCGCGTCCGCGACGTCCTCGCGATGGCCAGCGGCCACTCCGCCGAGACGATCGACCGGGCGCGCGAGCTCGATCCCGTCGACATGGTCCGCGGCTTCCTGCTGCTGCCGCCGGAGCAGGATCCGGGCAGCGTCTTCGCCTACAACCAGCCCTGCACCTTCGCCGCCGCCGCGATCGTGCAGCGCGTGAGCGGTCTGCCGCTGACCGAGTACCTCCGCCCGCGACTGCTCGACCCGCTCGGGATCGGCGAGGTCGCCTGGATCCGCGACGCCTCGGATCGCGAGATCGGCTTCAGCGGGATGCACACCACGACGGAGGCGGCCGCCGCCCTCGGGCAGCTCTACCTCCAGGACGGGCGCTGGGGTGACGCGGCGATCCTCTCGCCGGAGTGGGTCGCCGAGGCGTCCACCGCCCAGGTCGACACTCCCCCGAACGACGGCCCGGACTGGGAGCAGGGCTACGGCTTCCAGTTCTGGCGCTCGCTGCACGGCTACCGGGCCGACGGCGCCTACGGCCAGTTCAGCCTGATCCTGCCCGAGCACGACCTCGTCGTCGCGATCACCGGGCAGAGCACCGACACCGGTACGCTGCTCGCCGCCGTCTGGGAGCACCTGCTGCCGGCGGTCGGCCGCGGCTCGACCGCCGACGCCGACGCGCGGCTGCTCGAGCGTCTGGGCGCGCTCGGGCTCGCGCCGCTCCCCGTGCTGCCGGCGGCGCCGCAGCCCGGGCGCTTCTCGCCCGCGGCCGGGTCGGCGATCCGCTCGCTGACCGAGGTGGAGATCGCAGGCGACGCCGCCGGCTGGACCCTCGCGCTGATCGAGGGCGAGGAGCGGCTGCTGCTGGCCCCCGGCTCCGGCGAGTGGACCGTCACCGATGCGTTCGCGGCGAGCGCCGGCCCGGGCGACGACGGGACCCTCCTGGTCGACGTCCTCTTCCTCGAGACGCCGCATCGCCTGCACCTCGCGCTCTCCCCGGCCGACGGCACCTTCACGGCGCGCTGGGAGACGGAGCCCCTGCACGAGGGCCCGCTGGCGCTGCTGCGCGCCCCGCGCTGACCCCGCGCTCCCCGCACCTCCGCACGTCGACCGGGAGGAATGGAGGAGGCATCGCCTTCCTCCATGCTGGTCGAGTAGCCCCGCAGGGGCGTATCGAGACCCACGATCGTCAGCAGACCGGTTCTGCAGACCCGACTCCTGACGAAGGTGGATCTCGATGCGCCCGCTCCGCGGACTACTCGATCAGCATGATGTCGCGAGCCGACCCGCACCGGGCCTCGTGACCCGAGCAGAGCCCTCCCCGCGTCCACTCGAGTCCGCGCATCCACGCGAGTGGACCCGGACCGGCCTGCGCAACCCCGCCAGGCCCCGTCCCGCGTCCACTCACCCTCCCCTCCATGCGGGTCGAGTAGCCCCGCAGGGGCGTATCGAGACCCACGTCCACCAGCGGAGCGTCCCCCACCCCTCGCCAAGTGTTGACGTCGCCAGGTACGGTCGAGGTGCGATGTTTGCGTGAACATCGGTCCGGCGTGCAAAGGAGCACAGCATGAGTCCTCGACAGCGATCCGTGGCGGCGGGAGTGGCGGCCCTCCTCGCGGCCGTCCTCCTCGGAGCGGGAGTGTCGCCCGCGGCGGCCGCCCCCTCCGGCGTGGTCACCGACCCGAACGACGGCGTCCCGCGGACGAGTCCGCCGCCCGTCTACACCGACTACCCCGCGATCCAGGACCCGGGCCGCGCCGCCGCCGGCTACTTCCAGCCCTCCTGGTACGACACCGACGGGCGGCACATCCAGGCGCACGGCGGCCAGATCGTCACCACGCAGGAGAACGGCCAGGAGGTGCAGTACTGGTACGGCGAGGACCGCACCGAGGGCTACTGGAGCAGCCCCGGCGTCGCCGTCTACCGCTCGACCGACGGCCACAACTGGGAGAACAAGGGCGTCGCGCTGCGCAGCGTCGCCGCTCCCGACGATCTGAAGTCCCCCTACTTCGACGCCCTCTACGACACCGTCGACGACGCCGGGCAGCCGCGTGCCGACCGCATCGCGGAGCTCGACCACCACCTCGACACGACGCAGTCCTCGCCCAACACCGCGATCTTCGAGCGGCCCAAGGTGCTCTTCAACGAGAAGACCGGCAAGTGGGTCATGTGGTGGCACTCCGACGGCCGGATCACCCCCGGCGGCAGCACCTACGCCCGGTCGATGGCGGGCGTCGCGACCTCCGACAGCCCGACCGGCCCCTTCACGATGCAGGGCGTCTACCGGCTCTACAACCGCTCGGACTACCAGGCCTGCACCACCTCGGCGGTCCCCGGCCAGGCCCGCGACATGACCGTCTTCCAGGACGAGGACGGCACCGCCTACATCTCCTACTCCTCCGAGGAGAACTACTCCCTCTACATCGCGAAGCTCGACGCCGACTACACCAACGTCGAGCGCACGACCACGACGGACACGCTCGACGCCGGCCAGTACTCGGCCGACAGCACCTACCCCTACGTCTTCGCCGACGGGAAGGCCGGAGCGCCGGTCCGCGGCACCGATTTCCAGATCGTGAAGGAGTGCGGCCACCTCGAGGCGCCCGCCATCTTCGCGAACGGCGGGAAGTACTCCACGATCGCCTCCGGAGCGACCGGCTGGGCACCCAACCCGCAGACCTACTACACGGCCGACTCGATCCTCGGCTCGTGGATCCGCGGAGTGGAGAAGGGCGACGCGAACGAGAACGTCGCCTACAACGCGATCCCCGAGGGCGGCGACGGGCTCCTCTCCGTCGGCGACACCCGGAAGACCACCTTCGGCTCGCAGTCGACGAACGTGCTGACGCTCGCGCCCGGGAAGTACGTCTAAATGGGCGACCGCTGGGCCGACGGCGAGTCGAACTCGAACTACGTCTGGCTGCCGATGACCGTCGGCGAGAACGGCCGCCTCGAGATGCGCAACCCCGCCGTCGAGGATCCGGCGCGCTGGGCCGCGGGCTGGAACGAGTCCTACTGGGACGACAAGGGCGTCGGAGCCGGCACCTGGTCGGTCGTCGACGACCGCCTCCCCGACGCGGTGCGCCGGAACGCCGACGTCGCCGACGTCCTGCCCGCGACGGTCTCGGTGACGACCGACACCGCCACCCGCGACGTCGCGGTCACCTGGGCGCCGACCGGCCCCGCGCTCCTCGGCACGCTGACGGTGACGGGCACGCTCGCCGCCGACTCCGAGTTCGCGACCGGCCGCACCTTCACCCGCACGATCGAGGTCGCGGAGCCCGGGATCGCGAACCTCGCGCCCGGCGCTTCGCTGACGGTCTCGAGCCGCGCCGACCTCGCGCCGACGCTCGTCGACGGGAACGTGAAGGCGAAGGGCTGGGACGACTGGACCGGCACCGGCTACCCCCGCGACAGCCGGCTCGCGTTCTCCTGGAGCAGCCCGCAGAACCTCGACTCGGTGACGGTGCACGCCTTCAAGGACGGTGCGACGGCGACCTGGCCCTCGCGCATCGAGGTCGAGTACCAGGCGAACGGCGCATGGACCACGAGCACCGTTGCGGCGACGCTCTCGCAGGCCGCGACCGACGCCGCGCCGACGGTCGCCCTCGACCTGTCCTCGCTGCCGGACACCACCGGACTCCGCCTGCACCTGACGAGCGCCGCGAACACCTGGCAGTCGATCTCCGAGGTGCAGATCTGGGGCACCGCGCCGCCCGTGAACGTCTGCCGGGTGAAGGGCGCCGCCGTCTCGGCGTCGTTCAGCCAGACCAAGTGGGCGACCCTGCCCGCCGGCAACGCCTGCGACGGGAGCGTCGCGACGGCGTGGTCGACCTGGACCGACCAGGCGTTCGCCGGCAGTGCGGACTTCACGCTGACCACCACGGAGGCGCACCGCGTCGCCGGGCTGTCGTTCACCAACACCGAGGGGACGCTCGCCTCGGTGAGCATCGCCTACCGCGGCACCGACGGCGTCTGGCGCCCGACCTCCGCGCAGAACGTCGCTCCCGCGGCGAACGGCGCGCTGACGACGATCCCCTTCACCGCGGTCGACGCCACGGGGCTGAAGCTGAGCTTCTCGACGCCGAACTCGTACCTGAAGATCACCGAGATCGTGGTGCCCGAGGCGGCGGCTCCGGCGCTGACGGTGCCGGCCGTCGTGTCGTCGCGCTGCATCGCCGGCAAGGCGGTGCTGTCGGTGACGGCGAGCAACGGCGAGAGCGCGCCGATCGGCGTCACCGTCTCGTCCGCGTACGGCCAGAAGGCCTTCGCGAGCGTCGCGGCGGGCGCGAACGCCGCGCACAGCTGGACCACGCGCCAGGCCGCGATGCCGTCCGGTGAGGTCACCGTCACCGCAGCGTCCGGCCCGGCCACCCTCGAGCAGAAGGTGAGCTACCCGGCCCGCACCTGCTGACACCCCCGGATCTCGAGGCGCCCGCCGCGCGGTCTGCTCGATCAGCAGGAATCGCGCAGCGGCGACGGTCGGTGCTCGCGCACGGCCCCCTCTGCATGCTGGTCGAGTAGCCGCGGAGCGGCGTCTCTGCATGCTGGTCGAGTAGCCCCGCAAGGGCGTATCGAGACCCTTCCACTCCAAGGACGTCGGTCTCTTCCCCGCCCTGCGCTGGCGCCGAAGGCGCCCGCTCCGCGGGCTGCTCGACGAGCAGGGGCGTCCGCCCCTTCCCCACTGCACCCGGAAGCGGGGTCTCCCCCGCCCGCCCGCCACTGATAGGAATCTCAGGCCGGTGCATCGCCGCGACCGGCAGAACGGGAACCTCAGTGATCCGCACCACCCGCGCCGTCCTCGCGACCGCGGTCCCCACCGCCGCCGTCGCGCTGAGCGTCCTCCTCGCCTCGGCCGCTCTCGCTCCGGAGGCGGTCACCGCTCCCGAGAGCACGGCCACGGCCGCGCCCGTGCCCGTCGCCACGTCCTCCGCCTCGTCGACGGCACTGCCCTGGCCCTCGACCGCCGCGCGCAGCGGTCGCGAGTCCGTCACGGACGCGGCGACCGCCTGCTGCGCAGCGCCCGCGGCGACGAGCGCGGCCACTCCCGCCGCCGCCCCGGGTGACGACGCCACGCGACTGGACGCCACGCCACCCGCCTCCACGTCGCCCGCCTCCCCCGACGGACCCGCCCCCACCGCGACTCCCTCCCCCGAGTCCCCCGAGCGCGTCCCCGAGCAGCAGGACGCCGGCGGCGTCGACGTGGGCGTCAGCATCGACCCGCCCGCCGTCCCCGGAGTCCTGTCGATGACCGTCGCCGACTCGTCCGCCACCCTCGTCGAGTCCGGCTCCACACCCCTGCGCCGACGGTTCGTCGGCGCGCTGCCCACCGTCGCGGTCACCGACAGCCGCGACCCCGCGCCGAGCCCGGCCGCCTCCGGCTGGTACGTCCTCGCCTCCGCGAGCGACTTCACCGGCACGAGCGGCCGCACGATCGGCGCCGAGCACCTCGGCTGGACCCCGGAGCTCACGGGCACCGGTGACGCGGTCTCCGCGGGCCCCCGCGTCGCAGGGACCCTCGACGGCGGCCCGGGCCTCAGCGACGCGGTGCTCCTCAGCGCCGCCGACGGCTCCCCCGCGGCATCCGGCTCGTGGTCCGCGACCGCCGCGCTCCTCCTCGCCACCGAGCCGAGCGTCGCCGCCGGCGGCTACCGCTCGACGCTCACCCTCTCGCTCTTCGAGTGAGCCGGCCCGGCTCTCACTCCCCGAGCGTCGCCAGGATCTCCTCCGCCCGCACCGCGACGGCGTGCTCCCGTTCGGCGAGCTCGGCGAGCGCCGTCCGCTCCCGCGCGATCAGCGCCGCCTGATCCCGCGCCTCCAGCTCGCTCAGCGTCTCGACCAGCGCCGTCTCCTCCTTGCAGCCCACGTCGATCAGCGCCGTCCGGACCGCGTCCTCGCGCTCGACCGGCACCTCCGGCGTCCCCGGCGAGCGCTCGCCGGTCCGCAGCACGAGCCCGTGCTCGACCAGGCAGGCGCTCCACCGCGCGCGCACCGCGGCCCACTCGCGCGTCGACTCGGCGGCCGACCGCGCCCGCTCGCGGACCCGCCGCGGCAGCTCCGTGATCGCGAGCGACGCCGCGTCCGCGCTGTCGCGGCCGAGCTCGGGCAGGTGCTCCGTCGACTCGAGGCAGTCGGCGAAGGCGGGCCCCCAGCCCGCGTCGGCCCGGCTCGCCGCGAGGACCGACTCGTCGAGCGCGCGCATCATCGCCGTCCGCTCCGCGTCGAGCTCGTAGCCGGAGCGCGCCGCCTGCTCCCGGGTCCACACCCCGTAGACGCCGTCGGCGAGCGGCGGACGAGGCACGGGCCCGAGCTCGGCCGGCGGGTAGGACCGGCCGCTCTCTCGGAGGCAGGCGTCGAGCAGCAGGGCGTTCGCCTGCACCACCCGCCCTTGAGCGGCCGGGTCGAGGAAGTACGCGTCGATCGGGAGCTCGATCGTGCCGGCGGACCGGTCGAGGACGGCACCGGCGTCGGCGGAGGCGGCGATGTCGACGTCGACGCCGGACGCGAGATCGGGCGACTCCCGTTCCGCGCAGCCCCCGAGCACCAGCGAGGGGAGCGTCAGCGCGACGACCGCGGCACGACGTCGGCGGATCCACCGAGCGGAGGGAGCGGGCGCACGGGCGCCTCCCGGACGGTCGGGCAGGCGGAGACGGCCGGGCATGCAGGACTCCCGAGGACTCGGTGGGAGGAGAGTCCTCGGAGAGTAGAGCGCTCGGGCGTCACCGCCGCTCGGCGGCGCCCGCCGTCGGGTGTCCCGGCGCGCACCGCGCGCCGTCAGTCCTGCGCGACCGCGACCGTGACGACCAGCGCCGAGTGCACCACCGGCTCCGAGACGGCGAGATAGCCCTCCGAGCCCTCGATCCACGCCTCCGTCGCCCCCTCGCGGGTGCGGAAGAGCACGTGCTCCTCGCCGGACGCACCGCGCCCGTCGGCCTTGACCACGGCGCGGGTCCGCAGCTCCTGCAGCACCTGCTCCGCGCTCGTGCTCCCCGACGCGATCCGCTCGCGCACCGCGCGGGCCCGGGCGGCGGCGATGCCGATCTCGCGACCGGTGGCGAGCGCGGCGACGACGGCGCCGTCGCAGTGGGCGATGCTGATCCGCATCCGCTCGAGCGCCGGGTGGTCGCCGCCGAGCACGGGGCGCCCGTGCGGTCCGCTGCACTGCCCGCAGCGCGCGTCGACGCGGACGTCGAGCGGATCGATCCCGAGCGTCTCGGCGGCGAGCTCGCGGACCAGGACCCGGCCGAGGAGGAAGCCGTCGCGCACCTCACGGCGCCCGGTCGCCTCGTAGCGCAGACGCTCGGCGAGGGTGAGCAGCCGAAGCATCCGGTGCCGGGCGGAGTCGAGGACCTCGGGGCGCGCCCAGCGCAGCTGGACGTCGTCGGTGGCGAGGAGGGGGAGACCGGTCATGCGCCGCACGGTACGCCGCGCAGGCGACATCGGCGTGACGGGCCGGTGGCCGGGCGGCGTCCGGGCGGCCACAGCCGAGGAGCATCCGCGTCGTCTTGAATGGGGCGGGTGCAGACCTTCCTCCCCGTCCCCGACCTCCGCGCGAGCGCTCGCGCCCTCGACAGCAAGCGGCTCGGGAAGCAGCGGATCGAGACCCTGCAGATCATGCGGGCGCTCACCGTGCCCGGCTATGGCTGGCAGCACCACCCCGCGGTGCGGATGTGGCGCGGCTACCGGCCGGCGGTGATGGCCTATCAGCGCGAGACCTGCGACGCCTGGACCGACCGCGGCTTCGCCGACACCTGCCTCGAGAAGACCGAGGCCGCCCTCGCGCTCGACCCCGACGACACCGCGCTGTACCGCGCCGGCGAGATCGAGCTGCCGCCCTGGTTCGGCCGCGACGACGTGCACCTCTCGCACCGCTCGAAGCTGGTGGAGAAGGACCCGGAGCACTACGCGCCGCTCTTCCCGGACACCCTCCCCGGGCTGGACTACGTCTGGCCGGTCACCGCCTGACGGCCGCCGTCGGAGCGCCGCTCCGGGCGTCCGCACGGGCTCCCGCGGCGTCCGGGACGCTCGTCGCCCGCGCACAGGCCCTTTTCAGGCCCCGGACCGGCCCTTCGTCATTCGCGGTTCTGCGGTTAGTCTGTCGGGGTTGACCCGGCGCAGTGGGCGTCCGGGGCGTCGGTGGCGGCCGTCGTGATGATCGGGGGTGACCCGAAGGAGAAGGTTTGGCGTCCGACAGCAGGACAACCGGTGGCGTGATCAAGGCGATCGTGGGCTTCCTCGGCATGAGCGTCGTGGCAGGAGTCCTCGTGACCGCCACCGTCACTCCTGCCGTGGCGATCGCCGGCGTCGCCGCGAACCAGTCCATCGGAGTGTTCGACGGTCTCCCCGAGTACCTCGAGGTCGACAAGCTCTCCGAGAAGAGCAACATCTACGCGACCCGCGCCGACGGCACCCCGCAGCTGCTCGCCTCCTTCTACGTCGAGAACCGCGTCGAGGTCCCGCTGGACCAGATCTCGCAGTTCGCCAAGGACGCCGCCGTCTCCGGCGAGGACCCCCGCTTCTACGAGCACGGCGGAGTCGACCTCCCCGGCACCCTGCGCGCCGTCGCGCAGACCTACGTGCTCGGCAACGACACGCAGGGCGGGTCCTCCATCACCCAGCAGTACGTGAAGAACGTGCTGGTCGAGAAGGCCGTCCGCAACCTCACCGACGAGGCCGAGCGCGCCGCCGCCATCGACGCCGCGACGCGCACCTCCCCCGAGCGCAAGCTCCGCGAGATGAAGCTCGCGATCGGCCTCGAGAAGGAGTACTCGAAGGACCAGATCCTCCAGGGCTACCTCAACATCGCGTTCTTCGGCGGCACCACCTACGGCATCGAGACCGCCGCCAACTACTACTACAACACCACTGCCGCGAACCTCACCGTCGCCCAGGCCGCGAGCCTCATCGCGATCGTGAACAACCCGGCCGTGCTCCGCCTCGACCAGCCGGACAACCCCGACAACGGCGCCGCGAACGGCTACCTGCGCAACAAGGACCGCCGCGACTACATCATCGACAAGATGCTGGAGGAGGGGAAGATCTCGCAGGAGGATCACGACGCCGCCGTCGCGTCGCCGATCGAGCCGCAGATCACCGAGCCGAGCACCGGCTGCTCCACCGCCGGCGACGCGGGCTACTTCTGCGACTACGTCACCAACATCCTCAAGAACGACCCGGTGTTCGGCGACGACGAGGACACCCGCTGGACGAACTTCCGCCGCGGCGGCCTCGACGTCTACACGACGCTCGACGTCGATCTGCAGAACGCGGCCGTCGCCGCCGTCAACGCGCAGGTCCCGCAGACCTGGAACTTCGACGTCGGAGCGGTCTCCGTGAGCGTCGAGGTCGGCTCCGGCCGCGTCCTCGCGATGACGCAGAACAAGAAGTACTCGCAGGATCCGGACGTGCTCGCGGCCGACCCCTCCTACAGCGCCATCAATCTCAGCACCGACCGCGCCTACGGCGGCTCCTCGGGCATCCAGCCCGGCTCCACCTACAAGCTCTTCACCCTGGTGGAGTGGCTGAAGGAGGGGCACAGCATCAACGAGTCGGTGGACGGGACGCGGAAGGCGACCTGGGGGACGTTCGAGGACTCGTGCGAGCCAAGCGGCTCGACGACCAGCTCCGACACCGCCGCCCGCAACGACGAGGGCGGCAACGGCCAGGTCGGCACGCCCGTGACCTTCACCAAGACGTCCCTGAACACCGGCTTCGTGGGGATGGCTCGCGAGCTCGACCTGTGCGCCATCCGCAACACGGCGAAGGACATGGGCGTGGTGCAGGGCAGCGACGGCGAGCTCGACAAGTTCCCGGCCACGGTCCTCGGCACCAACTACGTCTCGCCGCTCTCGATGGCCGGCGCCTACGCGACCATCGCCTCGGGCGGATCGACGTGCAACCCGATCGCGATCGACCGCATCACCGACGCCACCGGCGCCGAGCAGCCGGTGCCGTCGGCGGATTGCCGGCAGTCGATCGACCGCAACGTCGCCGCTACGGCGGCTGTAGCCCTCCAGTCGACGTTCACGAACGGCGGCACCGCGGTCGCCTCCCGCACTCCCGACCGCATCCCGCTGATCGGCAAGACCGGAACCACCGACGACGCCGTCGCTACTTGGATGACCGGGGCGAGCACCCGCGTCGCGACCGCCGTGGGTGTCTTCAACATCAAGGGTGCCGCGAGCCTCCGCGCTCCGCGCTACTCCTTCGACACCGGATCCGCGGCGACCGCCCGTCACCGCATCTGGCCGGTGGTCATGGCCGCCGCCAATGCGAAGTACGGCGGCACCACGTTCCCCGAGGCCGACGGCTCGCTGCAGGTCGTGCCGCGTGTGAACGTCCCCGACGTGACCGGCCTCTCGGTCGGCGACGCCCGGGCGAAGCTCGAGTCGGCCGGCTTCAGCGTGAGCGAGGGCGCCGCCGAGGCGAACTCCGCCGCGTCGGGCACCGTCGTCCGCCAGAGCCCGTCCGGCACCGCGACCCGCGGCACCACGGTCACGATCATCCCGAGCTCGGGACCCGCGCCCGCCCCCGCCCCCGCCCCGACCGCGGAACCCGCCGCTCCGGCCGCCCCCGCGGCCGGCCAGCAGACGGTGCCGAACGTCGTCGGTCAGGACCTCGAGACCGCCAAGGCCGCGTTCGCCTCGGCCGGCTTCTCGAAGATCACCCTGTCCTGCACCGAGAACGGCAACGCCCCGGACGCCGGTCAGGTGACCGGCCAGGACCCCGCGGGCGGCACCGGCGTCACCCCCGACGCCACCCTCCGCGTCTCGATCACCGCCAAGAAGTGCCCGTAGCCCCCACCTCCGGCACGTGAAACCGCCTCCGGCTCGCAGAACCCCCGGTTCCCGCGAGCCGGAGCCGTTTCCCCGTGCCGGCGGCCGCGCCTCCTGCCGGCCGAGAAGCCCCGCACGGGCGTCACGGCTCATGCCGGTCGAGTAGCTCCGCAGGGGCGCATCGAGGCCCAGCGTCCTCAGCAGGGCGGGTCTGCAGACTCAGCTTCTGACGGTGGTGGATCTCGCTACGCCCGCTCCGCGGGCTGCTCGCTCAGCAGAAGAGGGCCGCGTCAGCCGCGGCCGCGCAGCGCGCCGACGATGGCGACCGTCGCGTAGTGCACGATCAGCGCCGCGATGCCGAAGCAGGCCAACCCGCCGCTCGCCTCCGACCAGGGGCGGTGCGCGTCGGTCATGCTGCCGGGCATCACGATGTCGAGGGCGAAGAAGCCGACCGCGAGCCCGAAGCAGACCAGGCTGATCACCAGGAGCGCGCGGACCGCCTTGCCGACCGGATCGTAGTAGCGCGGGTTCGACATCGTGCCTCCGGTTCTCGTCCCTCGTGTCTATCCGCCCGCGCGACCCCCCGCAACCACTCGACACCCCGCCCCCTCCTCCCCCCGGACGCGCGAAACCCCCGGCTCCCCTCCGCGAGATGCCACTTGTGCGCGCGACACGCCGTGAAACGCGTGCACAAGTGGCATCTCGCGGGAGGGACGCCGGGGGCGTCACCTCACCAGAAGGTGCGGGGTCAGGCTGCCAGGGGCAGGGTCGCCTTCGAGGTCACGACCAGGTCGCCGGCGATCGCGTCGACGCGGACGGCGCCTCCGTCGGTCACGTCGCCGGAGACGAACAGGTCGGCGATGCGGTCGTCGACCCAGCGCTGCACCAGGCGGCGGAGCGGCCGGGCGCCGTACTGCGGCTCGTAGCCGTGCTCGGCCAGCCAGTCGATCGCGGCCTCGGTCACCTCGAGCGACACCTCGCGGGAGGCGAGGCGCGCACGGCTGGCCTCGAGCACCAGCCCGACGATCTCGCGCAGCTGCGCGCGGCCGAGCCGGCGGAACAGCACGATCTCGTCGATCCGGTTGAGGAACTCCGGTCGCATCGCCTCGCGGAGCCGGCCCATCACGCGATCGTGCAGGTCCTTCTCCGAGGCGAAGCCCTCGGCCGACTCGTCGCTCTGCGCGACGAAGCCGAGCGCGCCGGAGCGCGACGCGAGGAACTCCGACCCCAGGTTCGAGGTCATGATGATCACCGTGTTCCGGAAGTCGACCGTGCGGCCCTGGCCGTCGGTCAGGCGCCCGTCGTCGAGCACCTGCAGCAGCAGGTTGAAGACGTCCGGGTGCGCCTTCTCGATCTCGTCGAAGAGCACGACCGAGTAGGGGTTCCGGCGCACGCGCTCGGTCAGCTGACCGGCCTCGTCGTAGCCGACGTACCCGGGAGGGGAGCCGACCAGCCGCGAGACGGTGTGCCGCTCGCCGAACTCGCTCATGTCGAAGCGGATCACCGACTGCTCGTCGGCGAACAGCGAGCCGGCCAGCGTGCGGGCCAGCTCGGTCTTGCCGACGCCGGTCGGGCCGAGGAAGAGGAACGAGCCGACGGGTCGGGAGGAGTCGCCCATCCCGGTCCGGCTGCGGCGGACGGCGCGGGCGACTGCGGCGACCGCGGCGTCCTGGCCGATGACGCGCCGGTGCAGCTCGGTCTCGAGCTGCGCGAGCCGGTCGCGCTCCCCCTCGGTCAGCCGCGACACCGGGATGCCGGTGGCACGGGCGACGACCGCCGCGATCTCGGCCTCACCGACGACCGCCTCCTGCGAGACGGCTCCCCCGGCGGTCGCCGCATCGAGCGACGCCTGCACTGCGGTGATCTCGTCGCGCAGGCGAGACGCCTCCTCGTAGTGCTCGGCTGAGACGGCCGCGTTCTTGTCGCCCTCGAGGGTGGCGAGCCGCGCGAGCAGCGCGTCCGTGTCGACTCCCGCGCCGAGCTTCAGGCGCAGCCGCGCGCCGGCCTGGTCGATCAGGTCGATCGCCTTGTCGGGCAGCACCCGGTCGGGCAGGTAGCGAGCGGAGAGCTCGACGGAGGCGCGCAGGGCGTCGTCGGTGAAGGCGACGCGGTGGTGCTCCTCGTAGGCGCCGCGGAGGCCGTGCAGGATCGCCACGGCGTCCTCGATGCTCGGCTCGCCGATGCGGACCGGCTGGAACCGGCGCTCGAGGGCCGGGTCCTTCTCGATGGTGCGGTACTCCTTGAGCGTGGTCGCACCGATGAGGTGCAGCTCGCCGCGGGCCAGCCGCGGCTTGAGGATGTTCCCCGCGTCCATGCCGCCCTCGCCCGCGCCGCCGGCGCCGACGACGGTGTGCACCTCGTCGATGAAGACGATCAGCTCGCCCGAGTGAGCCGCGATCTCGTCCATCGTCGTGGTGAGGCGCTCCTCGAAATCGCCCCGGTAGCGGGTGCCCGCGAGCATGGCGGGCAGGTCGAGCGAGACGACGCGCTTGTCGCGCAGCTGCTCCGGGACCTCGCCGGCCACGATCGCGCGGGCCAGGCCCTCGACGACCGCGGTCTTGCCGACGCCGGCCTCGCCGACGAGCACCGGGTTGTTCTTGGTGCGGCGGCTGAGGATCTCGACGGCCTGCTCGATCTCGTCGGAGCGGCCGATCACCGGGTCGAGCCGGCCCTCGCGGGCGAGCTCGGTCAGGTCGGTGCCGAACTTGTCGAGCATCGGGGTCTCGGACGCGGGCGCGCCCTGCTCGGGGACGGACTGCTCGCCGGCGACGGTCTCGCGCAGGCCCTGGGTGAGCGCCTCGGCGGTCACGCCCGCGCGGGCGAGGACCTGCCCGGCGGGCGCGTCCTGGCCGAGCACGAGCGCGAAGAAGAGGTGCTCGGGGTCGATGTAGGTCGAGCCGCTGGAGCGGGCGACCTGGTAGGAGTGGAAGAGCGCGCGCTGGGCGCTCGGGGTGATGGTCGCCGCGTTCTGCGAGGCCGGGGCCTCGCTCGCCTGCGGCAGGCGCGCCTCCGTGGCGGTCGCGATGGCGCCGGGGTCGACGCCGATGCGGCGGACCGCCTGCGACACGGCCTCGTCGTCGACGAGGACCCGCAGCACGTGCAGGGCGTCGAGCTCGGTCTGGCCGCGCTCGAGGGCGAAGCGCCCTGCGGACTGCAGGATGCTCTGAGTGCGTGCGCTGAGGAAGCGGCTGAGGTCGATGGACCGCGCCGCGCGGGCGCGCTCACCGTCGAGGTAGCGGGCGAGGAAGTCGTCGAACGAGCTCGCTCCGGCCTCGTTGTAGTTGTCGGGCACCAGTCCTCCTGAAAGAGTTGAGTCACTTGCACTCAAGTTCAACGCAGGGGCCCCTCGCCTATTCCCGCCCGCGAGATGCCACTTGTGCACGCCTTCCACGGCGTGTCGCGTACGCAAGTGGCATCTCGCGGAGGGGGGCAGACGAAGAGGAGGCACGGACCCTGTCCGGTCCGTGCCTCCCTGTGCGCCGACGCGCGTTTCTCCGGGGTGGGAGCTCTAGGGGACGATGTGGCCCGCGGCGCGGAACAGCTCGTACCACTCCGGCCGCGTGAGCGGCAGGTCGGAGCCGAGGGCTGCATCGCGCACGCGCTGCTCGTTCGTCGTGCCGAGGACGACCTGCATCTTCGCCGGGTGGCGGGTGATCCAGGCGGTCGCGACGGCGAGGGGCGGGACGTCGTACTTCGCGGCGAGGCGGTCGAGGACCGCGTTCAGCTCGCCGTACTCGGGGTTGTCGAGGAAGACGCCGGTGAAGAAGCCGCTCTGGAACGGGGACCAGGCCTGCACGGTGATGTCGTTGAGGCGGCAGTAGTCGAGGATGCCCGCGTCGCGCATGACCGACTGGTCCTCGGCGAGCATGTTCGACGCCACGCCCTGGGCGATCATCGGCGAGTGCGTGATCGAGAGCTGCAGCTGGTTCGCGACGATCGGCTGGTTCAGCGACTTCTTCAGCAGCTCGATCTGGTACGGCGTCTGGTTGGAGACGCCGAAGTGCTTGACCTTGCCGGCCGCGTGCAGCTCGTCGAAGGCGCGGGCGACCTCGTCGGGCTCGACCAGCGCGTCGGGGCGGTGCAGGAGGAGCACGTCGATGTAGTCGGTGCGCAGCGCCTTCAGCGAGCCCTCGACCGACTGCATCAGGTGCTCGTAGGAGAAGTCGAAGTACGGGCCGTCGCCGACGATGCCGGCCTTGGTCTGCAGGACGACCTGCTCGCGCTCGGACGGAGTGAGCGCCAGCGCCTCGGCGAAGCGCTCCTCGCAGCGGTGCAGCTCGCCGCCGTAGACGTCGGCGTGATCGAAGAAGTCGATGCCGGAGTCGCGCGCGGTGCGGACGAGGTCGCGGATGGCATCGTCGGTCATGTCGGGGATGCGCATGAGGCCGAGGACGACGTTCGGGGAGTCGAGGCCGGAGGCGCCGAGGGGGACGTGCTTCAAGGGAGTGCTCCTTCGTTGGATACCTCGACCACGGTACGGGCGCCGCCTGTGCGCCGTCCAACAGGGGGCGCTGGTGCGATTCATGCGCCGGAGTGGTGAATCGCACTCCTTGCCGGGGAGACGCCGCGGTGGGAGGCTGCCGCCATGACGATCGAGGTGCGCCCCGCCGCCGTCTTCGACGATCTGGCGACGATGAACGGCCCGAAGCGGCCCGATGCGAGCGTGTGCTGGTGCCTGAGCTACCGCCTGCTCTCCTCCGCCGAGAACAACGCCCTGCGCGGCCCGGCCCGCGGCGAGCGGATGCGCGAGCTCGTCGCGCAGGACCCGCCGCCCGGCGTCCTCGCCTACGACGGCGGCGAGGTGGCGGGCTGGGCCGCCGTGCACCGCCGGGCCGACACGAGCTACGCGAAGAACCGGAGGATCCCGCACGTCGACGACCTGGACGTCTGGAGCGTCTGGTGCATCCGCGTCCGCCCCGGCTTCCGCAGGCGCGGGATCTCGCACGCCCTGCTCGCCGGCGCCGTCGGCTTCGCCCGCGAGCACGGCGCCCCCGCGATCGAGGGCTACCCCGTCGACAACGCCGGCGCGAAGGTGGAGCAGACGATGGCCTACGTCGGCACCCGCGCCCTCTTCGAGAAGGCCGGCTTCTCGCATGCGGCGGACACCACCTCGGTGCTGAACGGCTTCCCGCGCGTGGTCATGCGCCTGCCGCTGAGGTGAACGCGCCGACAAGTCGTGGTGGCCGCGCTTCATGCTGATCGAGTAGTCCGCGCAGCGGGCGTTTCGAGATCCACCAGCGTCGCACGACGGTCTGCAGACCCACCCTTCTGACGACGGTGGGTCTCGATACGTCCCCGCGGGGCTACTCGACCAGCATGTGACTCGCCTCTGCGGGGCTACTCGACCAGCGGGACGCCGCTCGTCGTGCGGCGCGGAGCGACTCCTCGATCGGCAGGGACCGGCCCGTCGACGAGAGGCCTCGCGCCACTTCGCCTTGACGTTCCTTCGGCCGTTACCGTGTCGGACGTGCAGAGAGACTCGCTCGACACCTCAGCGGTGGTGCGCCGCGCCCGCGAGGACATCGGCCTGTCGCAGGACGCGCTCGCCCTCGCCGCCGGACTCCGGCCGTCCGATCTCACTGCGATCGAGTCCGGAACGCGACGGGTGGGCCCGAAGCAGCTCACTCGGATTCTGAAGGCGGCGCGCCTTCGTCCCTCGCTGGCTCTAGAACTGCTCGCCGACCAGGTGCGGGCCCTCGCGGCCGAGCACGGACTGCACGACGTCCGCGTCTTCGGCTCGACGGTCCGCGGCACCGATCATGAGCACAGCGACATCGATCTGCTCGTCGCCGCAGATCCAGCCGTCGACTTCCTCGGTCTCGCGGCTTTCCGCGGTCGGGCTGCGGAGCTGCTCGGCTTCCCGGTCGACGTCGTCGTCGACGACTGCGACAACGAGGTCGTCCGCGCGATACGCCAGGAGGCAGTACCGCTCTGAGCAGCTCCACCCCGCTCGCGGCGCTGCGGGAACGGCTGACGCGAAGAGCCTCCGCGCACCGACCGCGGAGACGAGGAACGGCTCCTCACCCGGAGGGGAGGAGCCGTTCGCCGTGGAGGCCGGGACGTGGTGTCGACGCCTAGAAGTCCCAGTCCTCGTCCTCGGTGTTCACGGCCTTGCCGATCACGTAGGAGGAGCCGGAGCCCGAGAAGAAGTCGTGGTTCTCGTCCGCGTTGGGCGAGAGGGCCGACAGGATCGCGGGGTTCACATCGGTGACCTGCTTGGGGAACATCGGCTCGTAGCCGAGGTTCATCAGGGCCTTGTTGGCGTTGTAGTGCAGGAACTTCTTGACGTCCTCGGTCAGGCCGAGCTGGTCGTAGAGGTCCTGGGTGTACTGCGCCTCGTTGTCGTAGAGCTCGTAGAGCAGCGAGAACGTGTAGTCCTTGATCTCGTCGCGCTTGGCCTGGTCGACCAGCTCGAGTCCCTTCTGGAACTTGTAGCCGATGTAGTAGCCGTGCACGGCCTCGTCGCGGATGATCAGGCGCACCAGGTCCGCGGTGTTGGTGAGCTTGGCGCGCGAGGACCAGTACATCGGCAGGTAGAAGCCCGAGTAGAAGAGGAACGACTCGAGCAGCGTGGAGGCGACCTTCCGCTTCAGCGGGTCGTCGCCGCGGTAGTAGTCCATGACGATGGACGCCTTCTTCTGCAGGTTCGGGTTCTCGACCGACCAGCGGAACGCCTCGTCGATGTCCTGGGTGTTCGACAGGGTCGAGAACACCGAGGAGTACGACTTCGCGTGCACCGACTCCATGAACGCGATGTTCGTGTAGACGGCCTCCTCGTGCGGGGTGAGCGCATCGGGGATCAGCGAGACGGCGCCGACCGTGCCCTGGATGGTGTCGAGCAGGGTCAGACCCGTGAACACGCGCATCGTGAGCTGCTGCTCGTCGTGGGTCAGCGTGTTCCACGACTGGATGTCGTTGGACAGCGGGACCTTCTCGGGCAGCCAGAAATTGCTCGTGAGGCGGTTCCAGACCTCCACGTCCTTGTCGTCCTGGATGCGGTTCCAGTTGATGGCGTCGACGTGGCTGACCAGCTTGAGCTTCTCAGGGGGAGTCATGATCTCTTCTTCGTGCGGATAGGTCGTTCGAGACTGTCGGGGGATCGACGGGGGACGTTACAGCATGCAGCTGACGCAGCCGTCGACCTCCGTGCCCTCCAGCGCGAGCTGGCGGAGACGGATGTAGTAGATGGTCTTGATGCCCTTGCGCCAGGCGTAGATCTGCGCGCGGTTGATGTCGCGGGTGGTCGCGGTGTCCTTGAAGAACAGCGTCAGCGAGAGGCCCTGGTCGACGTGCTGCGTCGCCGCGGCGTAGGTGTCGATGATCTTCTCGTAGCCGATCTCGTACGCGTCCTGGTAGTACTCCAGGTTGTCGTTCGTCATGAACGGCGCCGGGTAGTAGACGCGGCCGAGCTTGCCCTCCTTGCGGATCTCGATCTTCGACGCGATCGGGTGGATCGAGGACGTCGAGTTGTTGATGTACGAGATCGAGCCGGTCGGCGGGACGGCCTGCAGGTTCTGGTTGTAGATGCCGTGCTCCATGACCGAGGCCTTGAGCGCGCGCCAGTCGTCCTGGGTGGGGACGGCGATGCCGGCCTCGGAGAAGAGGCGGGAGACGCGCTCGGTGGCGGGCGTCCACTCCTTCTCGGTGTAGGTGTCGAAGAACTCGCCCGAGGCGTACTTCGAGTCGGCGAAGCCCTCGAAGGTGGTGCCGCGCTCGATCGAGATGCTGTTCGACGCGCGCAGGGCGTGGAAGAGCACCGAGTAGAAGTAGATGTTGGTGAAGTCGATGCCCTCCTCGGATCCGTAGTGGATCCGCTCGCGGGCGAGGTAGCCGTGCAGGTTCATCTGGCCGAGGCCGATGGCGTGCGACTTGTCGTTGCCGTCCTCGATCGAGCGCACCGAGGTGATGTGCGACTGGTCGGACACCGAGGTGAGGCCGCGGATCGCGGTCTCGATGGTGCGGCCGAAGTCCGGCGAGTCCATCGTCAGCGCGATGTTCAGCGAGCCGAGGTTGCAGGAGATGTCCTTGCCGATGCTGTTGTAGGAGAGGTCCTCGTTGTAGGTCGTCGGGGTGTTGACCTGGAGGATCTCGGAGCACAGGTTGGACATGTTGATGCGGCCCTTGATCGGGTTCGCCTTGTTCACCGTGTCCTCGAACACGATGTAGGGGTAGCCCGACTCGAACTGGATCTCCGCGATGGTCTGGAAGAACTCGCGCGCGGAGATCTTGGTCTTCTTGATGCGCGGGTCGTCGACCATCTCGCGGTACTTCTCGGAGATCGAGATGTCGCCGAAGGGCAGGCCGTAGACGCGCTCGACGTCGTACGGCGAGAAGAGGTACATGTCCTCGTTGTTCTTCGCGAGCTCGAACGTGATGTCGGGCACGACGACGCCGAGGGAGAGCGTCTTGATGCGGATCTTCTCGTCCGCGTTCTCGCGCTTGGTGTCGAGGAAGCGCAGGATGTCGGGGTGGTGCGCCGAGAGGTACACCGCGCCGGCTCCCTGGCGGGCGCCGAGCTGGTTCGCGTAGCTGAAGCTGTCCTCGAGGAGCTTCATCACGGGGATGATGCCCGAGGACTGGTTCTCGATCTGCTTGATCGGCGCGCCGGCCTCGCGGATGTTGGAGAGCGAGAGGGCGACGCCGCCGCCGCGCTTGGAGAGCTGCAGCGCGGAGTTGATGCCGCGGGCGATCGACTCCATGTTGTCCTCGATGCGCAGGAGGAAGCAGGAGACGAGCTCGCCGCGCTGGGCCTTGCCCGTGTTGAGGAAGGTGGGGGTCGCGGGCTGGAAGCGGCCGGCGACGATCTCCTCGACGAGGGCGATCGCCAGCTTCTCGTCGCCCTGCGCGAGGCCGAGGGCCGACATGACGACGCGGTCCTCGAAGCGCTCGAGGTAGCGCTTCCCGTCGAAGGTCTTCAGCGTGTACGACGTGTAGTACTTGAAGGCGCCGAGGAAGGTCGCGAAGCGGAACTTCTTCGAGTAGGCGAGGTCGTTCAGCTCCTGGATGAAGTCGAACGAGTACTGGTCGAGGACGGCCTTCTCGTAGTACTCCTTCTCGACCAGGTAGTCGAGGCGCTCCTTGAGGGAGTGGAAGAAGACGGTGTTCTGGTTGACGTGCTGCAGGAAGTACTCGCGCGCCGCCTCGCGGTCCTTGTCGAACTGGATCTCCCCGTTCGGGCCGTACAGGTTCAGCATCGCGTTGAGCGAGTGGTAGTCCATCTGCGCGGCGTCCCGGGGGGCGTCGATCACTGCTGCGTCCAAAACGAGTCCAATCCTTCGTCGACGGCGCGGACGTCGTCGGGTGTGCCGAATACTTCGAAACGGTAGAGATGCGGCACCTCGCACTTGCGGGCGATGATGTCGCCGGCGAGGCAGTAGGCCTCGCCGAAGTTGGTGTTGCCGGCGCCGATGACGCCGCGGAGCAGGGCGCGGTTGCGCGGGACGTTCAGGAAGCGGATGACCTGCTTGGGAACCGCTCCCCCGCCGTTGCCCCCGCCGTAGGTGGGGAGGACGAGCACGTACGGCTCGTCGACGTGGAGCGTGTCGACCGCGGCGCCGTCCCGCCGGGAGTGCAGGGGGATCTGCTGCGCGGGCCGCCCGAGCTTCTGCATGAAGCGGTGGGTGTTGCCCGAGCTGCTCGAGAAGTACACGAGTCCGCTCATCGCGCGCCTCCCCCGTCCTTCCGTCGTCCGCCCTCGCGGGCGCTTGCGGACCCGCTCCCGCGGATCCTCCGCCGGCCCGGGGCAGAACCTGCGCACCCGGACCGGCGAAGCTGTGTGCTCTGCCTCCGTCGCCGTGTCCTGACCAGACCCTCTCTGAGGCGTCTGGTCGGTCAGCTGCAAGGCGGAGGAAGGAGTCGTAGCGGCGCTACGGCGACTGACGACAACGCCGCAGATGGCCGATCAGACGCCTCAGAGAGCGGAGATCTTGTCGGGGCGGAAGCCGGACCAGTGATCGTCGTCCGTGATGACGACCGGGGCCTGGAGGTAGCCGAGCGCCTTGACGGCGTCGAGGGCCTTCTCGTCGACGGAGAGGTCGAAGATCTCGTAGTCGATGCCCTTGCTGTCGAGGGCCCGGTAGGTCGCGGTGCACTGCACGCAGGAGGGCTTGGTGTAGACCGTCACAGCCATGGGTGTCGTCCTTTCGGAAGGAGGTGTCCCGAGGGCCGGATCCGGTGCCGCGCCGGGGGTCCGGGCGGGCGGGGAGGCGGTCGTGGGGAGTTGTGATGTGGGGTGGTGCGGGGCGCTCGGCGACCGAGCGGCGGTGCCGGTGGGCCTCTCGGCCCGACCTGCTCAGCAATACTACATATAGTGGGCGGCCCGGCGGCAGCCCACTAGGAGTAGTAGTTACATCCGTGTAGTTATCCACCGGTCCTCCCCCGGTCCATCCACAGGCCGGGGCCCGCGGACCCGCGGAAGGACGCGGATCTCGCCGAGTTATCCACCGCTGTGGACAGTCGCGACGGGTTCCCTGGGTACAACGCTCCCCGGCGTGTCGGCATGCCCGACATGCGGGTGCTCGGGCGCGATCGGACCACTACATGTGGGGGTCGTCGCACGTCGCGGGCCATACGTCGACGCTACGGCCGACCACCGACATCGGCGGCCCCGCGAGTGGGCTGCGGACGGGTCGAGGCGGCGCGGCGGACGGGTTCCTGGGGACGGGGCAGCACGGGCCGCAGGAGGGCTCTCGACGGGTGATCAGGAGGCGCGCGCGAGCTCCGCCGCGACCGTCCGCAGGTGCGGCAGCGGGTCGGCGATCGCCGCCGCCGCCGAGCCCGCCGCCTCGGTCAGCGAGGCCGCCGCGGCGAAGGCGGTGGTCGGCGCCTGGATCGCCCCGGCGACGAGCATCGCCCGGGCGCCGGCCGCCTCCGCGAGCCCGAGCAGGTAGGAGGGCACCTTCCCCGCCATCGACTGCGCGTCGAAGCGGCCCTCGCCGGTCAGGACCACGTCGGCGCCGGCGACGAGCGCCGGGAGCCCGAGCGCCTCGCCGACCGCGGCCGAGCCGGGGGCCAGGCGCGCGCCCCAGGCGAGCAGGCCGAAGCCGGTGCCGCCGGCCGCGCCGGTGCCCGCCTCCTCCGGGTCGGCGTCGAGGTGCGCCGCGAGGTGGCGGAGGCCGTCGTCGAGGCGGAGCACGTCGTCGACGGTCGCGCCCTTCTGCGGCCCGAAGACGTGCGCGGCCCCGGAGTCGCCGAGCAGCGGATTGGTGACGTCGCTGAGGATGCGCGCGCCGCCGCCCGGGACGGGCCGCAGCGCGTGTCGGTCGACGACCGCGAGCTCGTGCAGCGCGCCGCCGCCGTCGCCGAGCTCGTGCCCGGAGACGGTGAGGAAGCGCGCGCCGAGCTCGCGCAGCGCCCCGACGCCGCCGTCGGTGGACGAGCTGCCGCCGATCGCGAGAAGCAGCGCATGGGCGCCGGCGTCGAGCGCGGCGGCGATCGCCCGGCCGAAGCCGCGGGTGTGCGCGGTGAGCGGGCGCAGCGGGTCGAGCAGCGTGATGCCGCTCGCGGAGGCGAGCTCGACGACCGCGGTGCCGTCGGGCAGCAGCAGCCAGGCCGTCTCGACGGGGCGGTCGTCGGGGCCGGTGACGGTGAGCGCGTGGCGGCGCGCCTCCGGCACCGCGACCGCGAACGCGTCGACCGTGCCCTCGCCGCCGTCGGCCATCGGCGCGAGCACCAGCTCGTCGCCGGGCCGCGCGCTGCGCCAGCCCTCGGCAAGCGCCTCCGCCACCTCGACGGCGGTCGCCGACCCCTTGAAGGAGTCGGGCGCGATGATCACTCTGCGGGCTCCGCTGCTCATGCGCTCCAGTCTGGCAGCGCACCGCCCACCCGCGGACAGGCCGCGAGCGGACACTCGATGGGGTCTGAACAAGAAGCAGGGGCCCTTCCGCGGCCACTCGCTCGCGCCCTGTGGAGAACGCGAGCGGGCCTCTCCAACCCTCGGGCAGGATGGCGCGATGCCGCGGCCCGCACCCCTCCCTCCCGCGCTCGCGGGGCGGGCGTTCTCGGTGCGGGAAGCGCTGGCAGCGGGGGTCGGGATCGAGCGGCTGCGCGCGAGTGATCTCGAGGCACCGTTCCGGGGAGTCCGTGTTCCCCCGGGCGAGGCCGTGACCGTGGCGCAGCGCGCTCGTGCGTATGCGACCGTCATGGAGGGTGCGGTCTTCTGCGGCATCACCGCCGCCCGGCTGTGGCCGCTCGATCTGCCGCGGGAACCGCCCGGCGTGGAGCTCTTCGACGCCGACGGGAGGATCGGGCGGGTCGACCTGCTGTTCCGCCGATGGCGGGTGGTCGTCGAGTACGAGGGCGACCACCATCGCACCGACCGAGCACAGTGGGACCGCGATCTGATCCGCTACGAGCGCCTCGCCGCCGCCGGGTGGACCGTCGTGCGCATCGCCTCCGCCTCCTTCGACGCGGACCTCCACGGCTGCGCTGACCGCGTCCGCCGAGCCCTGCTGGCCGGCGGCTGGCGCCCGTCCCGCTGACCGCACTCGCCCGCTCCGCGTCCACTCGACGTCGACGCGCCGCACGAACAGACGCGAACAGGGGGCCGGCACTCGTACATGCCCCGGCATGCGTCCACTCGCGGATCGATCCGCAGCCGCCTCCCCGAAGAGACTCGACATGGGGTCCGGCTCGTGCGCACACCCCCGCACGCGTCCACTCGACGGCCACGGCCCGCTCGAATAGACCCGAACGGGGCGAAGGTAGACGTGCAGACCCCATCGCGCGTCCGATGGTTCCCACGACAACGCGGCAGGCGGCCGTGCGGAAGCCGAACCGCCCGCGGGTCTCCGCGCGGTGAGCCGCAAGGCGGAGGAGAACGCGATACCGGCGGTATCGCAACCGACGACAACGCCGCGGATCGCCGTGCGGACACCCACCGACCCGCGGGGCTCCGCGCGGTCGGATGCAAGGCGGAGAAGGAAGCGATACCGGCGGTATCGCGCCCGACGACAACGCCGCAGGCGGCCGTGCGGACACCCACCGACCCGCGGGGCTCCGCGCGGTCGGATGCAAGGCGGAGAAGGAAGCGATACCGGCGGTA